>JBKQTS010000261.1:0-42965 GCA_052143075.1 Syntrophobacteraceae bacterium | reverse complement strand
TCTGAAGCTCTTCTGCGGATGGCGGTCCATGCGCGATATTCCAGTCTCCGCCAAGCCGCACAACAAGAGTGTTATCTGGGTCCAGACTGAAGCTTATTTCCATATTCCCTGCCTGCCCGGAAGTACTAACCGGATGGACCGGTCAAACCCGGCCGCCGAACTGCCAACACGCCATTCCCCAAATTCCTGATCGTAAACGCTGTACGAACTGTATAAATGTCTTCATGAGGTAATCTGCCCCCTGGGAATGAAATATACGATTAATGCTTTTTTGAACCGAGGCCGGTCAATCTTACTATCTTCATTGAGGAGAATTCAGGAACCGGAAACCCCGGATGAACGTAGGAGAATTTGACCTTATCTGAACTCCCCGCGAGGTTTACGATTCGGAAAGGAGGCATTTTTCGTCCTGGCGCGTACAGTTTGGCGCCCCGCCATTTCCGGATTGCCCAGCGCCGCACCGAAAGGTGCAAGGAAATCGATCCCCCCTTTCCTAAAGGGGGGCAGGGGGGATTTCAGCGCGGAGGCATGCATAATATGGTCATTCCTCTTACCGGCTTTAGCCGGAAGGAGTACCGCCTCGCGGTGGGAGGGGCTGTGGAGATCCTGGTTGTGCCGCCGCAGCAGGCAGTGGCGACCCTGGCTGGCGGTCCCACCGCCAAGTTTTTCTGTACTGAAAAAAATTTGGTCACCTTTTTGTCTCAGGCCGCGCATCGGGGACAGGTTCTTCGGAAACCTGCTTCCTGGCGCCGAGGATTTGCTCTAAAACCTTTTCGTCAACGGTCTCGTCATGGAGTAATGTTTCCGCCAGCTTGTCCAACTTGGCCCGCGCGCCGTTCAAGAGGCTGGTTACAATCTCGCATCGTTCTGCAATTAGTTTTCGGATATCGTCATCGATACGGGCCGCTGTAGATTCGCTGTAGTCCCTGCCCTGCGACATCTCGTATCCCAGAAATGGCTGTTGATCGTCGGACTCGAAAGCGACCGGGCCAAGGCTTCCCATTCCCCAACGCGTCATCATCCGCCGGGCAAGGCGGGTGGCCTGGATAAGATCATTTTCGGCCCCGGTTGTAACATCGCCAAAAACCATCTGTTCCGATAGTCGGCCGCCCAGCAGGACGTCGATGCGCGCAACCAGGTACGTCCGGCTGTAATTATATTGTTCTTCGGAAGGCACCTGTTCCGTAACCCCAAGTGCGCGGCCGTGCGGAATAATAGTTATCCTATGAACGGGATCGGCCGCCGAAGTGAGCCAGGCGACCGTGGCATGGCCGCCCTCGTGATAGGCGACTATTCTCCTCGCACTTGGATCTGTGAGCGACGGACGCTCCCCGCCCAGTATAACCTTATCGAGGGCCTCGTCAAAATCCGCCATGCTCACCTGCTTATGGGAACGCCGCGCGGCTGCGAGAGCCGCTTCGTTGCAAATGTTGGCGATGTCGGCGCCGCTCATGCCCACCATCTTGCGGGATAACAGATCGAGGTTGACATCCGGTGCTATTGGTATTTTCCCGGTGTATATGCGTAGAATACCCTCCCGGCCCTCCCGGTCGGGAAGCGGGACCGTCACCTGCCTGTCGAATCGGCCCGGGCGCAGGAGGGCCGGGTCAAGTACGTCTGGCCGGTTTGTGGCGGCCAGCACGATGACTTCCTGGCGCTCGTCAAAACCGTCCATCTCAACCAGAAGCTGATTCAGGGTTTGTTCTCTTTCGTCGTTCACCGCGCCGAGACCGGCGCCGCGCCGCCGGCCCACTGCATCCAATTCGTCAACGAAGACGATGCAAGGTGAGGCAGTTTTGGCCTGCTCAAAAAGGCTGCGGACCCGGCTCGCTCCGACTCCAACGAACATCTCTACAAACTCGGAGCCGCTGATGGAAAAGAAAGGCACCTCCGCTTCGCCCGCTATGGCACGAGCCAGCAGGGTCTTTCCAGTACCGGGCGGTCCAACGAGCAGCGTGCCGTGTGGTATGCGCGCCCCTATCTCGTGATACTTTTGCGGATTTTGAAGAAAATCGACCACTTCCTCCAGGTCGCCCTTGGCCTCGTTAGCGCCGGCGACGTCCTTGAATGTCACCTTGGGTTGCTCGCTGCTGTAACGCTTGGCCTTCGTTTGTCCAAGTCCGAATATACTCGACTGGTTGCGCATTGCCTGCCGGCCCATCCATACGAAGTACAAAACGAGTACGAGCATCGGTCCCCAGTCCACGAGCAGGGTGAGAAACCACGGCTTGGTAGGCACTTGTGCATTCACGGTGACATGATGAGACTCAAGGAGAGGCATCAAGGCCGGGTCACCCACGGATTCGGGAAAAACTGTGGCAAAGTTGGTGTAATTTTGTAGAGCTGCTTGACCCTTGCTAGTATTCTCGCCATCATTTTTCCCCGTCTGAGTTTCAGAAAGATTCCTTGCGCCCGGATTCGTTGCCGTCTCTGCCTTACCTGGCTGAGAAGGGGCGCCCGCCGCCGGGGACTCCGGCCAAAGGATCGGTTTGACTAACGTACCGCTGATTTGCGGACCGGCTATGAGCACTTCTGAGACGTTGCCGGCCCGGACCTGCTCGAGGAAAGTCGAATACGGGACAAGGGCTTCATGCTTCGATGGCGTCATAAAGAGTGCTGCATTCCAAATGAGAAGCGCCAGTAAGACTACCCACCAGAACGTGAATACAGGGCCTGAAGGCCGTTGGCTACCCAAACCGTTTTGCTTTTTTTCCGGTGTCGTTGGCTGCTTGTCGGTCATTGCTTTTCGACTCCAAAAGAACGAATTGTATAGTGATTACAAATGGCTGGTATGTATCTAATCACTCGCTGTCTACCTGTAAACTTGATCGAAGCGGCCTTGCCCTTTGCTGCTGCCGTTGTGGTCTTATCCCGCCCATCATATCTGCTTCTCAAAACATGTAGAGCACGGCGATCACAACGCCGGCCGAGACAACGATCCAGCGCAATACGATCGGCCGGATCCAGCCTGCAAGGCGCCCGCCCAATACCCCGCCTATTAGCGCCCCTACTGCCATTACCAGCGCTACCGGCCAGATCACCTGCCCTGAGAACAGGAAGAAAATAGCCGCCGCCATATTTATGCTAAACGCGAGAATCTGCTTGAGCGCATTTAACCTCGTGAGTGTGTCATCGAGCACGAGTCCGAGTACCGCCAGCACGATCACGCTCAAGCCCGCGCCGAAATACCCCCCGTAAACTGCGGCCAAAGCTACCGGTAGGGCGATTAGCGTTTCGTGCGTTTTTGACGATCTTGAGTGTCCGGGATGGCGCGCGATCCAGGCTCGCACTGGCTCCTGTACGGCGAGAAGACCGGCGGCGAGCAATATCAGAAAAGGCACCATCGAGCGAAACAGACTTTCACTCGTGTTCAGGAGCAAAACTCCTCCGGCGACGCCCCCCAACACACCGGCGGGTGCGAGGAGCCAAAGGCGTTTTTTGCTCCCTCGCAGATCGTTTAACTGCGCCAGGGTTCCTCCCAGGTAACCGGGGCAGAGGGCGACGGTGTTTGTCACGTTCGACGCCACAGCCGGAACGCCCAGCGCGATCAGCATTGGAAAAGTGATAAGAGTTCCACCGCCGGCAAGCGCATTCACCGTCCCTCCCGCCACAGCCGCCAGTCCTACGAGACCCAACTCCAACCCCGTCATTGCCTTTTTTCTCCCCTTCAGATGTCCTTAAATATCACTGTTGCTGACGTTTTGCCAGGGCATCGGCCCAAAGTGCCGGAGCTTGGTGGCCGGATTACGGTTTCAAGTTCCAACGCCAAAGTCTAGCTGGCTGTTGACCAGTTTCAAGAAGTCACAATGGCGTTCAGGAAGACTCCCAAAATCATCGAATAAAAGAAAAACGAGATTATGCTGTGCATCAGAACCATGCGCCGCTGGATCGCCGAGGTGACATTGACATCGCTTACGGCGTAGGTCAGGCCCACGGTGAAGGAGATATACATGAAGTCCAGGTAGTTGGGTTGCTCATTCCCGGGGAATACAAAACCCTGGCGCATTCCACTGGGGAAAGGGCGGCCATGGGCATCCGTCTCGTCATAATACAGCCGGGCGTAGTGCTGTCCAACGGCGGCGTGCAGGAGACACCAGGACATGATCACGGCCCAGACGCTCAATGCCACCAGGAGACGGGCTTGGCCTGGATACTTATTACCCTCCGACGAAAGGATGACTCCGACGCTGATATTTCCCAGCAGGGCAACTATGATCAGTACGATCAGCACCATGACCCGGCTGGGATCATCCTTGGATACCCGCTGCCTGGTCATGGTGCCGTCGGCATGGAATATAACGATTCCCAGCAAGACCAGGTAAATGGTCATGGCCATGATCCAGCCTGAGAGGAAGGCAACCTTTCCCGTCAGACCGAACCATTTCCAGCCGATAACCCCTGTTACCGCTCCCAGGGACACAGACAGCGCTGTGCGCCGCCGGTCATGAAGTTCCCAGGCGAATTGGTTGATCCGCTCCTTCATTTTACCCATTGACCACCTCCCTGTCGCCGCCTCTCAACTTTGCCTGAAGTAGCTGGCCTCCATCCGGAAACGCTGGACTGAGCTTAAGTGAATCTGGCTTTATGAGAGACTAGTGCACTAGCAGTGTCCGAGTTGGAAAGGAGGCATAATCTTTTCACTCCACGCTACCACTGGTCTGTCCATGACCAGGGGCGTTTAGCCGGAATGTTTTCGTCCTGACAACCAAATCGAGCTCCCCCTAAAGGGGAGCAGGGGGGATTTTGGTTTGAAAGCTTTTTCTGCGCACTATTCACCATTCACTGTCCACCGTTCACTCATCGCGGAGCGATGGAGTTGCCTTCTTATAGGCGCTGAAAACCGCAGCGCCGGTGGCATAAAAGGCGTCCTTGCCGACCAGGTCGGTTATCCCTGATCGTTCCAGTTGGGCATAAACCTCGTCGGAGACCTCGAAAAATATCAGTCTTATACCCTGCTCCTTGAGTATGGCGTAGAGGGAGCGCAAAGTTGCGGCAGCGGTGTAGTCGATGTCGTCCACGGCGCCGGCGCCGATACAGAACCACACCAGGGGCGGTTTCGCCTCTTTGGCCAGCCTGCTCACCTCCTCGAACAACTGCCCGGCATTGGCATAGTACATGCTGTGACTGAACCTGTAAGCCAGCAGCCCCGGGAGCAATTGGCCATGGGTTGCCACCGGCTCGGTCTTCCAGCCTTCAGGTTGGGCCTCCACGATCACCGCGTTTTTCGGCCGGTAGCCGTGCCTGGTGTGGCTCACCAGTGACAGGAACATGGCCAGCAGCACACCTTGCTCAACCCCCACGAAAACTACGGTGGCAGCGGTTATGAGGGCCACCCTGAACTCTGCCGGCCGCTCGCGAAAAATCTGCCTCATTCCCGGCACGTCAACCAAATCCAGGCCGATCAGGAAAACCACGGCGGAAAGCACCGCCCCGGGCATGAACTGCAATGGCTTGGTCAGGAAGAGGAGCACCAGGAGGACAATAATGCTGGTGGTGATTTGCGCCAACTGGCTGCGCCCCCCTGCGCTGTCAACCGTCTGAGTCATGGTGGGGCTGCCGTTGACCACAAAGGCGCCTGTTAGCCCGGCGCCCACGTTGGCAAGGCTGAGGCCTACCAGGTCAACGTTCTCGCTGAAGCGTTCGTTGTGACGGGTGGCATAGGCTCGCGACGTCGCGGCGCTCTGGGCCAGGATTACCACAAATATGGAAAAGGCGGTTGGCAGGAGCTTCAGTAGGAGGTTGACGCTCAGGTCCACGTGGGGCAGGCCCACCGCCGGCATGCCGCCGGGAACCGGGCCGAGGATGGTGACCCCGTGGGCTTGCAGGTTGATCGCCCAACTCAGGGTGATCGCGCCGATGACCGCGATGAGAGGGCCGGGGAGTTTCCTGGATATTTGCCGGGAGCCCAGAATGATGATGAGAACTGCCACGCTCGTTATCAGGGTAGACCAGTGCGACTGTCGGAGATGCTGGACATCGTAAATTAATCTGCCCAGGGTGCCGTGCCCGCCCCTGGGCAATCCCAGCATGCCCCCCATTTCACTGATGGCCACCTGGACGCCCACGCCCGTCAGAAATCCGATGAGCACGGTGCGGGACAGGAAGTCCGCCAGAAACCCCAGGCGAATCAGGCGGGCTAGGATAAGCATCACAGCGGCCATGCACGCCAGCACGCCGCACAGGGCCACGTATTCGGCCGAGCCCGGGACGGCCAGGCCGGCAAGGCCACCGGCCAGGATGGCCGCAGAGGCGGAGTCGGCCCCCACCACCAGGTGCCGCGACGAGCCGAAGATCGCAAACAGGGTCATGGGGATGAGGATGGTGTAGAGGCCGGTGATCACCGGGGCGCCGGCGATCCTCGTGTAGCCCATGACCTGAGGGACGGCCAGGGCAGCCAGGGTCACGCCCGCCAGGATGTCGGCCAACACCGTGGACCGGTCGACGGGCAGGATCCCCTGCAGTATTGGCAACCGCACGCCTTGGGCCTCGGTTTGGGATGTGCCTGCCATTGTCATCGTCTTGGCTCCTCTACCGTTGCACTACTCCCAAACGGGTTGTTTCCCCCATTTTCCAAAGGGGGGCAGGGGGATTTTGGTTTGAAAGCTTTTTCTGAAAGGAGTTATTTTTCACTGTTCACTATTCACTATTCACTCATCGCGGAGCGATGCGGGGCAGGGGGAATTCTAGCGCAGGCGTACACAATCTCTACGCTATCCCTGACCTGTCCGCGACCAACGGTGTGGAGATCCTGTCTGTGCCACGGCCGAAGGCAGTGGCCAAGTCGCAGGCGGCCCCTCCGCCCTAAATAAGAGATTGGTATTCCGGCTTATAAACGTGGCTCCGAATGAACGCCTCCAGGTCCGCCGGCCGTTGGACGCGGGCAAGGTTGCTCTCGAATACGACCTTTGCCACCCGTGCCGCAGTTTTCACCTCGGTTTCAAGGATGTTCGACTGCAGTGGGTACAGGAGACCCTGCTTAAGCAACTCGGACGGCACCTGGTCCGCCACCGCCTGCCCGGCCTCGATGAACATCTCGTCGGTAACTCGCCTGGCCTGTGTCGCGAAGATCGCCATACCGACGGCGGGGAATATGTAGAAATTGTTCGCTTGTCCTGGTAAAAATGTCCGGCCGTTGTAATGGACCGGCGCGAACTGTACGCCGGCAGCATAGATAGCTTTGCCCTTCGACCATGCGTACGCTTGCTCCGGCGTGCATTCGGCCTTCTCGGTCGGGTTCGATAGGGCAAGGATCACGGGGCGCTCGTTGATGCGCGACATGCTCTCTATGACCTTCTGCGTGAAAGCTCCGCCTATCGTGCTCACGCCGATGATCGTGGTCGGCTTTATGCTCTCGATGGCAGCGACGAAATCCCGCGTCGGCGCGTGTTGGTGTGCATACGGAATCTGGAAATCGGCGAGGTCCTTGCGGGTCGTCTCCAGCAGGCCGTTGATGTCGAACATGTAGACCCGTGACTGCGCTTCATTGAGAGTCATGCCTTGCGCAACGAGCGCAGAACACAGCAGGTCGGCAAGGCCGATCCCAGCCGAGCCCGCGCCGAGGAACAGGTATTTTTCGTCCTTCAGATTCGTGCCCTTCAGCCTGGTCGCGTTGATCATCCCGGCGAGAGTGATCCCTGCGGTGCCCTGCACGTCGTCGTTATATACGTTGTACTTGTCGCGGTAGCGCTGAAGCAGGTGCACGGCGTCTGTACCCGTCCAGTCCTCAAAATGAATGCAGCAAAGAGGAAACACTTCCTGCACGGCGTCTACGAATTCGTCGACAAACGAGTACAGCTCTTCGGTGGAAGGTCGCGGGCGGCGCAGTCCCAGATACAAAGGATCGTGCAGGTACTGCTCATTGTTGGTGCCCGCGTCGAGGTACATGGGCATCAGGTATTTCGGCGGCACACCGGCGCAGGCGGTGTAGAGCTGCAGTTTGCCGATGGGGATGCCCGCGCCGTTGGCCCCGAGGTCGCCAAGGCCAAGGATCCGGCCGCCGTCCGTGACGCAGATGAACCGGACGTCTTTCTGCGGCCAGTTTTTCAGAATCTCCTTGACCTTGCCGCGGCGCGCAATCGAGAGATACATCCCGCGCGCCTGGCGGTAGATGTGTCCGAACTTCAGGCATGCCTCGCCGATGGTCGGGTCGTACACGATAGGGAGAAATCGCGCCGGGTCGGACATTACGGTCCGGTAGAAGAGCGTTTCGTCATGGTCGAGTAGATTGATGAGGAAGATGTAGCGATCGAGGTCGGTGGTCTTGTGTCCAAGCTGGAGCATCACCCGGCGCATCTGGAGGTCTTCGGTCTCAGTCACATCGGGGACCAGCCCCACGATGCCGAGCGCCTCTCGTTCGGCCTCTGTGAAGGCGGTCGATTTGTTAAGACTCGCGTCGTAAAGGATCTCGACACCGTGCTTTTTTTGAGGGTTTTCATCCTGTGTCATGTCTTGCCTCCTGATTATTCGGCCACATACGGATGGACCATCTTTTGCGGATCGACGATCCGGTCGTAGTCCGCCTCACTGACGTAGCCGAGTTTTAGCGCCGCCTCTTTTAGCGTCAGATCATGGTCTTTTGCGTAGTGCGCAATCTCTGAGGCTTTATCGTAGCCGATCGCTGGAGTCAGGGCCGTGACCAGCATCAGCGACCTCTGGACAAAGTGATCGATCTGCTTCAGGTTGGGTTCCGTTCCTTCAACCAGAAATGTCCGGAAGTTGTGGCAGCCGTCGGTGAGAATGCGGACCGACTGCATGACGTTGGCTATTATCAGAGGCTTGTAGACGTTCATCTCCAGGTAGCCCGAAGCCCCGCCGAAGCCCACGGCGACGTCATTGGACATGACCTGCACCGCGATCATGGTTAGCGCCTCGCATTGCGTGGGATTCACCTTGCCGGGCATGATCGAAGAGCCCGGTTCGTTCTCGGGGATTTTCAGCTCGTAGAAACCGCACCGTGGCCCGCAGCTCAAAAGGCGGATGTCATTTGCAATTTTGTAAAGGGAAACGGCCAGGCTGCGCAGTCCGCCCGAGAGCATTACGAGAGCGTCGTGTGCACCCTGCACGGCAAATTTGTTGGTCGCGGATACGAATGGCAGCCCTGTCAGGCGTGCAATCCCGGCGGCGGCATCTTCGGCAAATCCTGGCGCGGCATTGAGTCCGGTTCCTACTGCCGTGCCGCCAAGCGCGAGACTCCAGACGCCTGTAAGGCTGTTGCCGATATTCTGAAGGCTCTCGTCCAGCATGCCGGCATAACCTGACCACTCTTGGCCGAGAGTCAGTGGCGTCGCATCCTGCATATGGGTGCGGCCTATCTTTACGATGTCTTTCCACAACTCGGCCTTGGCCGCGATAGCGTCCCGCAGCGCCTTCACCGAGGGCGTCAGCCTTTGCTTGGTTCCAATGCCCGCTGCGATGTACATGGCGGAGGGAAATGTGTCGTTTGATGACTGCGACATGTTCACGTGATCGTTCGGATGGATGGGAGATTTGCTGCCTAGAGGCGTACCGGCAATCTGACAGCATCGGTTGGAGATCACTTCATTGACGTTCATATTGAACTGGGTGCCGCTGCCTGTCATCCAGACGTGAAGCGGAAAATGGTCCCGATGCTTTCCCTCGAGGATTTCGTCGCAAACCCGGACAATCAAATCCCCTTGTTGCTTTGTAAGCCGGCCGCCGCACTGGTTCGCGAATGCCGCCGCTTTCTTAAGGATGGCATAAGCGTATACCAGTTCGCGCGGCATCAGGTCGTCACCGATGCTGAAGTGCTGGAGCGAACGCTGTGTCTGCGCACCCCACAACTTGTCGGCAGGCACCTGCACCTCTCCCAGGCTATCCCTCTCGGTACGGAACTCGCTCATGGTCTTCCCTTTGAATTGTAATGTTGTATGGTCTTTAGCTCCCCGTAAGAGGGAATTCGTGTGAAACAAGGCCCCCGTCTAAAACCTGCTTGGTTCTATTCACTTGTTTTTTCCAGCCGCTCTCCATTTTGAACTAAGCACTCCGTGTTAGAAGATCAACATCACCGGCAGAGTGATGAAAAAGGCTTGGAATGTCGACGTCTGAGGCGAAAAAACCTATAGCCGTCACCCCGGCTAAATGTGTCCCGGAAGTCTTGATGCCTTGGCGGTGCCGATACGTATCGGGAATCGGCGGGGGAGGGGGATGATTAAGTCCGATTCAGACGCATTTAGCTGCCGGGGTGACTCTTGAAGTCCCCCTGTGCTATAAGGGGTGTGCAACTTTACTCTTACCGGGCCTGACCGGCGACGGCGGCTCGGCCGGTGGGGCCTCCGGCGAGATTATGCTCGGGGCCGCGGGATTGTTAAGAATTGACTGAACTTGCCATCATCAGGAAACACCTGATGAGACACTGGCAGTTTTCGATTCGGAAAGGAGGACCCTTTCCGGGGGTAACTAAACCGAAAAAAGAGTCTATGAAGCCTCATTTCTTTCTGCCTTTGATAGTTATTGCTTCCTTTCTCGCCTGCCCCTGTTTTGCGCAGGAAAAAACCGGTACCCAAACCTCGATCCCAAAGATTGTCGAAAAGGTATTCGGCACGGATGAAAAGGCGACGCAAAATCGGGAAGCCAAAGGCGCAGAGCCATCATTTCCGGGGTTGGCCGAGGTGGTTCCACGGGCCGCCGATCTTGGTCAGAAGGCGGGCAAAGCTGAAGGAGCCATTGCCGTTGCCAGGGATACTTCAGCTTTTGACAAGCAGATTACAGATGCTGAAAACCGGGTCGGTCTGCTCGTCGAAAAGATAGCCGGCATGGGCGATTGTGCCGGCTGGAATATCTACAGGCTGCTCGATGTTCAGCACCTGATTCAAGGTGAAAAGAGCAAACTTGGGGCGCTCCTTGATGCGGTTTCCGCAAAGCTCTCGGATCTTGAAGCCATACGCGGGAACTGGGAAGATCAACACACCTTCTGGGAAAAATGGCAGGGGTCTCTGAGCGAGGCCCAGGCAGAGATTCCTCCGGAGACCTTCAACAAGGCACTGGAAACCGCAACTGCCGTCGTGCAGTCTGCCGCTAACGCTTCTGCATCGGTTCTGGTGCTGCAGCAAAAACTCACTGATCTGCTTGACGAAGTCAGCCGGCTTGGCATTCCGGTTGATGCGGCCCTGAAGAAGGTGCGCAGCCAGACCTTCCAGAAGAATGCGCCGTCTTTCTTCAGTTTGGATTTCTATGAACCGTTCGGCACGGCGCTTTGGACTGCCATAAAACAGGGGGCGGCCGATGCATGGAAGATGGAGACCGAATATCTTCCTGATTATGACTACGGATGGATGATATTCCTGCAGGTTCTTGTAACCCTCACCCTGATTTTCCTGATCGGGCGCCGCCGCCGGCAATTCCCGGAAAAGATTGAGGAATGGCATTTCATAAGACAACATCCGTGGGCTTTTTCCATCTTTGCGATGCAAGCTGCGGCCCTGCTGTTGTACCAGGGGGCCGCTCCCTCCTGGTTGCTCCTGAACGTTGCCCTGGTAGTCTTCTCATCATCGTTTCTGATTTCCGGTATGCTTCCCCACCCCGGGATGCGCCTGGTGGTGTTCTTGCTGGCGGGTGTCCTGACAATCTCGGCGTTCTTGAAGCTGATCTCGCTTCCGGCGCCACTATACAGTCTTTACCTGGCGCTGATATGCGTGTCGGGAATAGCGGTTTTTTTGCGCGTGGCCCGGCTCCATAGTGCCGAGCAAGGCGGTGGACGGGACCTTTTCTTCGTGGGGCTGCGGGTGGGGTCCCTGGTTCTGTTTGCGGCCCTGCTTATTTTGTTGGCAGGGTTCAGCAACCTGGCAAACTACCTGGTGCGCTCATCCATCGTAACCGTTTTCTCTCTCATCATCGCTTTTTTGCTCCTTTGTATCGGCAATGGATGCATCGAGGTTTTTCTAAATCAACCCTTCGTTACGCGACTGGGGTTTTTCAGCCGTTTCGGGGAAGCTCTTAAATCCCGCCTGAAGAACTTGCTCAAAGCAATCCTGTGGATTGGAGTCTTTCTGACCCTGTTTCAGTTGTGGGGTATCTACGCGTCTTTCGGCCAGGCCTGGGATAATATCTTTAAATTCAAATTCGCCGTCGGTGAGCTGACCCTTAGCCTCGGCCGCATACTGGTGGCCGCCATCTTCATCTACCTCGTGGTTTCCGGCTCATGGTTCATCCGCGCCTTTCTTGACGTGGAGGTCTTCCCTCGGCGGCAGATAGATCGCGGTGCTCGAGACGCCATTAAAAAACTGATCCACTATTCGCTCCTCCTTGTCGGAATCATGATGGCGATAAGCTTGATCGGCCTTAACCTGACAAGTCTCGCTTTTCTGACGGGCGCTCTGGGCATCGGCGTCGGTTTCGGACTGCAGAATATCGTCAATAACTTTGTCAGTGGCTTGATGTTGCTCTTTGAACGGCCGTTCAAAGTCGGCGATATGGTCGTGGTGGACAACGAGACCGGTACGGTAAGAAAAATCGGGCTGCGCTCGACCGTTATCGAAACCTTTGATCGTTCCGAATTGATTGTTCCCAATTCTCTGTTTATTTCGGGAAAAGTGACGAACTGGACCCGTTCGAACCAGGTGGCAAGGATCAGGATTACCGTTGGAGTTGCCTATGGCAGCGATATCGAGCGGGTTCTAAGCCTGCTGAAGCAAGCCGCTCAAACCGACCCTCGAGTCTTGAGCAACCCGGAGCCCAATCCGCTTTTTCTTCGTTTCGGAGATAGCGCCCTGGAGTTCGAACTGCACTTCTTTATTGCCGATGTGAAGGATTCGCTCTCCGTTAAGAGCGCCCTTTGTCAGCAGATTGCCGGCCGCTTTCAGGCGGCCGGAATCGAAATCCCCTTTCCCCAGCGCGACCTTCACCTGCGCTCCATTGACGACAAAATCCTCGATCGATCTTTCGGTTCGCAGAAGAATACTGGTTAAGGAAAGCTTCTATCTGTTGTCGAACATCATTGCGGCCTGCACCTGCGCACGATCCACTATCAAATCGCCCTGTGAGCGCTCAAGCACGGGAATCATACTCTGGTCACCGGCCCGGGTATGAAGAAGGCTCTTGAAGGACTCCCGGGCAGTTCGCTCTACTCGCCGCCTTCCTGGGAAAGGGGATCGAAATAGAATGAAATCCCCATGGCTCCCACCTCCGACTGCGTCTTTCCATTGTAATAGAAGGTCATGGCCGTTGTTTGAGGAGGAACAGTCAACTGAATATCAAACGATGCGGGTGCGGGATTTTCCATATGACCCCAGACATAGTCGTTCTGAAGAGAGATATTTGTTCGCTCCAGCACTTTCCCCTGGGCATTCAGAAAAATCGCTTCCATGTAGAACAGCTTGAGGCCGGGATAATTCATGGTGATGCTGCGGTGGAAATGCAATTTACCGGACAGTTTCAACTGATCTTTGTTGAGCGTGTAGTCGCAGGCAATCTTCAAGTACTGCGTTTCCATCGTCTCCTGGTGAGGCCCCCCGGCGACAAGGGTGATGAGCTTGTTTGCAGGCACGGGAGCGCCCATGGCTGCAACTGTAAACAAACCACAGAGCAATAAGGAAATCACCAGCACTTGTGTTAGCTTTGAACTGTTCATGTTGTTCTGCTTTGAAGTTGGAATCTGTGGATAGGGATATTCCTCGAGATACGGATGTGACCGCCTTGAAAGCCATCCTTGAACATTCTTGTCGGGCTCCTTGTCCTGCGCAAACGGCGGATCGGCGGAAAACGCCCGCGCACCCCTGAGCAAGGCGTACCCAACCGTGATTGTTGGGCTTTTATTTGCTTCTCCTTTTTAAGGGTTGGCCACCCGAAGAAATCCAAGGAAAAACTTCGCGTCTACCGTAAGCACTTGGTGGACATGTTTCAACTTTTCCGCACCGGTTTTCCCTGACCTCTTTCTTGCGGTGATTGGATGACCTATGCGTAGCTCCGGTTAGGAAAAGCCTCTATCTGTGAAAATCCCTGTTATCCGTGGTCGAACCTTTCCGCAGCGTCAATTGCTCAGCCTGCGAAAAGGCTCGCGAGCGAACGAACAGCATGCAGAGCAGGGCGGTTGTCCCGGCCGTAGCGAACAGCATGACGACGACGACGAACTGGTAGACGGCGGCCGCTATCGGATCACTGCCCGCGAGCACCATACCGGCCATCACCCCCGGAATCCATACAATCCCCAGGGACCGCAAATTGTTGACGCTGGGGATCAGGCTGGCCTGCACTGCCGCTTGCACATAAGGCGCAACGACGGCCGTCGGGGCGGCGCCCAGCGCCGCTTCGATTTGCCCGGTGTGCGCCTCGACCTCTGCCCGGAAACGGTCCAGCGCCAGGGCCGTCGTGTTCATAGCGTTGGCTACGATCATGCTGCCCACCGGTATTAAGGTCGCCGCGGCTCTGTCGATTACACCCAGGCCGACCATGACGCCGATGACCAGCCCCGCGCCCAGGATAATCGAACGCATCGTCACCAACAGGATGCCGGGGATATGCTTGGTCCGCTGTGCGGCGATGATCGCCCCGGCCAGCATCATGCCCAAAAGCACAAATGCGCTGAGCCATTGCGCGCTGCCTAAAACGAACGTCAGCAGCAAGCCGACGATGACGATCTGGCTGATGCCGCGCAACAGTGCAACGGCTGTTTCTTTCTGCAGACGAATACCTGCCCGGTGGGCCAGGTAAGCAACCATCAGCGCAACGACGGCCGCGCTTGCGGCTTGCGCTGCGCGCAGCGCCATGGGGTCAGGGAAGAGCTGATTCAACATGGAGGACCTCCTCGACTGTGCCGTCCATAATAAGCCGGCCTACGTCGATCAAGATGGCGCGGTTGGTAATGCGCTCTGCTTGCCCTGTATCGTGTGTGACCATCAGCGCGGTCAAATGCTGGTCGCGGAGAACGCGCGTGAGTAGCGCCTCGATCTCGCGTTCGGCCCGGTAATCCAGCGCCGAAGTCGGTTCGTCCAGCAGCAGCACCTCGGGTTTGTTCGCCAGCGTCCGAGCGAGCGAGACGCGCTGGGCTTCGCCGCCGGACAGGTTCAACACATCCCGGCCGGCAAACCCCGCCAACCCCACCTCTTCCAGAAGGCTGTCGATTTCCGAAGCTAGCAGGTCTTCGCCATGTTGGCGCGGCCCGAAGCACAGATTATCCGCTACAGTGCCCGGAAACAGGTAGGCCGACTGCATCACCATCCCCACCCGGCGTCGCAGTTCGCGTGGGGCAAGCTGGTGATAGTCCTCGCCGCCAAGATACACCGTGCCGCTGGTCGGCTCGTCCAGCCGATTGATCAGGCGAAGGAACGACGATTTGCCCGCCCCGCTCGGTCCAACCACCGCCACTATCTCTCCCCGCCGCACCTGTACGTTGATATCGTTTACCAGTATCTTCCCCGTGATCGCTCGACAGAGGTTCCTGGTTTCGAGAAGTGTATCCTCGCCTGAATGCGCGGCAGAACCGGCTGGTGCGCCAGGACTGCTCGTGCCTTCTTTGCGGCCATAGGCTGTCATACGTGACTCCATCTTTGCGTTGCATACCCGCCAACCCCCTCATGAGGGTCGGTATTATTGCCCGTTCAGTTGCCACACGAGAAAACCCCGCAGATTGCCGATTTGCTTGACGCCTGCAACTCCTCGTGTCAAAAAGCCTTCTCCGGAACTGGAGCTTACAACATCTGTGCTTGTTATCCTAAGGTAGATAGTGGCGTTTCAGACAGCAACCAACGATGAAGCTCGTTGGAAGCTTGTAAGGTTGAATTCCGGGGACGGACTGGATTCGAACCAGTCGTTCTTTAACAGTAACTGTCGGGACAGTCAGCGGAACACAGGTGGAATAAACGAGATGGGGAGGGATACGGAGTAACTCCAATACCCCCTTTCCATTTTCGGACTGAAGCTCTTACCAGTATCCGGCAGTTCAAGTCCGGGATGGCTCCCCAGTGCGGACCAAACCGGGCACTGGGAAGAACGAATCAGCCTCTGGGGATTCGATTGACACTTTACATTACTATCGACATGCGTTAGTATCGATTTCAGGGGGTGGGGACGGAGGGTGATCAAATCGTTCAAAGACAAAGAAGCTGAGAAGATTTTTAGCGGACAATTCTCATCGAAATTGCCAGAGAACATCCAGAGAATTGCCCTGAGAAAACTTACTCAGCTTCACGGCGCAGCAACGATGGGCTTTCTAAGGATTTCTCCCGCAAACAGGCTTGAGAAATTAGGCTGTGATCGGGAGGGCCAGTGGAGTATCAGAATAAATGATCAGTGGAGAATCTGTTTTGAATGGCGGGATGGCGATGTCGAAAATATCGAAATCACTGATTACCACTGATGAAGGATCAAATATGAAAAGAGATATGCAGCCGATTCATCCGGGAGAAATTCTACTTGAGGATTTCTTGAAGCCGCTCGGACTCACTCAATACAGACTTGCTAAATCCATCGGGGTCCCCCAACGGCGGATCGGAGAGATTATTGCAGGGAAGAGAGCCGTTACGGCTGACACAGCCCTGAGGCTCGCGCGGTTTTTGGGCACCGATGCTCAGAGCTGGGTTAACCTCCAGGCCCACTATGATTTGGAGATTGCCAAAGAAAGATTGGAAGGAAGGTTGGAAGAAATCATTCCTATGACGCAGGTGGCGTGATTTGACGTAGATTCTCGGAGTCTGGGACCGCCGGCTTCAAAAGGTCCACCTGCTTTCGTGCAGCGCCGTAAAGCTCTACCAAATGTATGAGGCAACGCATCTTCTAAATTGGAACGCGCGCAGCGCGGAAGATGCGGTCTTTTTGTAAAATAATGCAACCCTGACCGCGATTGGATTACGGTTCCGATGGGACCCGGTTTGAAGAATTGCAACTGTACAATTGTTAGGTCAGGCTTGACCTGCTGGCGAGAAAAACCCTAATCGATGCTTAAAAAAGCCATTTCAACATGCCGGGTGAGGTAAGGTGTCATTCACTGGCCAAAACCATGCGCGGTCGCGGGGTGGGCCTCTCTGTGTCCTCGGAAATGTGATTTTCAGTCAGTGTCGTTCCCGCTCCCTGCTGTCAATCCTGTCAAAATCTTTCAGCTTCCCGTTCCCACTCCTTGCTCCTCCTACTCACTCATCCACCCATTCACAATTCGCCCGCTCTTAACTCACTCTTCACTGGTCCCGCCTTCTCTCTATTCACTATTCACCATTCACTATTCACTGCTTCATTGCTTCCCGCTCCCTGCTTCCCGCTCTCTATCCCTTGCATGTTCAACTGGGAAATCGTATGGTTTTGTGGGCGAAGACCTTATTCCAGGAGGTGTGCGCAATGAAGAGTGCTTTTATTTCCAGTTCCTCGATCGGCGTTATTCTTGTCATGGCGCTGCTGTCATTCACCTGCACCGGGTGTGGGCCCACTGCTGAACAGATTAGGACACAAGAGCTGTTCAACCTGGCCCAGATGGACACCTGGCGTTCCGCCGGTCTCGTAAAAAAGGAGATCCAGGTCGACAGTGACCGGATCGTCTACCTGGAAGGAGGGCAGGGGGAGACCGTGCTGCTCCTGCACGGATTCGCCGCCAACAAGGACTGCTGGGTGTATTTCGCGGAACCGCTCACCCGGGATTATCATGTCGTCATCCCCGATCTGCCCGGTTTCGGCGAGAGCACGAAGCGGTTGGGCGCCAATTACAACATAGAAAATCAGGTGAAGCGTCTCGACCGGTTCGCTCAGGTCTTGCAACTGCAAAGGTTCCATCTGGCGGGAAACTCTATGGGGGGAGCGATTGCGGCCGTCTATTCCGCAAGGTTTCCTCAGAAAATATCGACCGTGGCTCTTCTCGACCCCTATGGCCTCAAGACGGCGAAGGAGGCCAAACCCGGCGTGCAGGCTGCGGTCGATCTCATCGAGGTCGGCGGCACTGGTGACTATGAAAAGGTGCTCCCTTATTTTTTCGTCAAGACTCCGCCGATCCCCGGCCCCTTCGAGAAGGCGATGGGGCCCGGTCGCTTTGAGGATGCGCTGGCTGCCCAGATGATGGCCTCCAGGGAGTACAACGAACAAATCGGCCTGGACCTCAACAACGAAGGATTGGCCCTGGAGCCTTTCCTTCCTATGATCCAGGCGCCGGTCTGCATTATCTGGGGCGATCATGACAGGATTCTCGATGTGTCCGGTGCATCGATTTTGGAGAAGGGTCTGAAGAACCACCAGACGGTCATCATGAAAGATACGGGGCATCTGCCCATGATGGAAAAACCGGCAGAAACGGCAGCGGCGTACATAAGCTTTCTAAAGAATCAACGGAGCATGTAGGTGGTGCCGGAGATACAAAGCGAAGCCACGAGCGTATTCCTGAAATGGGGCCTTCCGTTTTGGTGAAATAATTTGGCAAAGCATCCATATCCGCCAGGATAGCCCTGGTTCACCCGCGCTCAGAGCGAATCGTTTCCCACGCTGACGACCACCTTACACTGATCCTCCAATCCTGAGCACTATCTTGACCTCAAAAAAACCGGTTTAACATGCCGAGTGAGGTAAATGTGTCATTCACCGGGCAAAACCGTGCGGGGTCACAGGCTGGGGCCTCTGTATCCTCGGAATTGTGATTTCTATCAGTGCCCTTCCTGCTCCCGTCTTCTCTCTGTTCACCATTCACCATTCACTATTCTATTGATTCCTGCTCCATTGCCAATTTCCATTTTCAGGGGCTGACTCCCTGCCACTCTGATGAGTCCGGGTAGCTCGTTGATCTATTGTGCTGGCTGGTCATCCGTGCTCTCTTCTTTCTTGCTCTCTGTGTGTATGTCGATTTTTGTCGCATATAAGTTGTCATCATAAGTCACTTTGATTGTCATCTTCTCGCCGCTGGCTATTGTTTCCACAGGAGTGCCTACAACCTCCCAGAGACCCAATGTGCACACATCTGCAGCCCCATGAAAAACAGCACGCGCAGTCTTGGCGCCTTTGGAATAGCCTTGAGTAAAACGATATATCTCAACGTCACAGTCATTCTCTTTGCCGCACCAAACAGGTGTTCCCAATTCGGTATGAATTATACTTTGGTGAACTCCCGGCTTAATAGGCGTCATATCCTTCAGCTCTGGCTGATGAGCAGCCATATATACGCTGCAGGACGATGACAATATAGCAGCCACTACAATGACACCAATCCGAAACAACTTCATAGAGTCCCCTTGCGATGCGGTTTGGGTTTTAATGGAAAACGAATCAAAAAAGGGCTGGAACTCAACATAGTTACCTGGAATTGTGATTTTCAGTCAGTGTCATTCCTGCTCTTTGCTCCTTGCTTCCTGCCCCTCAATAACCTTGCCGTGACAATTTAGTATAACGCCATGTTATAATTGTATGCGGTTCGGATTGTATATGCGGGCATATTCGAAAAGTCTAATAGCGTCAATAGGTATTTTGAGAGGTATAAAATGATGATTGGATATACCCAAAAGCGGCACTGACCACTGTAAATACAGTGACATATGAGAGGATCTCCGGGCTGAGCGGTTGTGGCCTCTGAGAAGGCAAAAACTTGCCTATAATAGTCTTTGAAAAATTTAGAGTTTGCGAATGGTCGGCTATTGGGTAGGGTCGGCCCAAATCAAGGGTCTGCATCTACTCACCTGTTCACCCGCTCTTAATTTCAGTTCATCCCAAATCGGACAGCCGCTGATTACCTGAACGCTCCTCCACCCTTGTCCATCCGTGTCCATCCGTGTCAATCTGTCTCCACTGTTATCCACCCACCCCGCCAAGCTCCCCCGCCCAACCGGCTACGCTCCTATCGTGTGTTTAGAAATTTTCTGCCCGAGAAAGCACGAATATCGGGCTTAAGTTACTCTGTCTTCTTGCTCCCCGCTCCTTGCTCCCTGCTCCTCGCTCCCTAAAGAACTCTCCGGTTTCCCTTGAAACTCTGCCGAAATCATGGCCTAATCGCCCGGATTTAAACTCGTTCTCCAGCGGATTACGGAAAGAAGGACTTGACCGGTATGGGGGCAGATTTCATAACAGTTGTTCATGTCCCGTTGGGACGCCCTGAAACCATGAAAAGTGTCATTCCCTTCGCGTCTGGGAACTTTTAGAGACAGGGCTTAAGGGAGGTCGAAATTGAGCTGGAAAGAAGCATACAAGAAAAAGTTGGTCTCTGTCGAGGATGCGGCTTCTGTCATAAAATCGAATGATCGCATCGTGTATGGTGGTATAGGCAGCGCACCTGTTGATTTGATCAATGCCATCTGCAAGAGAAAGGATGAACTGAAGAATGTGAGTACGTTTGCGGGCTTGGTCTTATATCCATTTGAGTATTTCAAGGCCGAATACAAGGGACACATCGGTCACGAGACGACATACGTTGGGCCGGTCGAGAGAAGAATGCTCGATCAGGGCAACATCGAGGTCCGCTCCTACCAGTATGCCGATACGGACTGGGTAACAAAAAATATCGTTAAGCCTACTGTGTTCATCAACGATGTCGCACCCCCTGATGAGAACGGAAATTTTAGCTTTGGAGCGGTTGGAGTCTTTCACGGCCACGTTGCCGCCCAGTGCGCCCGCACGGTTATCCTGCAGGTGAATAATGAAGCGCCTTTCCTTTACGGACCGAAGGAAGCTTTCATAAACATTGAGGAGGTTGATTATATTTGCGAGCAAGACCATAAGCTCCCCGAACTGCCCACTATTCCGATTACGGATGTTGAAAAAACCATTGCGAGTAAAATCGTTTCTTTCATCGAGAACGGCTCCACGTTTCAGATCGGGGTTGGCGGCCTGAGCAATGCCATCGGTTTCTTCCTCGAACACCACAAAGACCTGGGAATCCACACGGAAATGATGGTCGATTCAATGGTCGCCCTGGCAGAGAAGGGCATTGTGACCGGCAGCAAAAAGACTCTCCACCCGGGTGAGATTACCTGCTGTTTCGGTGGAGGCACTCGCAAGCTCTACGATTTCATGCATAAGAATAAATCTATTAAGGCATACCCTGTTTCCTATATTTGCGATGAGAACGTTATTGCCCGGAATAACCAGTTCATCTCCATTAACAACGCCCTCATGTGCGATCTGACTGGGCAGGTCTGCTCCGAGTCCATAGGCTTCTCGCAGTACAGTTGCGCGGGCGGGCAAGTTAACTTTGTTCGGGGGGCAAAAATGTCTCCGGGTGGGAAATCGTTTCTCGTTCTCGAATCTACGGCGAAAAAGGCCGGCGGCGAAGTTATATCGAGAATAATGACGGCCCTTCCGCCGGGCGCAGTCATTACAACGGCTCGATCCGACGTCGATTACATTGTCACGGAATACGGCGTCGCCCACCTGAGAGGCAAGACGATATCGGCGAGGGTCAAAGAAATGATCAACCTTGCCCATCCCGACTTCAGAGAACAACTGATGAAAGAGGCAAAAGATAACAAATTATTGATTAAAAGACTCTTCGGGTTCCATTGTAGCGCCGTCGTCCACGGCGGCGTTTTCGTATCGCGCCTGGTTCCGTGGCAGCGCCGCCTTCCATGGCGGCGTTCTTCGTATCGCGCAAAAGAGTCTTGAAAGTTATCGGGCAACCCCCTTTTTAAGGCTTAGGGTATTGATTTTTGACAACAGGAAAGCCGGTTTAACATGCCGGGTGTGGTAAGGTGTCATTCACTGGGCAAGCCCGGAACGGCGTCAGTCGGTTGATGTGTTCACCCATTCAGCTATTTACCCGCTCCCCGCTCTTAATCCTGTCAAAATCTTTCAGCTCCGCGCTTCCTGCTCCCCGCTCCTTGCTTCCGACTCACCCCTCACCTTTCACCCTTAACTATTCACCGTATTCCTATTCGAAAACCATCTCCTTGACCTGTCGATGACCAGACATCTGCGGATAAATAGTTTTGAGGAGTTCGAGCCGCTTCCCGCTCCCCGCTTCTTGCTCCTTGCTTCCTCGCACATTTGTGGTATTTTCCCGGACTGAACGGTCTGCGAACGGCCTTGGATCTCCTGCCTCTGCCACGGCCGAAGGCAGTGGCTAAATGGGCTGGCGTCCAACCGCCCGCCCGCATACCTATATCATGATGAGGAGGCGTAAATGGCGTTTCGGGAAGAAAATCCCGGGGTTGAAGAGTTGCTCGGTTTTGCCAAAGATGCGGTTTCGAGCGCTGGCGTTAAAGCTTTGGAGCTTTATGGGAAGGGCAACCCAAGGGTCAAGTTCGATGAAGAGCTTATAACCTCAGCCGAGCTTGCGCTGGTGAACTTTTTCAGGGACCGCCTCAATTCCGTCTTCCCCGGGCACGGGGTCTTCGGGGACCCGCTTCCCGCCGAGGACTACGTCCACGGGGAAAAAAGGTATCTCTGGATATACGATCCGCTTGACGGAGTAGCCAACTTTCAGGCGGGAATTCCAATATGGGGGATATCGCTTGCGCTTCTCGAAAATTTCTGGCCGGTCTTCGGGCTCACCTTCATGCCCGTAACCGGTGACCTCTTCTACGCCGTCGTCGGGCAAAAAGCTTACTGGGGCGAACGGGAAATAAGAATTCCGGACACGGGCGAGATCAGCAACGAAAGCTTGTTGTTGACCTACTCCCGGTTCCATAATCAATACCAGTCCACTTTCCCGGGCAAAATCCGGAACCTGGGCTCGACCTCCGCGCACATAATTTACGTGGCAAGGGGGCGAGCCGAAGGGGCGCTTCTGGCAAATGTCTCATATCGCGATCTGGCCGCAGCCCAGATTATCCTGATGGCCGCCGGCGGCATGATACACCGCCTGGATGGCCGCGAGTTTCACTTGAGCGACTATCTGAGCGGAAAGCGCATAGAGGAGCACCTTATAGCAGCCCCTGAAGGTTCGTTTGAATCGATACGTATGTACCTGAAAAAAATTGGCGAAGAGTAATCCTGCCGTTGTGCCGGATTGAGTAGCCGGCGCATTCGTTTTACCCTGCAGCCCCGAAGAGGAAAAAGCGAAACCCGGACGGAGCTGGGGTCCGGGTTTCTGGGTGATAAACGTTGAACCACTTGACTAATACAAAGAACGGAACATTTACCGGGTTGGATTAGAAAAATTTTATCCGGCTCGTTTTTTTATTTAGACTTATGTATGGAAGCGGGAAGTTAGAAGCGGGCATCAAGACTCCCCGCTCCTCGCTCCCTGACTCCCGCTCCCTGATCCCTGCTTCCTGTTTCATTTACTGCTTTAGCTGCCGGGTCGATCTGCCGATCTATTGATAGAGCATGCTTCGGCCTTGCCTTCTGCGGCCCTTCGGTATTAGGTTTTCTTGGGTGGGAAAAATTGGTGGAATGTTCCAAAATGTGCTATAAGGCTCAAAGGTTTTCTTGTGACTTGAATATGCCGCAAGCGGAAGTGGGCAGGTCTTGGCCGCATTAGTGTCCGTCCGGAACCCCCCGGGAACGTAGGGGAATTTCACCTTATGAACGCAGGAGAATTTCACCTTGTCCGAACTCCACGCCTCGCAAGGTTTCTGTTCGGAAAGGAGCAATAATCTGTGCACTCGATGCTATCTGTGAACTGCCCATGTCCAGAGGGGATTATCCTAAAAGTGCGATCGGGCGGGCGGGCTGTCGAGATCCTGGCTGGCGGTCCCACCGCCCTGATCAGTCCATGACCAGAGGTGTCGAGACCCTATGCGTGCCACCGCCGAAGGCAGTGGCCAAGTGGGGTGGCGGTCCCACCGCCCTGATCCCGAAGGAGGCAGATACTCCCTCCCCTTTAAGGGGTGATTGGATTTTCGTTTGAAAGCTTTTCCTGCCCACTGTTCACTGTCCGCTGTTCACTCATCGCGGAGCGATGCGGGTGGGCCGGGCTTATCGCCAATAGCGGAAACTGTTGGTTCGGCATGGTCGAACTCCTCAGGAGAAGTTCAAATGAGCGACTCTCGCTATATTAAAGTGCTTCTAATCGAAGACGATGAGGACGACTACTTTCTGGTTAGCCGTCTGCTGGCTGAAGTATCGGCCCAATATAAGGTTACCTGGATCCATAACTATGAGGACGGCCTGAAGGAACTCGAGAATGGAACATACGACGTATGCCTTCTCGATTACCACTTGGGCTCGAAGACCGGGCTGGAGATTCTCCGCAAGGTGGAAGAATCCCGTGCGACGCCGCCGATAATCGTCCTGACAGGCCACGGAGATTACCTCGTTGATCTCAAAGCGATGAAATACGGCGCGGCGGATTACCTGGTCAAGGGTCAGATGAGTGATGATAAGCTCGAAAGAGCGATCCGTTACTCGATGGATCGAAAAAGGTCCAAAGACGACCTGCTGGAGTCGGAAAGGCAGCTCAAGCACCTCTCATCCGCGTTGCTGAAAGTGCAGGAAAACGAGCGAAGAATGGTGGCTGCCGAGTTGCATGATAACCTTGGCCAGCTCCTGTCGGCCATCAAGTTTAAGATCGAAAGCGTCGTTGTGCGAATGGACCCCGGCGAAGACTGCACCCAGTCCCTCAACTCTATTATACCGAATATTCAGCTTGCTGTTGAGCAAGTCCGCAACATGTACACGCAACTGATGCCAACGCTTCTGGACGACCTCGGTATTTTGGCGACGCTGAGCTGGTTTTGCAGAAATTTTCAAGAAAGCCACCCCGACATCGAAGCGGAACTGGAATTCGAGGTCAGCGAGCAGGAGATATCTGCGGATTTGAGGCTGGTGATCTTTCGAATCGTTCAGGAAGCTCTCAATAATGTGGCGGCCCACAGCAAAGCCGATCACGCCCTGGTCTCTCTGAGCATGGAAAACGGGCATATCAGGCTGGAGATCGGGGACAATGGGACCGGGTTCGATGTATCTCATGCGATGTCTATCGAGGGTGAGAATTGCGGGCTGGGTCTGATGAGCATGAAAAGAAGGGCGGAACTCTCAGGGGGCTCGTTTGAAATTTGGTCCGCTCAGGACGGCGGGATCTCCGTGAGGGTGCGATGGCCGCTTGCAGCCCGATGATTTCCGTTTTATGACGGCTCTGCTATTTCTTCAGGTTGTTTTTGCGTGGCTGGTGGCCGATTTGCCCAATGCTCCTCCGGCCTGGGCCGGGCAATCAGCAAGCGAAAGCCTGCCGGCGGCGGATTCCCTGTCCTGCTGGTCGCAAGCCGAACTCGAGGGAAGTGCCGCTGATAAGAAGACGGCGCCTACTCCTGCCGGTTTGAAAAATATCCCTCCATCAAGGACTTGGCCTGGCCAAAACCCTCCGGGGCTTACGCCTGAGTTGGCGAATTCGATACGCTCCGTTAAACTGCCTGAAAACGTCAAACTTATTGCACTGACATTCGATCTTTGTGAAGGGGAAAAAGAAATCAGCGGCTATGATCCTGGCATCGTGAACTATTTGAGGGCCAACGGGATCAAAGCGACCTTTTTTGCCGGCGGCAAATGGATGCGCTCGCACCCGGAAAAGACCATGCAACTCATGGCTGAGCCACTTTTCGAAATCGGGAATCATAGCTGGAACCATAGGAACTTCCGTAAGCTGGACAAAAGAGAAGCTCGGGACCAGGTGCTCTGGACGCAGGCTCAATATGAGCTGCTCCGGGAGGAACTGAAGAGGAGGCCATGTTTTCATGCGGCTGCCCAACGAGAAACAAAAATTCCAGAGCTTCCCCGCCTGTTCCGCTTTCCTTTCGGCGCCTGTAACCGTGATACTCTGAAAATCCTTCAGGATTTGGGACTGCCCGCGATTCAATGGAACATTGTTTCCGGCGACCCCGCAAAGGGCCGCTCAGCAGCGGCTATAGCACAGACCGTGCTCCGAAGCGCGAGGCCCGGTTCTATTATCGTATTTCACGCAAACGGTCGTGGACACGGCACGGCGGATTCCCTCCCGATGTTTGCGCCAAGGCTTGAAAAGGCAGGCTTCGATTTTGTGACTGTGAGCGAACTGCTGGCGGCGGGGGAGCCGGTTGCGGTTCCGGAATGCTATGAAATGAAACCCGGGGATAATCTCAGGTATGATTCCCGCTGATACCAGGTTGCTTTCAAGGGCGGGCCACGGTAAACCTCGCCCATTGTATGGCATTGTCGCGCGGTTCTTTGGGGAGGGCTTTATGCCCTCCCGAAGCACCTATTTGAACTCAACTTCGTATAAGTCGGTCGCGGTTGGATCGGCCGCATCGGGCAATAGCAATGGAATGTTACGAATTCGTTACAATTTCGCTAATACATTTTTGCCCGCTTAAGTTCATTTGATTCTCCTTCCATTTTTACCCTAAAAAAGTTTACATACAGTGCAAAGATTTTTCGCTTTCCGCTCGCTTCATAATTTGAACCCAACGGGCGGGTCCACCCGATTGCCCCCCGGATTGGGCTTGGAGATTGAGCTGCGGGAGTTTCAAAAAGGTCCTGGAGAGTTCAGATGCGTAAGACCTATGTGATCGATACAAACGTTTTGCTCCACAACCCTGACGCTCTTTTCGCGTTTGAAGACAACAACGTCGTAATACCTTTTGCGGTTATCGAAGAAATCGACAACCAAAAAAGAAGACAGGATGAAATAGGCAGAAACGCCCGGGTTGTTTCAAGGGAGTTGGACGCGCTCAGAGAATCGAGCAGGCTTTCGGAGGGCGTTGATTTGCCCCAGGGCGGCCGGCTGACTATCGAACTCAATCATGCGGGCCTCATGGAGTTCCCGCAGGGGCTTGACCCCGAAAAATATGACAACCGGATTCTCGCTGTTGCCTACAATCTGAGCGTTTCCGGAAGCGAACCGGTCACCCTGGTGACAAAAGACCTGAACCTCAGGATTAAAGCCGATGTGCTTGGCATACGGGCAGAGGACTTCTACAATGACAAGGTAGATTACGAGCAGCTCTACACCGGCGTTGGCGAAGTGTATATGTCAGCCCGCGAACTCGACAGGTTCTACAAGGACGGCAGGTTCAACTACAACTCGCATAACGCTCCTCCCAATCAGTTCATGCTTCTAAAATCGAGCGAGAATCCTTCCCAGTCGGCGCTTGCGCGTTACTATCAGGGATCGCTCCTTCCGTTGAGCTATGGTGAGGCGAGCTGCTGGGGGATAAGGGCGCTGAACAAGGAACAGAAATTTGCGTTCGAACTTCTCCTCAATGATCAGGTGAAAGTCGTTACTCTGGTTGGCAGGGCCGGAACCGGGAAAACCCTGCTGGCCCTGGCGGTGGGGCTTGAAAAAGTGCTCGAGGAGAACGCATACAGCAGGCTTTTGATAACCCGGCCGGTGATCCCTATGGGAGATGACATCGGGTTTTTGCCGGGAACAAAGGAAGAGAAACTCCGGCCCTGGATGCAGCCGATCTATGACAATCTCGAATTCCTTTTCAGAAACTGCTCGGAACCTTTCGATGTGCTTCAGGACCTCATCCGGAAAGGTATGCTGGATCTGGAGGCGCTCACCTACATCCGGGGCCGCAGCATCCCGCGGCAGTTCATAATTTGCGATGAAGCCCAGAATCTGTCTCCCCATATGATAAAGACGCTCATTACCCGAGTGGGAGAAGACACAAAAATAGTCCTGACGGGTGACCCCGAGCAAATCGATCATCCCTATCTCGACGCCAGCAGTAATGGATTGACATACCTCGTTGAAAGAATCAAAAATGAATCTATATCCGGTCACGTGGTTCTAACCAAAGGGGAACGCTCCAAAGTGGCCGAATTGGGCGGGAAATTATTGTAAAACGTAATTTTTCCCGAAGCTCCTATGTAGCTACTGATAACGGCTGGAGCCGCTCCTGCATCCAGGATGCCAGCAGCGGCCAGATTTCGCGGCGGGCAGGCTTCGACAGAATGAGGCGATCATGCGTGTAGTTCTCTGCAAACCCTGTCGCCACGCCGCACTCGTGGAACGTGATATCCGCCCCGCCGAAGGCGTACGCAAGTCGCCTGCATCCATCTGAGGGGGCAATAAAAGTATCTCCGGCCCCTGATAGTGCAAGCACGGGAATTTGCAATCGTTTCAATGCAGCCGAGTAATCGAACCGATCATCGCCGGAAAATTTTCCCTCTATGTTCCAGCGGCACCACTGGCGCATCATCTGCGGGTTTTCAGGCTCGGGACCTACTCCAAGATAGTGCCCCGGTGCTGACCGGATTGCAGATATAAGGAAATCTATGCAGCGGATGAGCAGGCGATTGTGCAAACGAGCGCCGGCCAAGGTTGCCTGGGAACCAAGCATGAGCAATCCTCGGAGCCTGGTATGTGCGAGAGCCGCATTCCGTGCAGCCCACATGGCGCCCAACAATCCTCCGCCGCTATGGCCAAGCCAGAAGACAGGACGAGAGCCAACCCGTTCAAGGACTGCTTGCAGCACTGCAGGAACGTCGAGTTGAGCGACAGAGTCGAACGTCGTCTGCCGAGGTGCCGCCCCGCTTTCGCCGTGGCCCCGCCAATCCAGTACCCAGCAGCGGAAACCGATTGAGGCAAGGTAACCGGCTAGCGCAAGACATACGCGCGCGTTGGAGAATGTCCCGTGCGTGAGAATCACTTCAGCAGTTGTGGCGGTCGGAACGTTCATCGGGACGCAGTACAACGCCAGGCGCACTCCATCTGCTGATACAATGGAAATAGCCGGCCTATCCACCAAAGCCATTTCGACGCCCATATCCAGTACTCCTGCCGAGGTCTTTCGAAGTTTGCTGCTTGCGCAATTCCACGGCCCGTGCGGCGCTCAGGAGGGATTGCAACATGGGGATATGTTATTGGCCTGCGTCCTGAAAGGGCTACCAAAAAATCTGCCAATCCCGATGCTGTCGAAGCGACTGCCTAACCACGATAGGCTCAGGATAGGCGAAGAATAAAATCTCTCTGGTTCCTCAGGCCAAAGGCAAAACATGAGCCGTAAGCCACTTTTCAATCCTGTTAATCCTGTCAAAATCTTTTCGCTTCCTGCTTCCTGCTCCCCGCTTCTTGCTTCCTGCTTCCCGCTTCCTTCCCTCCCGCGCCTACCTGTGGTCGACTACGAATGTTTCGGAATAAATGTTGTCGAATGAAATTTCTCTGGCCAGGCCCGCAATACCAGTCGGGTCTGCGCCGGTTGCCCTTTCGAAACCCCGCACCCGCAGCGCAGACTCGTTATTGGCCGGCGTTTCAACTCCAACCGATGAGGCCAGGTATGTTTCTGTGATTTTGTTGAGTTCGGAGAGCATCTGTGCGGCCAGGTCCTGCTTTTTGGACTCCTCGGAAGATGCATAATTTTCGTACGTATATTCGATATCGAGCAGACGCTGGTCTGAGGCGATCAGATAGAAGGTCTCATTGCCGGTCCAGTTGTCGAGTTGGAACCATGCTTCTCCTTTGGGCGCGTAGTAATTACGGGCAGTCTGGTAGTCTGTATCGAACTGCTTGACGCTGTAAGGGAAAAGCATGGCAAAATCCCCCCGGGAATCCCTGTGGATCACGTAGACGAAGCATTTTTTCCTGAGCTGGATCATAATTTTCAGCTTATCCCCGGACGAAAGGACCATTTTTGTCCTTACCGGCTCGACCTTTGCCGGGTTGGACGAGGCGCGGATTGCTCCAAAAGCGAAGAGTATCCGGGGGCCGTAGCTTTCTTTTTGAGGCCCCGGCGCCGCAAGCAGAATCGAATCGAACAAAAAAACCAACGCCACCGCCAAAGCTGAAACGCTTCTGACAAATATCATATGCCTTCCTCCCTTTATGGAGTGAGATCGAATATGGGGGATTTTACGCTTTTGCCTGGTTAATGGCAAATTGGCAAAAACACTCTGCCCTTACGCAAACCGGCTGAAAAAAGGCTGTTGACCCCGTGCCGGTTTCAGGATACAAATTTTTTGTGAGAAGAGGTCTAATACTAAGTTGCTCTCAAGATGATGTTTATGTTAGCGATGCCGGACATCCCCCCTTTTATAAAGGGGGGTAGGGGGGATTTTTGAACGCAACTTGGCATAACAGGGGGCGCTGAATGATCCTAAACGATGATATCCTTGAGCGTACCTGCAAGGATATGATTGAAACCATACTCCTTTGTCTGCGCGACGCTACAAAGGGAACAATATACAGAATCGGCCCCATGCCCCAGTTGCGTACGGTGCGCATTACATCCGGCGTTCGTGATGAAGCTGCCGGCGAAATCTTGTGGGGTCTCAAGGAAAACTCCGATTACAATTTTCCGGGAAAATGTTGGGAGGATTACAAAGACAGGCCTGGCAAAGCACTGGAGGCAATGGCCTGGTGCGTTGAGAAGGGCAAAAGCTGGACCGCGGACGATCCTTACCAGGATTGCCGTAGCGTGCGCAAACAGCTCGCCGACGAAGTCGAAGACCATCATCACATGGAACCGGTCCTGATACAGAAATCTTATCTCCACGGGGACCGTGTCGATAAGCTCGAATACCCCGTCGACTATCTCGGAAATCCGATTTGGAAAGAAAGTGATAATTTAGTCATCGCCGTAATAAAAATTCACTTCAAAAAGGGCCTCATAAAAAGAGGGGATTACGCCACTAAGGTTATCAAAAAACTTTCCCGCACTCTTGGTACTCAACTGCTTTCGCTCCACATCCGTGAAACTCTGTCCGAAGCACAAAAAGAGCTCGCGCGCCAACGGCTCCAGAGCTGCAATGTTCTGGCCCACGAGCTGAGAAATACGCTCATCAAGCTCGGGTTCATCTTCTCGGCGATAAATGCCGAGATCAGTTTCCTGAGGGAGCAATGGGAGTCGCAGATCGCCCTGGCGTGTCCGGACCTCGAGAACAAGAAAGTCATATTGAACAGGCTGAGCCGGCTGATCGAATCGAACCTTCCCAGGGAAAATGTTCCTGCCGGGATCGGAAACCTTTGCGAAAAGCTCGTTGCCGAACAGAACGAACTTGCCGGCCTGCCGCTCATGCCCGGCCTTGGCGAAAAATGGGTGGACAACAAGATCAGGCCCAAATGGCAGGAACTCATGCTTGAAAGCGACGCATGGGAGGGAAGCCGCGACGAGATCCAGTCGCTTCTCGGTCGCCTCAAAAGTGCGATGTGGCTTGGAACCAACGAGGAACTGGCGAGCAGGGTCGAGCATCTGCCGGAAGATATAAGATCAGTATGGCCTAAGCTTGCCTATGTCGATTTTACCGTGGACAAGCTTATGGTGCTCGATCACATCATTCAATTCGTTGACCATCCTGAACTGAAAATTCCCCATAAGCTGCAGACCAGGAAAATCTTGATATCTCTTAGGGCGCTCGTCGAAATGATCCCCGAAGTCGAGGAGAGGACAAATAGGATGATCCTTTCCCTCAAAAACGGTTCGCTGGAAACCACTGAATCACCGGAACCGGATTACCAGTTGTAGAAAAGTTCTTCCCTTGTAAGAAGCTCACACCCTGTTTTTGTCACCCGAACCATGTTTTCGAGCCGCACTCCCCCGAATCCGGGCAGGTAGATGCCTGGTTCTACAGTAACGACCATGTTTTCTTCCAGCAACGTGGGCTCTACTTTTCTGAGGCCGGGTTTTTCATGCACTGCAAGCCCGACTCCATGTCCGAGCCCGTGGCCGAAATTGTCGCCATATCCGGCATCCCTGATGAGGTCACGAGCTGCCGAATCGACGGCAACTGAATCGATTCCCGCTCGTATTTTATCCTGCGCTGCGAGCTGAGCTTGACGGACCGCTTTGTATATCTCCACCAGTTTGGGATCGGGGGTTCGGGAAACCCACGTCCGGGTCATGTCCGAGCAATAGCCGTCTAGTTTGGAGCCGAGATCGAGGACCACCGTTTCGCCTCTGCCGATTCTCCGGTCGGTGGGAACCGCATGGGGAAGAGCGGCGTTTGAACCTGTGGCTACTATGGGCGGAAAAGAGACCGCCTGGCCTCCACCTTCACGGATCGTCTTCTCAATCAGCCATGCCATTTCTTTTTCAGTCTTGCCGGGGGCCAGATTGGCCCACGCCGTTTGCAGCGCCTTTTCAGTCAGCCTGATCGATCGTTGGATTTTATCGATCTCTGCATCGTCTTTTATTATCCGGAGTCGCTCGACCATGTCTTCACAAGCGATAACCTCAGCAGAGGGCCGGACTTTTGAAAGGGCTTCTTCCAACTCCCTGAACCTTTTGACCGTAAGAAAATGCTCCTCCACCCCCAGCCTTTCGGTCTTCAGCTCTGAGAACAGGTCGGGCAGAAGCTGCTTTAGCCCCGTGGAATAAACTGCGAGCTTGAAATCCGGGGCTTCCTTCATCGCGGCCTCCTCATATCGTGGGTCGGTCAGCAGGTATTGCGCCCCTTGGGTTATCAGCAGGCAACCGGAACTTTCAGTCAAAAGAAGGTCCTCGGCTTCGAACCCGCTGAGGTAGTAACGGTTTTCCGGGACCGACACCAGGAAAGTGTCGAGTTCCGCCTGCAGCAAGAGACTGCGAAAACGCTCGAGTCTTTCGGAAAAGGGATTCTTTTGCATGTGTCCCTTCTATCTCCTTGAAGTGATGTAATTTAGGGATAAATTAACAGGCGCTCCACGTTGCGGGATTGTAGGCATCCAACAATTACTTGTCCAGTATCGTGTTTGAAACTTCCCGTAAACGCGTGGGGCTAAAAGAGGGATGGGGGGATTCCCCTCCAAGGGGCACAACCTGCTGCGGGCTCAACCGAACTTAAACTCGCTACTGCCTTGACTTTAAAGACTCTCCAGTCTGTTGCCCCAGGGCTGACTCGATACGTTCGAGCACCTGCCCGACCTCTTCGCTGGTTGCCTGGGGACCCAAGTAAATGTTTTCACAATCCAGGGCGTCAATCAGCCCTTCCCTATACATTGCAAACCAGAACGGCATTGTCGGGTGAAACCCGATTGCAGGGTCCGGCGAATCAGGAAATTCAAGGTATATCGCTCCCTTGAATATCTCTCTAAGCCACCTGAGGGCTTCCCTTCCCGTACCGGCGCGCTCCTTGCCCGACACCTCCAGGTGATAGAGAGTGATTTCCTTGCTCCCATCGTCGGTCAGACACAGGCTCAACTCGCCCTTGAATCGCCCCGGAACCTCAAACCGCAAAACTTCCATCTGCCCGAAGCCCTTCAGGACAGTGAGTAATTCCGGAATACAGAGGCTACTGTGGTATGCCTCCCATTTGGCGCCTTTCCATTCCACACTTGCCATCTGAGCGAACTCCTGAGATGCTGGTCGAAAGTTTCCCCGGGACAGCTTTAAATGCAGGGCAGCTGATCTTCCGTTGGGCGGTCGATACCGCACGGCGCACCAACGGCTCCCATGCGGGATTGAAATGGCAGGAATCGCTCTGTTCGTTCTGAACAACCACACAAGAACTAAGCGGGGGGTCTTGCTTTAAGCAGTCCATGCTTTCGAAAAGTAAGATTCAGAGACGCTTGCCTTTCTGAAGTACAACCGGATGAATCCCCAGGTTCTGAATCTCAGGGTAAAGCTCATAGAGGCTCGACTTGATTTCGTCAATTCGCATCATGGAGGTTCCAATCGAATATGAGGTCGAGAAACAGCTTCAGAGATCGATGGCGCCGGGTCTTTCCGGCGCCGCAACAAGAGCCGCAGTCAATTCTTTAGTGACGCATCTGTCGTAAAGCTTCAAAAAGAGCAATTCCCACAGTAGTTGCAAGGTTCAGACTACGAACCCTGGCCCTGTCAATCGGCACTTTTACCACATCTCCAGGGTAGAAAGCAAGCAATTCTTCAGGAAGACCAGTCGTCTCAGGTCCGAAAACCAGGCAATCTCCGGTCCGAAAAGAAAAATCATAATAAAGCATGGAGGCGTGGGCCGAGAAGTAAACCAGGCGCGAATGCCGAATATCCTTATGAGCCGCGTGGAAATCTGAATAGAGCTTCATACGCACATAAGGCCAGTAATCAAGGCCCGCCCGTTTGAGCTGCTTGTCCGTAATCCGAAAACCAAGCGGCCCGACCAGGTACAAGGGCGTGTGGGTGGCTGCGCAGGTCCGCGCAATATTCCCGGTGTTCTGTGGTATTTCCGGCTGGTAAAGAAGCACGCCGACCTTTTCGTACGAACGTGAAATATCGCGGCCGACTATATCATCGGAATTCTGGTGCGTATCCAAGGCCTCGGAAATCAATCGCCGTTCCGGGTGCGAACTGCCCGCACGAAGAAGTTGGCGTAATTTTCCTCTACCAGATACATGTCGCCGTAGTAAAAATCGGCGTAACAGGCCTGATGTCCATGGCCTTCGGACTGTGTCGAAGACCAGCAATTACGCTGTTTTTCAAATACCGGATCGATGTAGAGGCCGCTGATTCGGTTCTCCTCGGGAAGAATAAGGCTGGCCAATTCATCTTTGGAGGGATAGCGCCAATCGTCGTATCCCGCAAAACTCTCAGCGTTGAGCTTTTCGACATATCCAAAACCATCTTGCCAGACGATCCTGTCGGTGGACGCGCCTCGCTGCCACATAAGACCGGTTCGCCTGTCCAAGATGATTTTTTCTTTTTCGAGAATAAATCTTTCTTCCATAATAACCTCCCGGCATACATCGATTTTGCCCTGGAATGAAAACGGCGCAGGGCAGCGATTAAACCGCAAAAGTATATACACAATTAAGAAAAAAAACAAAAGATAGAAAGACAGTGTGTTTCCATTTGGTTTCCATCCGAAACACCGGATCAAGACTAGCTCTATCGGAGTATGTCGTCAAGTCCGGGCTGTGTATTGCCGTTTAACCGCACTCAAACCTGAGGGTCTGCAACCTTGCAGATGAACGCGCTCGATTCGCGCTGAAGCAGAAATAGATTCATAGTTGTCCTCAACCAAACATAAAAACTTTAACTCTTTTGTCCTACCTGCCGTTAATTTGTTTAGCGGCCTGGTAAGCCGCTGCTCGGTTCGTGTTATTGACGTGCAGATATCCGCGGTTTCGCATAAACTAGGTTAAGATGAAATATGCGATAGCTCAGAAGACAGATTCTTATTGTTGGTTACAGGCACAGTGCGTTCGTGTTATAAGTTGCGTGCAGATAGAACAGGCTCGCGAGCGAATTTCGATTTTGGTGAAGGATGGGGGAGATGTCTATCATTCTGTTAGATGAGAAAGAAATCCGCTACCAGGTTTCACAAATCACTGAGCTTCCCCCTTTGCCTGAGTCTCTGAAACGGCTCATTGAAATAATTCACTCCGAGATCGACACCCCGGGAGAGCTCGAAAGCATTATCTTCTACGATCCCTCGCTCGTGGCCAAGGTTATCATGATTGCCAATTCGACCTATTACGGATACCGCCGTAAGGTGAACGCGATTTCAAAAGCAATAACGGTTATAGGGGCTGACCAGGTAAAATCGATCTGTATTTGCACCCTGCTCATGAGTCTGCTTTCCAATGGGCATGTCGTTAGCGCAGCTCACCGAGAAAAGCTTTGGAAACATGCGTTCGCTTGTTCTAGAATTGCTGCCGAGATGACCAGGAAACGCCCATGGATGAGTGGGGCAGAAGCGGCCGTGCTTGGCATCGTTCACGATCTTGGCTGGATCGTGATGGCAACGCACTTCAACGAGCAGTTCGTGGCTATTTTTGAAAGCGCAGCAAGAAAGGGTATTCCGCCTTGGTACGTCGAAACGCAGTATGGCCTCGAACACAGCCTGCTTGGCAAGTACCTTGCGTCCCGATGGGCTTTCCCGGAAGAATTTGAGGCAGTTATTGAATTCCATCACTCTCCTGATAGGAGCAAGCGCTTCAAGACCGAGGTCGGGTTGATGCATCTGGTCAATGTTCTCAGTCATTTGCGTGAGTATCCCGAACTGGTCAACGAAGAGAGCACTCTCTCCCAATGCCGGGAGCTCTATATTTGCGAGGAGGAGTGGGAAGAATATCAGGAGAGCGTTGAAAGGATCTGGCCTGAGGTTGACCAGTTATGGAACCTGCTCGGCCAGAGTCCGATGTAGTCTCGATGAGTGCGGGAGGACAATTAGTTTGTTGAGCCAGAAGGGCAAATTGTAAAGATGAATAAAGAGGGAAGAGGATGGACCACCTGGTTAATGAAATGATGCAAATGGGCCTCCTTGGCGCACAGAGGCGGGGCGATGAAATGAGCCAGTTTCTGGCTGTGATCCAGCGCTTTGCGGAGGCAGTGTCCCTGGACCAGGGAACAACCACGGCATGCCAGCATTTCGTCAGGATCATAATAGAGGAAAGTGGATTCGAGAACTGTTCGATCCTTTTCTGGAACCAGCATACCAGTAAGCTTGCGCTGGTCGCCGCCTACGGTCTGGATGATCAGCTCGAGGTGGCTTCCCGCCGCTACAGGCAAAATCTGCGCTTTGGATCGGGGCAGAATGTTTCAGGCCAGGTTTTTTCGTCGGGGAAGCCCGTTTTTATTGAAAATACCGCTGAGCACCCAATCCCGGAGCTTAAAGACGCCGTTGTGACGCCGGTTTCGCTTGCCTGTATTCCGATCCTCCATTTGGGCGTGCTTAACCTTAGCTCGTACCATCCGCAGGAATTTACCCCGCAGCTCAGGCGAAACTGGGAGATAGTCGGCAATATTATCGGTCACCTGATAGTTGGGCTGCAATGCGCCCGAGAGGCCGGCCAGCATGTTGTGGCGGACCAGGCCGGATCCGAAGCCGCTGTTTCAGTAATGCAGAATTTTCGGACCAGCCAAATTTCAGACTTGGTCCTGGATTTCATGCCCCAGGGCATTTGCATTCTCGACACGGAAGGCAGAATCGTCCGCATCAACCGGAGTCTCCAAAAAATACAGTGCGAAAAACTTTCCGAAATTACGGGCCGATCGCCCGCTGTGCTTTTCCAGGATCCGGCGAATTTCGAAAAGCTCCTCGCAAGAGCATCGGAATCCGATGCAGGGCAGGTGGAAAAAACAGATGTGAGCCTGATGAACTCAACAGGTGAGAGTTATCTGGCCGATATCAATCTCGTCCGGCTGGTCGAAGAGGGCAGGGCAGTCGGCTACCTTCTGGTAATTGAGGACATAACGAGGAAAAAAGCATTCTCAGACAAAATCATCCAGTCCGAGAAGCTTGCGGCCCTTGGTACTATGGCTGGAGGCGTTTCACATGATTTCAACAATCTTTTGATGGCGATTCTGGGACACATTCAGCTCATTTTGCCTCGGATCGAAGACGAGGATATACAGCGCAGGCTTCAGAACATGGAAAAGGCGGTATATGACGGCTCAAATACCGTCCGGCGGCTTCAGAGGTTCACCGAGCGGGAACGCGACCCCAAAGCGGCCGCACCTACCGTTGACATCCAGGAAGCGGTCAATGATGTTATCGAACTTACCAGGCCGCGCTGGAAAAATCTCATGGAAAGATCCGGCCGCACGATAGAAATACAAACGAATCTCACGCCGAACTGCTTTGCCGCCATCAATGCATCCGACCTGAAAGAAATCCTGACCAATCTTCTTCTCAATGCTATCGACGCAATGCCCCAGGGGGGTATCGTTACCTTCCGCTCTCACTGCGAGGGCGAACAGGTTTTTCTCGAGGTGGGCGATACCGGTATCGGCATGAGTAAGGACGTGGCGGAAAGAATATTCGACCCTTTTTTTACTACGAAGGGAATCGGAAACTCAGGCCTTGGGCTGAGCGTCTCATGGAGCCTGATCAGCCGCTACGGAGGCGACATCCAGGTAAAGAGCAAGCCGGGCAAAGGCACCACCTTCATAATCAGGCTTGCCAGGGCCGAAGCAACAATAGCACAGCTTGTTTCGAAAACCGGCGAAGGGTCAAGTTCTTATCGCTTGCTGCTTGTCGAAGACGACCCGGAGATCCTTAACCTGCTCCGAGATATGCTCCGGCTCAAAGGGCACCGGGTTATGGCGATGAGCGACGGAGAAAAGGCACTGGAGTTGATAGATTCGAGCCATTTCGATCTGGTTTTGACCGACCTCGGAATGCCGGTGATAAGCGGTTGGGAAATAGCCAAGCGCGCCAAGGCAAAAAATCCCAAAATGCCGGTAGTAATGATAACCGGGTGGGGCGCACAATATGAAGACGCAGAGCTTGCCAGCCGGGGCGTGGATCTGATACTGGCAAAACCCCTGAGCTGGGACAAGCTGTTGAGTTCGATTGAAAAGCTGCTCTAGCTGGCTTACCGTCCGTAAATACTCATTTGTCAAAGGCTTTGCCCTAAGTGCGGCGTTGAGCAAAGCCGCCGTTTCTACTGCTCAAAAAAACCGGTGATCGAAGTCTCCCCGAGAATCTTGCCTCTTATTGCGTTCTGAAAGTCGGCAAGGGTTGAATCGGGTTTAAGGCCCAGCCTGCTATCTTTCAGGGCGTAGAGAGTTATAACATATGCGTGCGGACCCGTGCCTTTCGGAGGCTGTGGTCCACCATATCCGGCGCTGCCGAATGAATTGCCCAACTCGATCGCGCCGGGCGGCATATTTTTTCCCGAGGCTCCCTCAGGAAAAGAGGATACATCCGCTGGAATATCTATCACCATCCAGTGTACCCACTTTCTAGCAACAGGGTGCTGATCCACGATAGCCAGGGCAAATGATTTCGTGCCGTCGGGCGCTCCGGTCCATTGCAACGAAATGGAAACATTATGACCTCCGACAGCAGGGCGGGCAAAGCGGATGGGGATGGTCCCTCCGTCCTTGAAGGCGGGGGATAAAAGTTGCAATGCAGCCGCCGCCTGCGAAGGGGCGATTAGTTGCACGGCGGCTAGGGTAAAAAGTAAAATAGCAATTATTTTAATCACTTGTGCCTCCTGAGCTTGAGTTTATACAGTTCATATAAGGACCAGGAAGGCGAGTTGAAAGTCACCCGGATTTCCGCTTTCAGGCAGGCCCGCAAATACCTCCGTATACGCAATTCTCTTCGCAGGCCCGGCCTTCCTTGAGCCAGAGTGGCGGCACATCCCCGGCAAAGATGGAATTCAAGGCGGCGGCGACACATTCTTCCCAGTCTTTGAGAAAAGGGCCGTGTTGTTCGGCGGGATCGAACATGACCTGGTGTTTCATGCTTCCCGCCGATCTGAGCTCGATGAAGCCCGCCCCGCAGTTATCATCGGCTTTTGGCGCGCCGGTGACTTTTCCCCTTGATAGCGCGAGCAGATATGCCGGGAGCTGAGGTTCATTATTCCTGTCGATTACCTCGGTTCTGCGGGGAAGCCTGCCGGTCTTGTAATCCCAGCAGATAATGCCCCGTTCAGGGTGTGAATCGATCCTGTCGAGCCGCCCCTTGAGGCGGACCTGGCAGCCATATATTTCCAGGTCTTCGAATGGCCGTTCAACCGCCATCCATGACCAGCCGTCCAGGATTCTCTCTCGCTCGGCATCCAGCCATTTTAGAAATAGACCAGGGTGACCGGGCTTTCCTATGAGCCGATCTATCTCGACCTGCCAGACTGCTTGAGACAGACGAGTCCCGATGACATCGGTTATGGTTTTTTTCAAAAGATCTGACAAGCCCTCGAATTCCAGGTTTGCTTCGCAGAGTTTTTCTCTTGCGCGCAAAACGAAAGAAGCCAGAATCGAATGGACGTTCCGACCCCGTTGCAGTGCCGGGATCCCAGGTTCGAATTCGTCAAGCTCTTCGAGGCCAAGTACATAGCGGAAGAAATACCGGGCAGGGCAGAGCAGCGCTGATTGGAGTTCGCTGACTGAAATCTGGTTGACTATAGGGAGCGGTTGTATTTGGAACCGGGACCGATCCGGTTGGCAAAAAGCCTCCGGGCTTTCGATCGAAGCCGGAAACGTGATTTTCGAAATACTCTGCCGTACCCACCGCGCCCTCTGCATAGCCGGAAGGCTATGCTTCCAAGGTATTACGGCGTCGATTTTTTTCTCACCATCTTCTGTCCAGAAAGACGACGGGATGCAGATTTGACCATCTTTTGAAATTGCGGGACGGCTGAGGGCGATTTGAGGAGCGGCAGCGAGAAAATTCGCATAAAGGTGGCGCGCAAAGGCGAACTGGCTCTCGATGGTCCCGCCAAGAACCTTCGGGCGTTCCGAAGAGCTGAGCAGGGGGAGCGATCTCACGGGCTGCGGGAAAGATCCTGAAACCAGCCCGGGAATGAATATCTTTTCAAAAGAGAGCCCCCTGGCATCGAGCCTGCCAAGGACCTGGATTCCAGCGTCCTCGAACCCGCTCTTCTGGACCCGTGAGTGGCTTGCCGCCGCAGTCAGGAGCTCAAAAAATTCGTATGCGCTCAGGCTGGTATTCCCAAAGACCGTTTCGAACTCGGAGATTATTTGAACCAGGTTGTCCCACGTAATCCGGTCCAGTTCGTTGGCGAGCACCGGAAACTGGAGGGCGGCCCAGATGCGGCGCAAGGTCTCCGCCCACTTGAAAACCGTCTTCACGCCCGCCTCGAGAAACGGAGCTATTGCGGCCCTGATCCCGCTGCACCTATCAGGAAAGATTTCTTCAGCCGAATCGCGAACGGCCTCGAGCAAAGGGTTTATTCCACTTTCGATGCCCTTTTCACGCCAGGTCCTGTCCCAGATGCTCAGACGCCGGTTCCACCGTGAGAACGCACCATAGTATGGGGAGCGCAGAAACGTGAACAGGTCATTACGTTTTTCTCCGCCCATGGCGCACCGGATCGGCAGCACTGCTGCATTGTACAGGCCCTGGGCGCACAGGTTCAGGTCAGGACAAAGATTGTAGGCTGCCAGTTGTCCCCTGATGGGCTCTCCGAGTATATCCCGGAGCAGGTTCGAAATAGCCGGGCTGTAGAATTCGGAATCGCAAAGCACGACCGCAATCTCATGAGGGGCATGTTCTCTGACCGCTAGCAGCAGGTTTTCCATAAGCCCAGTGATTTCCTGCTCGGGATCGGAGTAAACCAGACGACTCGGCTGGGCCTTACCGGCAGGCAGGGCGAAAAATACTGCGCCGACTTTCTTTTGCAGCTCTTCCAAGAGGTATTTTTCCCAATGGCCGGCAAATTCAAAGCCAACGAAGGCCATTCTACTCCAACTCGGTTCTCGTTCCATGCCCGCGAGGCGTTGGGCAATTTTTTCGGGCAGCCGTGCGGGGTGGAACAGCCCACTTCGCGCCAGCCTGTCGTCAAAGGAGCGCCAGATTTGGCGTCTCCATCCGATAAGCGGACTGACATCCTGTCCCCCTGCGGGATCCAGGGCAAATCTCAAGCATTGCTCGAAGCTCTCATCGAGCAGATGAATCAGCTCTATGTCAGGGGAGGATGGTTCAGGCGGAGGCGCCTCATGGGTGCAGTCTTTCAGGAATTGCCATCTTAAAAAAGAGGATGAGGCCGGCATCTCCTCCGGCCACAGCTCCATCCACAAGTTCTCCATCCAGCGGTTCAGGGTGAAGATTTTCGGGGCATCCCATCCGGGTTTTCCCTCTTCGATTCGTCTCAATCGAAATTGCCGCTGTACCTGATGGACAAACCTCTCTGTCTCGGCCAAAACCGTATAGCCGTTTTCAAGAAGCACGAGCAGCCTGTTCTGTAGGTCCTGATTGGTCATCTCAATTGGTGTCCATCCGGTAACGCCGGATGAGAAGCTAATTGAACTCGGTTTCGATCGGGTGATTGCGAAATTTCTGCCGTTTGTTATAGCCGGAAAGCAGAAACTGGTTTTAAACGCAATTAGAAGCTATATAATAGAACTTTGTCGTTCAAAAGTCGCTCTAAATCAGGTCCAAACCAGACCAGTGCGCAGGAAGCAAAAGTGAACTGCAAAAACGTTTTCTCCAATGTTTTGGAATGTATCGGGAACACTCCGCTCATCCGCATAAACCGGATGAACCCCAACCCAGCCGTCACGTTTTATATAAAGTTCGAGGCGAAAAACCCGGCGGGTTCGGTGAAGGACAGGGCGGCCCTTTCTATGATCGAAGCGGCAGAGGGCCAGGGACAGCTCGTTCCCGGAAAGATCATTGTCGAGGCAACAAGCGGCAATACCGGAATCGGGTTGGCGATGGTTGCGGCAGTGAAGGGCTATCGGGTCCTTTTCACCATGCCCGAGACCGCCAGCCTTGAGAGGCAGAAAATTCTCAAAGCGTACGGCGCCGAACTTCTGCTCACCCCCGGCTCACTGGGCACAGACGGGGCGATCGAAGAGGCGTACAATCTGGTGAGGGAAAACCCGGACCGGTATTTCATTACCGACCAGTTCAATAACCCCGCTAATCCTGACGCTCATTATCATGGAACCGGGCCGGAGATTTACGAGCAAACGGAAGGCAAAGTAAGCACTGTCGTCGCCACACTCGGCACGACCGGGACAGCCATGGGCATTCTCAGGGCAATGAAAGAAAAAAACCCGGCCATCAGGGTTGTTGCCGTCGAGCCCCTACCGGGACACAAGGTCCAGGGACTCAAGAACATGAAAGAATCGTATGTTCCCGGGATTTTCGACCGATATGCCCTGGACGAGATTATCCATGTGAAGGACGAGGATGCTTTCGAGGCCGCCCGAAGACTGGCCAGGGAAGAGGGGATATTTGCCGGTATGAGTTCCGGGGCTGCGATGGCGGCCGGAATGCAGATAGCTTCGCTCATGGATGAGGGCGTGCTGGTTGCAATCCTGCCCGACGGGGGAGACCGCTATCTCAGTACAAACCTGTTTACAACGATGCTCGAGCCGGACTTCAGGTTCTATAATCTGCTGGAGCGGCGGAAGGTGGAATTCAAGCCTGTTAAGGAAGCAAAAGCGCGCATCTGCGTGACCGGGCCTCCACTGGATCAATCGCTTTCGATTTCGGATGCGCGTCGATTCCTTGTTGCAGACCTTTTGTCCAGGTTTTTTCAGGCGAAAAATTTTTCGGTCGATGAGGTGGTTCTCATTCCGGATTTTGACAGCCGTACAATAAACAGCTCGATTGCCGCAGGGATGTGCCTCGGGCCCTACACGCAGCAGCGATTCGAATCCTTTCTCAGCGATCTGGATTCGCTCGGAATTAGCAGGGCCTACCGGTACCCGCGTACGACCGAACATCTGGACACCATAATAGATTTTACCCGTAACCTGATCTCGAAGGAGCTTGCCTACGACAAACTCCGGTCGGTGTATTTCGATCTCTCCAAAAGCGAGAGTTACGGGAAGCTCTCCGGGATCGATCCCAAGAAGGTCCGCACCGGCAAGAGCGTTGATGTCAGCACCTACGAGAAGCTCAACCCG
>JBKQTS010000260.1:0-5437 GCA_052143075.1 Syntrophobacteraceae bacterium | reverse complement strand
GGATTGGTGAACATGCCTCGGAAATCCGCTCCCGTGTATGCAACGACTCAGGCTGGTTGGGCATCGTCCTCGATGAAGAAGCCAATAACAAGGGTGGGCCAAGAATAAGCCGCACGGATAGCCCCGTCTCAGCATGGGTTATTCCGACAGACGAGGAACTGATGATCGCCCGTCACACGTTGTCGCTCATGGACCTATAATAAAAAGGGGGTGAGGCGAGGAGATTACCGAGCGCTGCGTGCAGCTATGGAGAAAAATGTGAGATACAAAGTGCGCATTAGCCTGGTATGCAGGAGGAAGCCATGGTTAGAACTGTCACCGCGAGAATTTCGACCCCTTCCTCCGCCTCAATGCCCACGATCGGCTTGGCGCTTGGCAGCGGCTCCGCACGGGGATGGGCGCACATTGGTGTAATACGGGCGCTGGCCGATGCAGGAATCGAAATCAAGTGCGTAGCCGGCACCAGCATTGGTTCTTTGGTAGGGGCGGCGTTTGCCCTCAATAAAGTAGATGCACTCGAGGATTTTGTCCGTCAGCTCGACTGGAAACAAATCGTTTCTTTCCTGGATATAACTTTCCCGAGGTCCGGACTCATTGATGGGAAAAGAATCACCGACTTCTTTCGTCGTCATGTTCGAGAAATAAACATTGAAGAATTACCCTTTCGCTATTGTGCGGTTGCTACGGACCTGGCCACAGGTAGTGAGGTCGTATTGAACGAAGGGGATCTTGGGGAGGCGATTCGTGCAAGCATTTCGGTCCCGGGCATTTTTACGCCTGTGAAGAAGAACGGCGGCTTCTTAATAGATGGCGGTTTGGTCAATCCTGTGCCTGTGAGTGTTGTCAGGAATATGGGAGCAGATTATGTCATTGCCGTGAATCTGAACCATGACATAGTCGACAAAAGGAGCGCAAACAGCATCCGATCGGTTGCTCCGTCAATGAAAGATGCGGTTGGCCAGCTCCCCCCTAAAAAATGGGGAATCGGTCAACTCGGGAATAAAAAGCTCAATAAATTCAATCCATCCATGTTATCACAGTTGCGCCGGTGGATGAAAAGGGCCCCTGTGCCGAGCATCTTTGATGTCATAATGATCTCAATCAACATCATGGAAGCACAGGTAACCGCAACAAAACTGGCAAAAGATCCGCCTGATCTGCTTATTCAGCCGAAACTCGGGGATATCAGGTTTCTGGAATTCCATCGGGCCGAGGAGGCCATTACCGAGGGGTACCGTGAAGCGATGACGCAGTTCAAACAAAGCGCCTTGTTGAGGGCATAGTTGAAAACTCAAGATATCTGCATTGTAACAGCAGGAATTCGATCGTCAGGAAATTGAGGATTGAGATTCTATATCTGCTGGTATACAGGCTGGTTTCAACCCCTTTGAGCCGCGTGTCCAACAAAATGTCACAATTTAGTGAGATAGGTTGTGAGTCAGGCTTTAGATGATTAAATAGAAGCCAGTTAATCAAAATAGCCGGAAACTCACTGATTCAAAATTGGAACAGGTCGGTTCTTTTCAAAGAGTAATTCCAAAATATGTTCTCAGGAACATGTCGGGGAAATCTCGTGAGCGTCCCACCCAAACTTGCGGGACGGTTTTCTCGGCCGAGTGGTTTTTTCTTAAAGCTGCAACCTGAGAAGCGTGTCAATAACGTCTTATATGACTGGAGAACTCCATGGGAAAGGAAACCAAGACTTCCGATTTTAATCTCAAGCCTTCCTCCGCAACGCCAACGAATTCTTTCGGTCCCTGGCCGACCTCCGATTTCGGCGCCCAGGCGCTTTCTTACTGGATTGATTCGTGGCAGCGTTCATTGCTTTTCTTGGACGTGATGCGCGAGCGAGGCAACATCTTCATAGAGCATGAAAAGCAAGGCAAACCGCCTACACTCGTTTTCGACTATGAAATGGTATTTGACGGACGCACCCTCGAAGATCCGGCCAACTATGCGCTGCTGCGCATCAAGCCTTCTGCCGAACATCCCACCGATCCAAAGAAGCGCCCAATCGTTGTAATCGACCCTAGAGCAGGCCACGGACCCGGCATCGCTGGCTCCAAGATGGCCAGCGAGATTGGCATAGCTATGCGTGCCGGGAATCCATGCTATTTTGTGATGTTCTTCCCAAAGCCGTGTCCGACGCAGACAATCGAGTCGATAATACGTGCTGAGGGAGCGTTCCTGGAAAAAGTCGGCGAACTGCATCCGGAAGCAGAAGACAAGCCGTTCGTGATTGGCAACTGCCAAGGCGGCTGGGCCCTGCTGATGCTGGCGGCAGCAGCCCCGGATCTCTTTGGCCCGATTCTTCTCGCCGGGTCCCCTGTATCCTACTGGGCAGGTGTGGAGGGCAAAAATCCCATGCGCTACAACGGGGGGCTCTTCGGTGGATCATGGCTTTCTTCGTTTACCAGCGACCTCGGAAACGGAACATTCGATGGCAGCTACCTGGTAGAAAACTTCGAGAACCTCAATCCAGCAAATACTCTTTGGACCAAGTACTACAACCTATACTCGAAGATTGACACCGAATGTGAACGGTTCCTCGACTTCGAGAAGTGGTGGGGAGGTTATTTTTTCCTGAACAAGAAGGAGATGGAGTGGATCGTCCAAAACCTCTTTGTCGGCAACAGGCTTACTTCCAACGAAATAAGGTCGGCGGACGGCAAAACTACGGTGAACCTTTACAATGTTCGCTCCCCAATCGTCGTATTCGCCTCATGGGGCGACAACATTACTCCACCGCCACAAGCGCTGAACTGGATTCCGGACCTCTACGACAGCGTGGATGAAATACGGGCGCACGACCAGACGATCGTCTATTGCCTTCATAATGAAATCGGCCATCTTGGAATCTTTGTTTCTGCTAAAGTGGCGGACCGCGAGCATACCGAAATGATGAACGCGATCGACATAATCGATGCTCTGCCCCCTGGTCTCTACGAGGCAATAATAGAGGATACGCGACCCGATATGCCCAGCCTGGAACTGACCGATGGGCGCTACCTTATCAAATTCGAGATGCGGACGATAGAAGACATTCTTGCCCTTGGCGACGGCCGTGAACACGAGCGACCCTTCGAGGTGGTAAAAAGGTTCGCAGAGGTGAACCAGGGCCTCTATGACACCTTCCTCTCCCCTTTTGTCAGGGCGACCTCCAGCGAAATGACCGCGCATTGGTTGCGCATGCTGCAGCCAACCCGCATGCAGCGTTATATGTACTCCGACATGAACCCGGCGATGTGGCCGCTCAAAACTTTCGCGCAGATAGTACGCGAGCAGCGCCAGCCCGTTTCACCCGACAACGCATTTCACAAACTTGAAAAATTGATGTCGGACCGAATCACAGTTTTACTCGATAACTACCGGGATCTGCGCGACACCTGGTGCGAGCGCCTGTTTAAATCGATCTATGCATCGCCATGGATCGCCGCAATAGCAGGACTCACTGAGGAGACCAAGCGGCGAAAAGGACCAAGACCTGACGATTGGCTGCGTAATGAGCTGAAGCGGTTGAAAGCACTGGAACACGAGTCATACATTGAGCGGGGAACACCGCTGGACGGAGCTGTCCGCATTCTCCTCTACCAGGGACGTGATACCAAGGTGGTCGACGAGCGCCCAGCCAGGCTGATTCAGCGGTTCATTAGCGAAGCCCCGAGCGACGTGCGCCCGACGTTCGATCAATTGAAGCAAGCCTTCAAGCGCCAGCTCTTCATCTTGCTTCTCGACGAAGAAAAAGCGGTTAATACGCTGCCAAAGCTTCTGCCTGAAATGGAACTGCGCCGTAAGGCACTTGAACTCGTACGCCGGATTGCTACTGCAAGTGACGGCAAATTGAACGATTCACAAAAGAAGAGGTTCCGTCGGATCGAGGAAATCCTGGGGATTGCAACAGAGGGTGATACAGGCACACAAAAAGAAACTCGGCGCACAGCAAAGATGTAGAAGTACAAACAAGAGCAGAAGAGATTTTTGTCGCGCTTCTCGAAGCCGCCTTCCTGAAGCTTATCGCCCGACTGCTGCTTATTATCGAATTCCCATCCTCACGCGGAATTTACGGCTGACGCTTTTGCGACTCAGTACGCGAAACTATACATCCTGGGCGGACTTGGACGGTGACTTTCAGTTCAATCTTCAAGCCAGCATGGGGATCGAGTATTTCTTCCGCCCCACCCTGGCCGCCACTGTCCAAGCAAGATATCTTCATATCTCGAACGCAGGCATCAAAAGCCTAAGAACCGGTTGAGCTAAGCGCACATGAACGAAAAAGGGGAGTTGCAGCCGGCACTCAAAGAATCAAATGATCCCATTGGAGAGATCAGGGAGCGGGTCCGGCACGCCTTCATGGTCCTGTCGCACGATCTGAGGGGTCCCCTAACCTCTCTGTCAGCAGGTTTGGAGCTCCTTGCCAGAGGCAGGTACGGGCACGTGGATGAGAGTGCCGCCAATAGATTAAAAGTCTTGTTGAGGCAGACGATCCGGCTCAGCGGCATCGTTGAGGATCATCTGGCCAGGGCTGCCGTAATGGATGGCCTCGGTGAGATCCAAAAGGAGGCCCTTGATCTAAGAAAGGATATCATCGATCCGGTCCTTCAAGAACTGGCCGATGAGATAGACTCCAGAGGCATTACCATTGAGGAATGTCCGGAGACTATCCAGGCAGGGGCCGTGATTATTCATGCGGGCCGGAGATGGATCAGGAGCCTGTATCGGAACCTGATTACAAACGCCGTCCAATATGGCGGGAAAGGATGTGTGGTCTTCTTCGGCTGTGAGGACCACGGCCGACACTATCGTTTGAACGTGTATAACAGCGGGGAATCTGTTCCGGAGCATCATCGCGACAAGCTTTTCACTAAGTTCGGCCGCATCGGAAATGTTGCTGAAAACGCCACTGCCGGAACAGGCCTGGGACTGTATCTGGTGCGGGAGATCATACGCAGGCGTGGAGGCGACATCTGGTATGAGGCAAGCCAGACCGGCTCGAATTTCGTCTTCACTATGCCCAAAACGAAACAAACAGGAGAATAAAACCCATGTAGAAAGCGCCAAAAATGGATGAGGGAGGCGGATCTGCCGCCCCCCTCATCCATTTTACAACTGAGGAGACTCAGCAGTTAGAAGCCTGGACTACCCATCGGCTCCGGGGTCCGATTGTACCGATCTCGGTATCGTTCGGTGCAAGGAAGCGGGACGGCATCGACATAGTCGGGGCGCGCGGGCGACTGAATACCGCAAGCATACGGGGTCCCTGTTAAGAAGTGGCCGGGGTTGTCTGCATCTTTGGCGCTCACGTTCCCGCGGGCTACGCTGCTTGAAACCAGGCCAAAAACCATGATCGTCACAACCAAAACACTCATAATCGATTTCATTTCTTTTTCCTTTCAGTATTGAATTTGTGTTTCCGCTTTCATCATCTGCGGTTGACTGA
>JBKQTS010000259.1:0-30766 GCA_052143075.1 Syntrophobacteraceae bacterium | reverse complement strand
ACGCATATTGCTCTCTCTAGAAAAGAAAGAGAAACCAACTCTTTCCTCCTCAAAGCTAACCGGTTCTAGCCCCTCCGGTTAGCTTTTTTTTTCGTATGCAACCTCATTAAAGGAATGCAGCAAAATGGGAAAAATTCTTCTCGGAATTTCCGGTTCGCCAAGAAAATTCGGAAACTGCGAACTTTTCATAAAAGAGATTTTCAGGCAACTGGGAGAGGGCTGGGAACTGAGGCTGGCGTGTCTTCCCAAACTCGACATAAAACCCTGTCGAGCCTGTTACCAGTGCCTTTTCGACGAGATGAGGTGCCCGCAGCAGGATGACTTCCTCCCCGTGCTGAATGCCCTTGCAGAAGCTGACGCATACGTGGTCGCTGCCCCTGTCTATCTTTTGTCGGCTAACGGGAGCCTCAAAAAATTCCTGGACCGGGGGCTTCAATTCTATGCATTTGTCGACCGGCTATGGGAAAAACCGGCGGTGGGAGTTGCAATTGCCGGGATCGAAGGCATGGAGGGGAGCACCAAACTCGACGTGGAGAGCTTTGTAAAGCTGGCGTTGGGCGATCTGCGCGGATCCGCCGTGGTTTACGGTGCGCTCCCCGGGGAGGTTCTGCTCTCTTCTGAGAACAAAGAGACCGCCGAAAAACTCGCCCGCGCCATATTGGATCCGGCCAAGCGAGTCAGCCCTGTTGGCCCGGCTTGCCCGCTTTGCGGAGGTGACACTTTCAGATTTCTGCCGGACGGGAGAGCCAGGTGTATGCTTTGTTCCGGTTCCGGCCCATGGGAATGGAGAAACGAATCGCTTCGGTTCCATGTTGATCCCGGGGAACATGCTCTTTTCCTTAGCAAAGATGGCGTAAACCGCCACGCTGAGTGGCTCCGGGGAATGAAGGAGCAATTCATCGAACGAAAAAAAGAGTTGAAGGCGGTCGTCAAGCAATATCTTGGGGTAGGGACATTCATCGAGAGAAGCCCAAAGTGAGCAGTGAGCAATGCATGCCGCCGAATCCGGTGCGATCGAAGCGCCCACAAAACCCAAAGCTATGGATTCGAAATGGATATGTGCATTCTTAAGGACGACCTTATCCGCCCGCACAATAAATCTGTCACCTGATATTCCTTTACACCCTTTTATTATGCTGGCCGGGCAACGCCTGAAGCAGGATTTCGGGTAGCATCCAGATGCGGTACTCTTCTTTGTTCTTCATCGTGCGGCGCAGATTATGATAGCAGCCCGTGCAAATGGTCGCGATGTCCCGACTGGCAAAGCTGTTGTTCAGTTTCTCCATGTGCGGCGCAATGAAGCAGCAGAGATTGCTATCCGGCTCGTTAACCTGCAACCCTTGGACTTTTCCCAAAAGGCGGCGGGCAGGCTCGATATCCAGTGCGTGCTCAGTAATGCGGCGCCGGAAGCGATAGCATCCGGGATAGTAGTCGATCGCCATGTCCAGTCTGCCGCCAGGGAAAAACTGCTCCAGCAGGGCGCTATACGAAATGATGGGAAGTGAGGTTTCGTCGGCCAGATTGGCATAGCTTGGCTCGCAGGCGGCGCAAAAAAGGACGATGGCCTTCGCTCCCAGAGCCTCCGCCTGCCTGAAATTGCCGACGAGGAACTCGCGGGAAAGCTCTTTGCTGCGGGCGATATCCTCTTCATTTTTCGCCATCACGGCCGGTTGGCCGAAAGGCAACCAGCCGCAGCAGAATTCCTTGCCCAGGACGGTGTAGCTGATCTGCAGGCGGTCCAGAAGGACCTTCAACGATCCAATCGCTTTGGGCATCGCCTCCGGCTGGGCGCAGCCCATAATGATCGCGTAATCAGCTTTTCCTCCTGTGGGAAAGCCGATATCGGCAAGTACTTTCGCCTTGCCCTGCCAATCCGCCCTGTACGTTCCATGCTCTCTTACGTTGTCGATCAATTTTTCGTCAATCATTTCGTCCTCCTTCGTGTCATGACTGCGTCAGCCAAGACGTAAGGACCTGGCATAATCCAGGGCAAAAGCGCATGATAGCCGAAGGTCCGTTCAACGATTATTTTCTTGCTTTTGCCTTCGGCTTTCAGGCGAAGCGGCTTAGGCTTGCTTACTGCTCTTTCAGTTGCTCGCGAATCTTATATTTCTGAAGCTTGCCGGCTGCATTGTGCGGCAGCGAATTCGCAAAAACAACGTTGCGGGGAATCTTATAGGCGGCCATGTGTTGCCGGCAGAACTCCTGGATTTCCTGGCTGTCTGCAGTTTCACCGGGCTTTAATACCACCACCACATTGACCTTTTCGCCCCATTTGGGATCCGGCGTGCCCACCACGGCGGCCTCAAGAATCTTGGGAAGCTTGTAAAGGACCTTTTCCACTTCCACGGAGTAGATGTTTTCACCGCCCGAGATGATCATATCCTTTATCCGATCTACGAGTGTGATAAACCCCTCTTCATCCTTGACGGCCAAGTCACCCGTATGCAGCCACCCGTCAACGATGGTTTCGGCGGTTTCAGCGGGTTTTTTGTAATATTCCTTCATGATGGTCTCGCCGCGGAGCAAAACCTCGCCGTGAACCCCCGGGGCCGCGTCGTTGCCATCCAGGTCGACGACCTTGACTTCCGTCAGCAGCAGTGGGTGTTTTCCCGAGCATCCGATTTTGGTTTGATGGTCATGGGGAGACAAATAAACACCGGACGGTCCCCCCTCTGTGAGACCCGTCAGATTGTAGAATTGATTTGTTTTGAACAAATCCATGCTCTGTTGGACCAGAGTCGCCGCCATGGGCGCGGCGCCATACCCGCAACTGCGAACGGATGACAAATTGAAATCCGCTGCATTGGGCACCTGCAGCATCATGTTGTACATGGTGGGCACGGCGAAGAAAAAAGTGATTTGATGTTTCTCGATCAATTCCATAACCTTGACGGGATCGAACTCGCGGACGATGAAGTGGGAGGTGCCGATGAAAATCCCTGGATTGAGAAAGATATTCAGTTGCGCCGAATGAAACAGCGGTGCGACATGTAAAAACCGGTCATCGGGTTTGAAACCAAGGGTTCCCGTCATCGCGATGTTGATTTTAAAGACCCGCATGTGATCGAACAAGGCCCCCTTGGGCCGGCCGGTGGTGCCGGAGGTGTAGAGAATATGCAGATCGTCTTCCGGAAAGATTGTAATCTCCGGCTCACCTTCATAGGCAGACAATACTTCATCGAAGGACAGATGGCCGTCCACTTTAGCAGCGGGTGCGGTGATCACATGACGCACGAGCGGTACGTCCTTTTTAGCTTCTTGAATAATCTGATCGAAGATGTCATCGGTAATGACGGCGACACTCTCAGACTGTTTCAGGATATAGTTGACTTCGCCGGCCAGGAGCCGGAAGTTAACGGGGACTATGACGGCGCCGATTTTGGCCAGGGCAAAATAGCAGACCGGAAAAACATCCGTATTGGCCATCATCAGGGCGACCTTTTCGCCCTTTTGAATCCCCAACTCCCTGAGCCCGTTAGCCATCCGGTTGACCGTGCGATTAAATCCGTCATAGGTGTAGGTCCGGTCCCCGTACGTAAGGGCAAGTTTGTCCGGATGCCGTCGGGCGTTTAATGCCAAATAATGGCCGATGTTCATGGGACGTCTCCTTTGGCAAAAAGAATGTTAACGTGCTCTTCCAGCGCACTTTACCCCGCTCTTTACATTAGGTTTACTTAAACAGGCCGGATTTCTCGAAGTCTCCAATCTCCTCGTCGGAATAGCCCAGGTCCCGCAACACCTCCTTTGTGTGTGCTCCAGGGGTAGACCCGGCTTGGCGATATTCCAGCGTGGAGCCGGAAAACTTGATGGGATTGGCAAGCTGACGGACTACCTCCCCGGAAGGCAATGGGACCTCAACCACCATGCCCCGCTCTTGGACCAGAGCATCCTCCATAACCTCGGAAAGGGTCTTTACAGGCTCCACACAGGCATCGGTGGCATTGAAGAGGGCAGTCCACTCATCCCGCGTCCTCGTGCGAACGATGGCCCTGACCTCCTCCTTGACCTGAAAGGTATTCACGGGCGAGACTCCGCCCGGAATCAGGTCCGGACGGCCTATGGCGTTACAAAAGTTGGCGAAAAACTGCGGTTCGAGGCCCCCGAAGCTAATGTGCTTCCGGTCCTTGGTCTCGTAGTAATCGTAGAGGGTGCCCCCGTTGAGCAGGGTCCCTTCCCGCTGCGGGTCCTCTCCATCCACCAGGAAGGCCGCTCCGACTGTGGCGTTGAAGGCAATCATGCCGTCCGTCATGGAGATATCTATGGACTGCCCTTCTCCCGTGATATGCCTGGATGCAACCGCCGCCAGTATACCGATAACGGCGTTGGAAGACCCAGCGGCGACGTCGGCAATCTGCATTCCCATCAGGCTGGGACCTGAGTTTGTTTTCCCCGAGTAGGACGCGACGCCGGAGCGGGCGATGTAGTTTATGTCGTGCCCGGCACGGTCCCGTAGAGGGCCCGTATGGCCGTAGCCGGTGAGAGAACAGTAGATCAGGGAGGGATTAACCCTCCTGAGGCTCTGATAGTCCAGACCCAATCTCGACATGACCCCGGGGCGGAATTGTTCGATGACGATGTCGTAACTGCCAAGGAGTTGATGCACGATTTCCACCGCCCGCAGGTCCTTCAGGTTCAGAGTCATGCTCCTCTTGTTCCGGCGAAGGTAGGCTGCCGCAGCGGAGATCTTTGTTCCAGGGAGGAAGGGGGGGACGAAATCCATCAGATCCGGTCGGGAGCCGGAAGTGATTTGGATGACTTCCGCTCCCAGGTCGGCCAGGCACATCGTGGCGTAGGGACCCGGCAATAATGTCGTGAAATCCAGTATTTTTAAGCCGTTAATCGGACCAGCCATGCCTGTCTCCATTTGGATGGATCTCATAATGCAAACGGATTTATGTCATCATCAACTCAGACGTTCCGGCAATTTGTTATGAACAAACGAAATCATTACGCCTGCAATGCCCGGCCAATAGTCATGATCTCCGCTTCCTTCGTCCCTTCGTAGATCTCGAGAATCTTGGCGTCGCGGTACCACTTCTCTACGGGGTATTCTTCAACGTATCCGTACCCCCCGTGAATCTCCAAAGCAATGTTGGCGCAGAATACGGCTGTCTGACCGCTGAAGAATTTAGCCATAGCGGCCAAATGATAATCGGGACGACCTGCATCGATCAGCCAGGCTGATTTATAGACCAAACCGCGCAGGGCCTCGATGTTGATGGCCATTTCCGCCAGCTTCTTCTGTGTGAGCTGGAAAGAACCTAACGGCGAGCCAAATGCTGTCCTTTCCTTCGCATACCGGATGCTCGCCTTCAGACATGCCTCGCTGAGTCCCAACCCCTGGGCCGCAACCATAATGCGGCTGGTATCGAAGAAATGCATCAACTCCTTAAATCCGTTCCCTTCCGTGCCCACCAGATTGCTCAGTGGAACACGCACGTCCTCGAAGGCGATTTCCGCCGTGTCAGAGGAGCGAATGCCCATCTTCCCTTTGATCTTGCTTCTGGAGATGCCTTTGGCATCTGCGGGGACGATGATGAGGCTGAAGCTGCTGTGCCTCTTCGCTTCCGGATTGGTGATACACTGGACTACCATGAAGTCGCAGACTGACCCGCCGGTGATAAACATCTTGTTCCCGTTGATGATGTAATCGTTTCCATCCTTGACCGCTCGAGTCTTGTATCCAGCCACATCTGTACCGGCATTGGGCTCCGTGAATGCTCCGGCGCATACCTTTTCGCCCGAGCAGACCCCCGGCAGGTAGGCCTTTTTCTGCTCTTCCGTCCCATACTGGAATATCGCTTCACAGCCAAAATCGGCGGCTACGACATTCAGTGCGATTCCCATGTCAACCTTGGAGAATTCCTCCATGATAAGTGAGGTCCCCAACTGGCCAACCCCTGCTCCGCCGTACTCTTCCGGAACCCAGGCGCCGACCAGGCCGTACTCGGCTGCCTTTTTCCGGATCTCGGGCGTGTACCTCTCGTACTTGTCGCATTCACTGGAAACCGGAGTGAACTCGGTGACGGCAAACTTGTAGGCCATGTCTTTCAACATTCTTTGTTCTTCAGTCAGATCAAAATCCATCTTTGGGCTCCTTCCCTTTTTCACTATCTTCATTCGGGGTGTTTCTTGCCATATTTTCAACAGCCAATCGAATAACATTCATGGCGTCCACCAGGTTGATTTGTACCACTTCGTTGAAGGCATCTATAGGCATGGGGCCATTCTTGCCAAGCACTTTCATCGGTGTTGCAGCCAAACCGCCGTAACGGCATTGTCTATCATAGGAACGTGACCTGCTGCACGATTTCTTTCCCTTTAATGAGGAGACTGACGGCATCCTGCACGGAGGGGTCCCGGATGGGCTCCACCAGGGAGACTTCCAGCCCTTCCCCATTACGCCTCGTCTTCCAGTCAACGATGAACCCGGGCACGAACGCATAGCTGCAGCCGGCGGCGCCACAGCACGTATTGTCATAGACGGCCCACCCCAGGAGGTAGAGGATCTCCCGATCGCCCAAAGGCAAACGGACCTCCGCTGTGAAGGTGTAACGCCCGCCAATGGCGGCGACTTCCTCATCGAGTTCCTGGTGGACGAAATCCCGCAGGGTTGATGTCTTCATATCGGGCTGCCCTCGAAATGGACCGCAGGCAGAAAGCGCTGACGCCTGCGGAATAAACGGGCTCGGCGCTCTCGACCGCGATTCAATCATTTGGAAACCATGGCCATGCCTCGATGACCTCACTCATCCGTCACTGCCAGTCCGTTTCCCAGAACAATTTTCCCGTCCTGGTTTGCGGTCTGGACGGCGTAGCGGCTTGGGCCCAGCTTCCAGCCTTCGGTGATGAGGGTATCTCCCGGATAGACCACGTTCATGAACCGCACGGCAAAGGATTTGAAACGAGCCGGATCTCCCTGGCAAACGCTCCCTAAGATCGCTCTACCGGCATAGCCTAAGCTGCAAAGACCGTGAAGAATGGGCCGGTCGAAGCCGCCCTTTCTTGCAAAGGCGGGATCGATGTGCAATCGGTTCTTATCTCCGCTCAGCCTGTAGAGAGCCGCCTGGTTATGCGGGATGCTTTGCTCCACTCGAAAATCAGGGCTCACTCCCGCTGGTGGGTCCAGCTTTTGTCCCTTGGGCCCGGGGTCCCCTCCGAAATTCCCGGCGCTGCGGTCCACCAGGACCGTTTCGTTTTCGAAAAGAAGCTCTCCCGCATCATCTCTCGTCTCGAGGCCAAGATTGACCACTGCGCCCTTATCGCCCTTGTCGTAGATAGACTCACAAATGGCGGTGGTGTGGACGGTGCCCGAAGTGGGGATGGGGTTGTGCAGGACGATCTTCTGCTCGCCGTGCAGCATCGTGTAGAAGTTGATCCCGGCGGCAGAAATGAAGGGAAGAAGCACGGACAGGAGCGGGATGACGGCGAACGTGGGGAAAACCTTCAGGTTCTTCTCATAGACAAAATCAAGCTCATGGACCCCGGCTCCGATTCCAAGGGCATACAGCATGACCGTATCCTCATCATAGCGGAAGGCAACGGGATCCATCCTCTTTCCAATTACATCCAGATTGATTGCCATGTTCTAGGCTCCTCATGATCAGTTCCTGAGCTTTGACTCCCGGTTACATGGAGAAACCGCCGCCCACCACCATAAGCTGCCCGGAAACATAATCCGAGAGCGGGGATGCAAAAAAGAGGAGGGCATTTGCCGCTTCCTCCGGTGTGCCGGGTCTTCCCATGGGAATCATCTGGATGAACCCCTGTCGTACCTTTTCCGGAACCCCCACTGCAATTTTCTGACCGGCGGCCTCCACGGTGATCCCCTTCTCCTTGTCCTGGGTCAGACGGGTGTCGATAAAGCCGAAGGCCACGCAGTTGGACTGCACGTTATAGCGCGCCCATTCCTTGCACATGGTCTTGGTGAGACCGATGACACCGGCCTTGGCCGCAGAGTAGTTGGCCTGCCCCACATTACCGCTCACTCCTGCAATGGAGGCAATGTTGATGATCTTTCGGGCTACGGCCCTGCCGCCGTTTTCCATCTCTTTTTTGGCTGCATCGACGAAGCAGGGGGTTGCGGCGCGAATGATGCGGAAGGGCGTTTTCAGGTGGACGTCCAGGATCTTTTCCCACTGTTCGTCGCTCATCTTGTGAATCAGGTTGTCCCAGGTAAAGCCCGCATTGTTGACGATGATGTGGAGGGCTCCCCACTGGTCCATAGCAGCCTTTACGAGTTTTTCGGCAAACCCCTCAGCCGTGACGTCGCCCACGGAGGCAATGGCCTCGCCTCCGCTCTTCCTGATCTCTTCGACGGTCTCCCGGGCCGGCGCGGCGTCCAGATCACTCACAACCACCCTGGCTCCTTCCCGGGCAAACAATAGCGCGGTGGCCCGCCCGATGCCTCTCCCCGATCCCGTGACAATGGCGATTCTGTCTTCGAGCATTCTTTCCATTTTTTATTCCCCTTTCATCGACTATCGATGTTCAGACAGGCTCCTAGTCCCTCCCCACAATGATCAGTGTGCACACATTGGCATGGGGCATACCCCCCAGGTTATGGGTCAATCCCATCCCGGCGTTCTTTACTTTTCGTTCCTCGGGAACTCTATCCAGGAGTTGCTCGTAGATGGAATAGAGCATCCGCAGCCCGGATGCGCCCACCGGATGGCCGAAGCACTTCAATCCACCGTCCGGCTGACAGGGAATCCGACCGTTGAGGTCATAGAAGCCGTCCATGACGTCCTCATATGCCTTGCCAGCGGGCGAAATGCGGAGATCTTCCATGGTCACGAACTCCGTGATGGAGAAACAGTCGTGCACTTCCATCATACCGATTTCTTCCCGTGGGCTCCGGATTCCAGCTTCGATGTAGGCTCTATCCGCCGCCTTACCTGTGGTCACAAAGCCGGCCCCGTCCCAGTTGTCGAACAAGGCCTCCTCACCCGAACTCACTGCGGCCTGGATGGATTTAACCTTTACCATGTGCTGATTGGGCTTGAGGCTTTTTGCAATGGCGGGCGTCGTCACGATTGCTGCGGCGGCGCCGTCGCTCACTCCGCAGCAATCATAGAGTCCCAGCGGGTATGCAATCATCGGGGCGGCCTTGACTTGATCTTGAGTCACCACCACTCGCAGATGCGCCTTGGGATTCAGCGCCCCGTTGGCGTGGCTCTTGACTGAAACATGGGCCATCGCGTCCTTGATCCTGGCCATTTCGAGGCCGTATTTGGCCGCGTAAGCCGTCGCCAGTTGGGCGAACAGGCCGGGCGCCGAGTAATTGGCGCCACGCAGGAAATCCATGTAGCCGAATCCGCCTGCAACGGGCAGCCCGCCGTAACCCGCATCTTTGAGTTTCTCTACGCCGAGGGCCAGGGCAATGTCACAAACGCCGGCAGCCACGGCATAGCAGGCTCCCTTGAGAGCCTCGCTCGCGGTGCCGCAGAAGTTTTCCACCCTCGAGATGGGAATGTAGGGCAGCTTCAAAGTCATCCCCAATGGGATGGAGGACTTGCCCATGTGCAGGCTGCTGTAACATGTGCCCAGATAAGCCATCTGAATCTCTTTTTTCTCGATGCCGGCATCATCCAGACACTCACTGAAGGCTTCGACAATCAAATCTTCAGCGCTCGACTCCCACCGCTCACCGAACCTGGTGCAGCCCATGCCGAGAATGGCCACTTTGTCTCGAATTCCATCAGCCATTGTCCACCTCCCTTTTGGGAACGGCTTTCCAGAAGTAGCCTAGAATTCCCCTTTTCATGTCTGAGTATTTCCTGCGAAAGCTCATGACTACGGGCATGTCGGCCTTCACTTCTTCCAGGTCGCAATCCGTAAAATCCATGAGATACTTTCCTCCCCCATCGAACTTGATCTGCCCGTAGATGGCCGGCGGGTTCACCGAAGCGGCCAGGAAATCGCCGGTAAAGCTGGCAACACGGCCCGTTTTGTCAGAAAGGAGGTACTCATCCATACTGTCCGTCACTCCGCACTCGGGATTGACGCAGATCCGCTGCTGTGGATATTGAACAGTGCCGCAGTTCCTGCATTTATTGCCCCAAAGCCCGAGGACTTCCCTTCTCTTTCGCCATACCATGGACCATCGGGTCCATTCGTCCTCCTCGGCGCGCAACCCTTCTTCCACGGGGAGAATGTTGCGCCACACGAGGTACTTGGTGTAGCTGTCCAGCGCGGCCTTGTTGTTCAGGCGCTGAGATATCCCATTTCGAGCGCCCATACGGCTGATATTCCCGGTGACTTCGAAGCAAAGCGCGTCACAGCCGCTGCCGAAGCTGACCACAAGGATCTTTTCGCCGGGTTTGGACTGCTCCAGAGCGGCGGCGAGCATGACCGGAGCATGGGCGGTTCCCGATTCACCAATCTCGGCCTGGAGGTTGCCCTGTTCCGTTTCGGGTCCTATTCCCAGGATCTTGCTCAACTTCTTGCGGGCAGCCGGATAGACACAGGGATAAACCACTTTGGTAAAGTCGGCTATCTTCATACGGCATCTGTCCAAAAGCCCATGGACCGCCTCCGGGATCAACTGCTCGAAGCCCAGGTCCCGGATCCAGCGGTCTTCCCACTGGCGATCAAAGAGGGCTGCATCGCCCCGATAGTGATCCACGAAATCGTATGTGGTGGAAAAGGATCCTTTGAATTCCGCCACCACGTTCTCCGAGCCCAGAACAAAACCGGCCGCTGCGTCCCCCAGCACCATTTCCTGAGGGGAGGCAGGTTTTCCCAGCCTGCAGTCCGAAGCGCAAACAAGGACCGTGTTGAGCCGTTTCGACTCGACGGCTTCAAGACCGGAGAGGAGGGCCGTGGTGCCGGCCTTGAGGCCGTGCGCAAAATCGGCCGCCCGGATCCGGTCGTCCAGGCCAAGAGCGGCCGAAACGATCCCGGCACTGAGCCTTTCCTTGTACGGTATTGTGGTGGAAGCAAAGTAGAGGCCGTCAACCGTCGAGCGGTTGAAACCGTTGAGAGCATCCATTCCTGCCGCTACTGCCATGGTGATGCTGTCTTCATCAAAATTTGCCACCGCTTTATCGCCTTTTGCATTGGCGATGGTGGCGGCATTCATCCACCCCATGGCCTTGTAGATCAGGCCTCGATTCAGACGGTAGCGCGGCACATAGCCGCTATAGGAGCAAATTCCGACCATAAAGCCTCCTTGTACCCAGGGACATTCCATTCGAATGCACGGCCCGGGAGCCTGTCCCAAAGCTCATCAACGGCGTGCAGCCCGGCGGGCTCCTGGTTTGTCTCCATCCGGAAACCGATCTCCGACACCCGGGAACTCACACGAGTCCCATTTTTTTTGCCACTATGAGCTTCATCACTTCAGTGGTGCCCGCAAAGATGGAAATGGGCCTAACATCCCGGGAAAACCCGCAGATCGGGTATTCCTCCATGTATCCGTAGCCCCCGTGGAGCTGAACACAGGTGTAAGCCGTCCGGTTGGCCATCTCCGCGATCCAGCTCTTCGCCATGGAAACCTCCGTCACCACGTCCTTCCCGTCCATGTGATCCTTTATGAGCCGATCCAGGAAACAGCGGCCTATTTTCGCCTCGGTCGCCATATCAACGATCTTGAAAGCGTTGTGCTGGAAGCTCGAAACAGGCTGGCCGAAAACCGTCCTCTCCTTGCAGTACCGGAGCGTAGTCTCCAGCATGGCTTCGGCCATAGCCTGGGCCATAATGCTGCTCACGAGCCGCTCCTGCTGAAGGTGGTGCATCAGGTAGTAAAAGCCTTTATTGAGCTCGCCCAGAAGGTTCCCGGCGGGAACCCGGCAGTCTTCAAAAATGAGTTCCGCCGTATCCTGGGCCAGAAGTCCCATTTTTTTGAGCTTTTTTCCCCTTTGAAATCCCGGCGCTCCGCGCTCCACGCAAATCAGGCTCAGGCCCTTGGAGGCCGGTGCATCCACTTCGGTCCGGCAGGCAACGATGACGAGGTCCGCAAGGATGCCGTTGGAGATGAAGGTTTTCGATCCATTGAGTACAAAGCTGTCGCCGTCGCGGCGCGCATGGGTCCGAATGGCCGCGAGATCGGAGCCCGTGTTGGGTTCGGTCATGGCGACTGCAAGGATGCATTCACCGCTGGCGCACCGTGGAAGCCAGCGTTGCTTTTGCTCGTCGGTTCCCAATTCATAAATGTAGGGGGCTACGATGTCGCTGTGGAGCGGTGCAAAGAGGCCGATAGCCCTCGCCCTGCACAGCTCCTCGGTGATGATCGCCGAATAGAGAAAGTCCGCCCCGCTTCCGCCGAGTTCCTCGGGAAGCCACGGGCATAAAAATCCCGAGTCGCCCATCTTTTCCCATATTTCCCTTGGCACGATGCCTTCTTGCTCCCATGCCTCGATGAATGGAGAGACCTCGCGTTCTATGAACTTTCCAAAAGCCCGCCGAAATATGTTATGCTCTTCCTGATACATCCCCCACTCCTTGCCGGTGTTATGTATGTAGTACTTACCCAACAAAGACCCAAAATCCCCCAACAGCTCGCAGACCGCCAAACGGCAATCCTGGCCGCACCTGAGAAGCGGTCTCACAATGCCCTCCGCCGGGAACCTCACTCGCGGCCGGCCCCGCCCTCCGTTTTTTCCTCTGCGCTTCGAGTAATGCCGTGGAAGATGAACTCACAAAGTTCTTTGGTGAGGGTATCCGGTGAGAACTCACGACCGGAGACGATTTCCGGAAGGCAGAGATGCTCGATGCCCCCCAGGATTATCTGTCTCAAGTGCCTCGGCGAGATGTGGCTTCGAATTTCACCGTTCCTCACCCCTTCCTCGATGATTTCCAGGATACTGTTGGCCCAGTGTTTTACCAGTCCGTAGGTTTCGCTCTCAAAATAGTCCGGATAGTTCCTGACCTCCAGGATCAGTATCTTTGCAAAAATCCGATCCTGACTGTAGGCGTTGAAGTGAACCCGGATAGCCTTTCGGAGCTTGTTGAGGGCGCCCGAAGTCACCTTCAGGTCCTCTTGCACCTCGGCAATGTACTTTTCCAGCAACTGGCGAAGAACCTGATAGAGCAGGTTACGCTTGTCGTGGAAGTACTTATAGATAAGGGCCTCGTTGACTCCCGCAGTCCTGGCGATTTCGGCCCAGGTTATGGCGTTGAATTCTTTTTCCTTTAAAAGCAGCTTCAGGGCCCCTACGATTTTGATGTAGCCGGGAGCCATGGAGCGAGGCTCGATTGATGCGAATGATGTATTTTCGTTAATAACCGTACCGTTCATGCTGCGCTGGAATTCCTCAAAACCGAAATCCGGGTCACTCACCTCGTGGCACGGTCTGTTGCATCAATGGAAGTAGGTAATGCTTACTTGATTAACGGCTTGCTGTCAAGCTTTTTCTCCGGATGAGGACTTCAGGTGTATTGTCCGGGCGCTGTTTAATTTGCTTTTTTGGCTTCGTTGCGCATTTTTTGGCTTGACAAATCGCAAGTTTGCGCTGATATATCAGTTAAATGTAAATTATCAGTATAATCAGTTTTAACCGATATGTCCGGGAGGATAGCGAATGCCGCGGAAGAACAAGGACAAATCCTGTTGCGTTCCAGAGACCAAAGACAACTGCTGTAAAGTTGAATCCCTCATTACTGTCGATGAACGGGGACAGATGGTTTTGCCAAAGGAACTGCGCGACAAGGCTAATGTACGCGCTGGAGACAAGCTGGCCCTTATCAGTTGGCACAAAGACGGAGAGGTTTGCTGCTTCACGCTGATCAAAGCGGATGCTTTGGCTGAGCGGGTGAAGGAATTTCTCGGTCCCGTACTGAGAAGTATCAGCTTGGAATGAGCAGTGGGGCAATCCTGCGATATTCCCATTTCATGATCCGGATGGGAGCGAAATGAGTCTCATCCTTGGATACGATCACGGGAGAATGACAGATGAAAGCTGACAAAATCAAAGAGATCGTTAAATCACGCTACGCTAAAGTAGCCCTGCATAACATGCCGTGCTGCGGGACACAGAAGTCCTGCTGCGGAAGCTCGGATGCGAAGGACATAAGCAAAAAGGTGGGCTACCACGACATGGACTTGAATTCGGTGCCCGAGGGGGCAAATCTTGGGCTCGGATGCGGCAATCCCGTTGCGCTCGCTTTGCTGAAGGAAGGCGATGTCGTACTCGATCTTGGCTCCGGAGCCGGGTTTGATGCTTTTCTGGCCGCCGCCATAGTCGGTTCGTCCGGAAAAGTCATCGGAGTAGACATGACTCCCGAGATGGTCGAGAAAGCAAAAGCAAACGCGGTGAAGGGTGGTTTCCAAAACGTCGAGTTCAGGTTGGGCGAGATCGAGAACCTGCCCGTTTCCGGTAGCGAAGTGGATGTCATCATTTCAAACTGCGTTATCAATCTTTCACCTGAGAAAGCAAAGGTCTTCAAAGAAGCCTTTCGAGTGTTGAAACCAGGCGGCCGGCTGATGGTTTCCGATCTCGTTTTGCTGAAACCCTTGCCCGAAATCATCAGGCAGTCTGTTGAAGCATATGTCGGCTGTATTGCAGGCGCCGTGATGAAAGATGAGTATCTTGCAGCCATAACAGAGGCAGGTTTCCGTGATTTAAAAGTGCTCGGTGAAGATGTCTACCCTGTCGAACTGGCCGTGAACGACCCCATAGTCCGGATGATCTTTTCGGATACCAGCATCATTTCAGATTATGCAAAAGACATATTCGGTTCGGTTGCCAGCATTAAGGTGAGCGCAATAAAACCGAACTGATCCGCAATAGCGATCCGGCAATTCGCATGGGGTCACCCTTCGAGACGATGGCAAATGCTGGTTTTGTTGAAATTGGAGGCAAGGGATAGTGTATATTACCGGGAAAAGGGTGAACACGCCTCCCATATCACCTGCACGATTCAGAAATGGAAAGCGGGTATGCCAAGAATTGCGGTTGTGCTTCCGGCACTTTTCTTTGTTCTGCATTTTTTCCTTTTTCCCGCTCTGGCCGGGCCTCCGTTTCTTACAGACGATCCCGAACCCGTAGAATACAAACACTGGGAAATATATTTTGCATCCATGTCCGAAGAAGATCATGGCGGAGTGAGCGTGACGGCCCCGCACGCAGATGTCAACTACGGGATAGCCCCCAACTTTCAGCTTCACGTCACCGCTCCCTTGGAATACGTCAAACCCGCCGGACTGCCTTCACATTATGGTTATGGCGATACGGAGCTGGGGGTCAAATGGCGTTTTTTTCAAAATGAAGACGCCAGGTTTTTGGCCAGCATCTATCCGCTTCTCGAAGTTCCGACGGGCGCAGAATCAAGGGGGCTGGGGAACGGTGATCCCCAGGTGTTCTTGCCCGTCTGGCTTCAGAAGGGTTGGGGGCCATGGCTGACGTATGGCGGAGGCGGCTACTTGATAAATCCCGGCCATGCGCACGAGGATTTGTGGTTTTTGGGATGGCTGGTTCAACGTGACTTGAATAAGTATTTTGCTCTGGGGGCGGAGCTTTTCTACGGGACCCCACCCGATACTGGCGATGAGCGCCATTTTGGGTTTAACATCGGCTCCACAATCAATATAACTGAAAATCACCACATTCTTATGTCTGCCGGCACCGACGTAATCGGCCCTACCGGCTTTTACTCCTATGTCGCCTATCAGCTCACCTTTGGGCCGGAAAAGGAGAAGGGGCAGGCTGAGGCGCATTTGACTGAAGCCGGGTTACTGATGCCGCAGGCAAAAGGAAGGTGAGAAAAAAGCACAACAACAGCCATTTCGGAGATCAGGTTGAAACGATTTCACGAAAGATTTAGATGCAACTCCTCTGCCTCGACACCAAACGAAGCGATGATTAGTCATTATCGATGACTCAGCCCCCGTTTTCGACGGATGGCAATCCACGTCGGAACTTTCTCGAGGAGCCGGCAATGGCAGTGAGAGATTCAATTTGGCTGGCGCTGCTTGTTTTAGCAACGGTACTCACCATTTCCCTTAAATACTTCCCCTATCTTCCGGGAGATGTCACTTCCACCCGGCTGATACAATCCGTGCTGCCGGAATCCAAAAGCTGGGCACAGATGGTGTCAGCTACAGCCCAAATGCCCTGGGTGCTGATTCTGATCGCTATCACCTTTTTCTGTTCCCGGGTGATCGCCGGATGGCGCGCAGCCGTGCTGTCTATTGCAAGCTTCGTCGGTTTATGGTTGCTTGGAAATTGGCTCGGTCCCTTTATTGCGCAGCCCCGCCCTTCTTCTGAACTGGTTCAGGTGACAGGCTCACTTTCGGGTTCTGCATTCCCGTCCATCTTTGCCTTTAATTACATATCAACGGTTGGGTTTCTGGCAGTATTTTCGGCTGTGAAAACATCGGGGAAGCTTCGATGGGCCATAATGCTGATCTGCTCTTCTCTTCTTATAGTGGGATGGATTGCTCGTGTCGATCTGGCGGCCCACTGGCCAAGCGACGTGGCGATATCTTACCTTATTGGACTTTTGTGGGTTAGCCTGCTCATCCGCTTCGCCTAATGCAATGCAGATATGTCGCCCAGCCTTCCGCGCCATTCAGATCGAGGACCGGCAACGCTAAGAAAGTTGAAAGAATAAAATGAATGACGTGCACCAAGGCGACGCCGTTAGTTCCGGAACAGTCAGCTTGAGCAGGTTGGCCCTTTTCTTTCTACGTCTTGGGACCACTGCGTTTGGCGGACCTGCGGCTCACATTGCCATGATGGAACACGAGGTGGTCCAGCGTCGCCGATGGGTTTCCCGGCCAAAGTTCCTTGACATGCTGGGCGCCGCCAACCTGATCCCCGGTCCCAGTTCGACGGAGATGGCGATCTTCATCGGCTATTTATGCGAAGGATGGATGGGCCTTTTGCTGGCAGGTGTCTGCTTCATTGTTCCGGCAACGGTTATGGTCCTGGCAATCGCATGGGCCTATGTCCACTATGGGAACCTTCCCCAGATTACTTGGTTGCTTTACGGAATCAAGCCTGTGGTGATCGCCGTCGTCTTGCAAGCCATTTTAACTTTAGGGCGCACGGCTGTAAAAGATAAATTCCTGGGAGCTATGGTCATCGTTGCCATTATACTAAATTTTCTGGGGGTTAATGCGCTTGTCTTGCTATTTGGAACCGGGTTGATCGCGGGATTGCGGCAAGGATTCATCCTGGATTGGCGAAGCAACACGAGGCCGATGCTGATTATGTTCCTCTTCTCCGGTTGCTTTCTCGCCGCCGTTTATTTCGCTTCGGGGTTGCACTCTACGGGCAAAGTCGAGTTTGGTTTGCTGCCGCTCTTCCTGTTTTTCATCAAGATCGGCTCCGTTGTCTTCGGAAGCGGCTATGTGCTGCTGGCTTTTTTGCATGCCGATCTTGTCGATCATTGGCATTGGCTCACGGCGACACAGCTTCTGGACGCCATTGCCATAGGGCAGGTGACCCCTGGCCCGGTCTTTACCACCGCAACGTTCATCGGTTATTTGCTGGCCGGAGTGCCTGGTGCGCTGATCGCCACAGCCGGGATTTTTCTCCCTTCCTTTATCTTTGTGGCGGTTGGCAGCTTTATCATTCCCCTTTTACGCAAATCCATCATTGCCGGTGCATTTTTGGACGGTGTCATTGTGGCCTCGTTAGCCCTTATGGCCGTGGTCACCTGGAGTCTGGCGCGCAGTGCGGTCGTCGATCTTCCCACCGCTCTATTAACCTTGGGGGGCGTTGTGGCGCTCGTTCGTTTTCGCTTGAACTCACTGTGGCTTGTTCTTGGAGGAGCCCTCGTCGGGCTTTTGGTTCATATGATGCACATTTAGGAAGCGAGGGAGAACAGGTCTGGCCCTTTTGCAAGGCCCTTATGGTGTGGTCAATGGATGGATTGAGCCCTTAGCCCTTGTAGGCTCTGAATAAAACGCCCTTTGTAACAGGTGAACTGTTAAAGCCGGTTTCCGCTACCAATTCACGACGCACAAAACCAACTTGCTCCATCATAGCCAGGAAATCCTTTCCCGGTATGGCACCGCCTTGTCACTTGGCCCACGTCTCTACCATCGCCATAGGGCCGGAAGGCGACCCCACACTGAGGACTTGATCCGCAATCATAAATCTTCCGGCACGCTTTAAAACCCTAAAAGCTTCTTGCAGTGCTTTGGTTTTATCTGGAATGAGGTTATAGGCTCCATTGGAAATCACGCAATCGAAGCTCTCACTCGCAAAAGGCAAATCTTCTCCGGAACCCAACTCAAAACTCACATTCTTAAGTTGTGTAATTTGAAGGTTCTGTTTTGCTCGTTGCACCATTTCAGGCACGAAGTCTATGCCGACAGTTTTTCCTTGAGGGCCAACCATTGTGGCTGCGATGATCGTATCGACACCAGCACCGCAACCAATATCCAGCACTGACTCGCCCAGTTTGATTTGACCCAAAAGAAACGGTTGTCCTACGCCGCAGTAGGAAGCTAATATTTCATCCGGCAAGATTCCTAAAACACTCTGTTCATAACCCAACGCCTCAAGGCCCGCTTTCCCTGTGGGATAATGAAAGTGGCCTTCAGGGCTTTGGGCGGCTTTCGCGTACCTCTGCCGGATGCCTTCTCCTATCTTTTTTCTATCTTCATCAGTGAATCCGTTTTTCATTGCTCACCCCCCTTGGGCAGATATTTTTGTTCAACTGTCACTTAATCTTAACCCTCAAAATTGGGCTGAAATAGATATTAGCTATATTATTGTCAATATCGAATCGTAAATTACGATTGCTCATATAAAGCTGAACTGTACCGGGTGAGGCACGGCGTGGGTAACGCCTTCTTTCTTTCTGGATAAATTAAGACTGGCGCGGGTGCCCATTTGCTGTCCGAAGTCGCATTTCAGTCGGAGACGGAACCGGTTTAGCTTTAATCACCCTGATCATTGAGCTATTAAGTAAATGGTAACTGAAGAGGAAGACGTAATGTTCGAAAAATTTGGCAGATTTTCTGCCCTTCCCATGGAGCATCTTGCTCGGCTTGAGGCGATTTCACGGGAGATTTCCGTCAGAAAAGGGTCAATGCTTTTCTCTCCAGGGGATCGCTCTCAAGGATTTTATGCGGTTTCAAAGGGTGCTGTTCGCTTGTACAGGGTCTCTCCCAAGGGCAAAGAGATCACGCTGGCAATAGCTGATGCCGGAAACACCTTTGCCGAGGCCAGCATTTTCTCCGACATATATCACTGTTACGCAGAAGCCCTGAAAGACAGTACCTTGTCCCTCATAAAAAAAACCGACTTTCTGGAGATGCTTCGAAGCGACGCTCTATTCGCCTGCGCCTGGATTGAATTCCTTTCACGAGAGGCTATTAACCTCCGACAGCGCATCGAGGAGCTTTCCATAAAGACACCGAAGGCCCGTATTATAAGCTATATTCTGCTGCTTTCTGAAATCCAGAGCATCGATTTCGTAACCCTCCCCGCGCACCGCAAATCAATCGCGACACTTCTTGGTATGTCACACGAGACATTCTACCGCACCGCAAAGGAGCTTGAACTTGAAGGGCTGGTTCGCTTTGAAGGACAGAAAATCGAGATAGTGAACCGGACCACGCTCGAAAAATTTGTAGATTAAAATCTCTCCCTGTATGATCGAAATCATATCACTGTTCAATCTTATGGCTGATAATTCCAGGAAATTATCACTAAGGGGGAGCAGTTGTGAGAAGAACAATTTTTTCTGAAAAACTCAAAAGCCTTGCGGCCCGGGGCGGCATCATCGTTTTCTTCATTATGGCATTCGAAGTGATGATCATGATCAGCCCGTTCGCCTTTTTCTTCTACTCGGTTTTTAATCCCCTGCTGCATTGGCTGGGCGACTATTCGGCCACCAGATGGCTTACCTCATTCTTCCTGCCGCACATGATCCTACCGCCTACCTTTTTTCTCAAGGCCGTTCGTATTCTTGGGTCCGTTCTTTTCGTCCTTGGCTCTCTGACTTTCGTTACGTGCGCTTTGCAGGTTTACCTAGGAAAGATATTCAAATGGGGAATAGCGAGCAAAGGTCTGTACCGCTACATCCGCCATCCGCAGTATCTTGCCCTTGGGCTGTGGGGGACCGGGATGAGCATTCTCTGGCCAAGGTTCCTGGTGCTCGCTTCTCTCTCCTTCATGTTCATTCTCTATTACTTTTTGTCCAAGGATGAAGAGCGAAGAATGTTCAACCAGTTTGGGGACAACTACCGGGATTATATGGATCGAACCGGCGCCTTCCTCCCGCGCTCAATCGAGGCGCTGCTTTCGGCTCCGTTCAAGTTCCTTCGCAGCGGTTCTCTAAAACCCGTCACGGTAACTTTTTGTATCCCCCTTGTGGTCATCGGGACTGGTTTCTTGTTAAGAGCGGTCACTCTAAATTCCCTTCCCGTCGAAGCAAGCCGCAATGTTACGTTGGTTTCGATACTCCCGGAAGACGAAGGTTTGAGCAGAAACGTCTTGAATGAGGTTTTTGCCGGGGATGATTTACCGGCTTCACTCTCTTTCATCAGATCGGACAAAGACTACCTGGGATATGTGATGCCGCCGGACTACGTGATGCAGGGAATGATAGCCGATACCGGCGGAGCTTTTCATTTGCACCAGCAGCACCATACATTTGCCCTGATAGCGGATTGGATATTTAATCCCTTCGAACACCTCCGGCGCTCTCCGTCCGCGCAGATGGCCGCCATGCACCATGTCGATCCCGCCACGGCAAGAAGGCATCACTGCCCGGTCATGATGGATGATGCGGCTATGAATTGTCAATCTTGTCCGGTGCGGCGGACCGTGTTCGTCGAGATAGAAGATCACGACGGGAAACGGCGTTTATCAAATACAGAACTCTTTTCCTTCAATGCAAGGCGGGTCCCGGTTGGCTTCATGGATATAAACACCAAGACGGGTGCGATTTTAGATGCCAAGCAGGTGGGAACAGCCACTGCTTGGATGGATGTTCCTACCCCTGCCATTTAGCGTTTACAGATAAAGGCTTAAGAATGAGCGAAATAGTTTATTTCCCGATTGGAATCATCAGATCGCCCTTTAGGACGATTGAAGGCACCCCCATTCAGCCCGTGGGTGCCAGAGGGGTGCGAGGCAGAATCGAACTCAGGGAAGAGTTCCTTGCCGGACTCAAGGATCTCGATGGCTTTTCCCATATCATTCTAATTTACAACTTCAGCCTTTCTCAAGGCTACGCTCTTGAAGTAACGCCTTTTCTCGATGACCAGCTTCGTGGAGTATTTGCTACGAGAGCGCCTAAGCGCCCAAACCCTATAGGAATCTCGGTTGTCAAGTTGATTGGGATCGAAGGAACATTCCTTTACATCGAAGATGTGGATATTGTCGATGGAACACCACTTTTGGACATAAAGCCCTACGTACCCCGATTCGATTCCAGAGAAACGGAAGTAATCGGCTGGCTCTCAAGCAGAGTTGAGGCAGCGGAGCAATCCAAAGCAGACGAACGCTTCAAATGAGTCTGCACATCCTATGAAAAGTAAAAGTAGAAACCGTCGGTCGTGTTTGTTCTCCAATGAGTAAATAATCTAAGGCCAAGCCACAGCCCGATTCGTGCGTCTGTTTGATCAGCCTGATACAAGATAACTCCCTTCATTCCCGAACTAATTCTGGCAGCCTCTTGCTCCACGCCTGAGCGCTCATTTGAACCGGGTCCCAGGGACTGCTCAATGGCGGCGTGTAGCTCAAATCAAGGTCATTTAGCTCATCGATGCGCATGCGGTTATATATGGCCGATGCAAAGACATCGATTCGCTTTGATACCTCTGAGCGTTTGTGTCCCAGCATCTGGGCCCCCAACAACTCTTTGCCGGTGCGATTGCCGGTGAGGCGAATGTATAGCTTCTCGGCGCCCGGATAGTATGCTTTATGGTCCCAAGTCTCAAACTCTACTGTAAACGGGTCAAACCCGGCGGCAACCGCTTCTGAGTCGCGCAGCCCTGTCCGGGCGGCAATCAGATCAAATATCTTCACCGCTTGGGTCCCAAGAGATCCCTGAAACTTGCGATTACCTCCCACCGCATTTTCCCCCGCCGCTCGTCCCTGTTTGTGAGCCGTTGTACCGAGCGGCATATAGGTGTATGAGTTCAGCAATCTATGCCAGGTTTCCACGCAATCTCCGGCGGCAAAGATATCGGGCACGTTGGTCCGCATGAAATGATCTACCTTGATAGCCCCCTTAAGTCCGGTTTCAAGGCCCGCAGAACGGGCGAGTTCGCTGTTCGGCCGGGCGCCGACAGCCACCAGGACCATATCCCCGGCAGTGGAAAAATTGTTGGGACCTGAGATGAGTAGTTTATCCCCTGACTGCTCGATCCCCGTGACTGCAACTCCGGTAGCAATCCTCACGCCGTGAGCTTCAAGTTCTTTCCGGACTTTTCGGCCGAATTCCGGATCGACCGTGGTCAACACGGATTCAGCAAATTCCACAACGGTGACATCGATTCCACGGTAGGTAAGCGCATCGGCCATTTCCATGCCTATATATCCGCCTCCGACGACGATCGCAGATCGCGGCTGCCTCTCATTCATGTACTGCTGCATGGCAAAGGCTTCGTCCATCCAGCGCAGCAAGAAAACCCCCGGCAGGTCGATTCCGTCGATTTTCGGTCGAATCGATTCGGCGCCGGTTGCAATTATCAGCCGATCATACCCCGAATTCCGCGTGTTTCCTTGTCTGCTGTTAAGCGTCACCACCTTAGCCATAGGATCGATGGATGAAACTGAATGTTCAAGGAGAAGGTGAATACCCCCATTTTCTATTTCTAAAACAGTCCTATGGGCAAGCGTATGCCAGTCACCAACCTCACCGCTCAAATAGAATGGAAGGCCGCAAATACTGAAATTCGGAAACCTGTCGGCAACCACAATGGTCACTTCGCTTGCAGGATCGAGTTCTCTGGCTCGAAGGGCTGCGCTAATCCCTGCATCGCTGCCTCCGATGATGAGGATGTGGAGCATAAAATTCTCCTTTGACACACAACCAGCGGTTACCGCATCAAGGCGTAGTTGGGAAAAAGAATCCTTGCAAAGAGTCTAGAAGGATTTCCATGAGCCTCATGATTTCATCTCTGACACACCTGTAGTGAGCCTTCGCACAGACCGATCCTAAAGTTCCCCCAAAAATGGACGCATGATGAAGTATATGCCGAGCAGACCAATTCCAACACCTGCGCACCTTCTAAACCAGAGCCCACCTTCATGAAATGAGCTGTTCTCCAATAGACTTTTTACCTTCGCAGTCGAACTTCCAGCTACGGCTATGGGAATGCAGTGGCCGATCCCGAAAAGGACGATAAGAATAACCCCGGTTAGGATTTTCTGCTGAATTGTAATGATGGCCAGTATGGGAGCGATGAATCCAAAAGTGCAAGATCCTGAAAGGACTCCGTATGCCAACCCCAGAAGGAAAGCTCCTAGAAGACCCTTGATGTTCATACGGCCAAAGAGTTCTCCCGACATTGAACACCCGGGAATATCCAACATACCGAGAGCAACCCAGATAAGGAGCGCGCCGACCAGAATAGTCCAGTAAGGGCCAACCTCACCCAGCATCCGGCCGAAGAGCCAGCAGACTATACCCACAAGCGCAATCGTTATGAAAAGACCAATGGTGAAAACCACGGAATAGAGTGCTGCGCGCCTTGCCTTGAGCGCCCTATCCTGGCCCGCCACATACGTTATTATCAGTGGAATCGAAGCCATATGACACGGGCTTAGGGCTACGCTGATAACTCCCCACAGAAAACAGCCCAGGGCGGCAACGGCTGTCCCGGCCGTCATCCACGAGTTTACCGTCAACAGAAACTGTTCCAATACTCGCCTCCCGGTTATAAGTTGGAGCTTTTAGCTTCGTTGGCATTTCCTGGTTTAACACCCAGTTTTTCCAGTTCGGCCTCGATGCTGCCTTGCATAAGGAAGCCTTCGTGACGATAAACTTCCTTCCCTTCCTTGTCATAAAATATCTGGGTAGGTATCGAGTGAATTCCAAATCTTTGTCCCTGTTCGCGGTTTTCCCAGACATCGATAAAAACTATAGCAGCCTTGCCATTGTATTCTTTTTGGAGCGATTCAATGATGGGGGCCATCATCTTGCATGGGATGCATTTATGTGCACCGATGTCCACCATGGTAACCATGCCTTTTACAGGTACGTCCGGAATGGGTGATGATTGACCGTTAGAAAGCGAAAAACCAAAACCCATGAGGAAAATGACAGCGACAACAACCAATCCGATCCTTCTCATCATAAAACTCCTTTGCTCTACAGTTTACAGGTAACGTGGCAAACGCCGGTTGGGGTCTCTATGGCATATGGAAAGTATTTCCGCTTAAACCATAAGGCTACGTTTACGAGTGATATTAGAACAGGAACTTCCACGAGTGGTCCGATGACTGCTGCGAAAGCCTCTCCTGAATTGATGCCAAAGACGGCTACGGCCACTGCGATGGCAAGCTCGAAGTTATTCGAGGCAGCGGTAAAGCTCAAGGTTGTGGATTGCTCGTAGGTGGCTCCAACCTTCATCGAGAGAAAGAAGGAAACGAAGAACATGATGACGAAATAGATGCAGAGCGGGATAGCTACCCGAATGACATCGAAGGGCAACTGGACAATGTACTCTCCTTTTAGGGAAAACATGACCAAGATGGTAAAAAGCAGGGCTATGAGGGTTATGGGACTAATCCGGGGGATGAACTTTTCCTCGTACCATTTTAAGCCTTTGGTCTTCAGGCCAACGAACCTTGTGATCATACCGCCAATGAAAGGAATACCCAGGTAGATAAAGACACTCTCTGCGATTTGCCCAATTGAGATGTCGACGACCGCCCCGGTCATACCTAACCAGCGAGGGGCCAGGGTGATGAAGATGTAGGCATATACGGAAAAAAAGAGGACCTGGAAAATTGAATTGAACGCCACCAGCCCGGCGCAATACTCCCGGTCACCTGCCGCAAGGTCATTCCACACGATCACCATTGCAATGCAGCGTGCAAGGCCGATTAGAATTAGGCCAACCATGTATTCGTGATGGCCGGAAAGAAATGTGACGGCAAGGATGAACATCAGGATCGGGCCGATTACCCAGTTCTGGACCAGCGAAAGAGTCAGGACCTTGAAATTTCGGAATACCTGGCCCAACTGCTCGTACTTCACCTTTGCAAGAGGGGGATACATCATGAGAATCAGGCCGATTGCGATGGGAATATTGGTTGTCCCCACCTGGAAATAGTTGATCACGTTCCTGATGTTCGGAAAAAAATAGCCTCCGCCCACTCCAATAAACATCGCAAGAAATATCCAGAGCGTCAGGAAACGATCCAGGAAAGAAAGCCGCCTGGAAATTGAGTCCATCATGATAGCCTCGCTTTTCTGATAAAATCATTCTTGAGGGATGCCCTTTTCTTCGATCCAGAGCCTGATGCGCTTATCGACTTGATCCCGCACCTCGCGGAATTTACGCAACTTCTCTTCCTCTGATCCTTCGACTGCCGCCGGATCGTCAAAAGCCCAGGACAGCCGTTGGCCGATTCCGGGAAATGTGGTAGGGCAGTTTGCTTCCGCTTCGGCGCAAACCGTGATCAAATAGGTAAAACTCATCTTGCCGAGGTACTCTTTAACGCTTTTTGAGCGTTGGCCTGAAAGATCGATGCCGATCTCTCGCATCACGCGTTCGGTATAAGGATTTACAGCGCTGGGCTGAAGTCCCGCGCTATAAGCCCCAAAATGTCTTCCGGCATACTTTCGCAGGAAAGCCTCAGCCATCTGGCTTCGAGCGGTATTACCGGTACACAAAAAAAGGACGCGTTCATTCTCCATGGCCTGCTCCTTTTAAAGAATCCGGCATAAGAAAAGTACCTTCAAGACATTTTGTGGCGAAAATATAATCGATTTTTCTCCTACGGTTCGAATTCGAATTGCCCGAGATACGTTGCAAGCTTTGTCTTTCGCTCCCCGTCGAGAGGTGGACAATCGTCGGAGTCCTTGCCTCCCTCAGCAACCTGCGTGGCAAAGACCATACACGTTGGCTGACCGCACTCACCACAGTTGGTTTTGGGGAGAAGTTTCAGGATTTCGAGTACCTTTGGCTTGGGAGCACTTTCAAAACGTGGCTGAATTTCTCCCCGTCGCTTCCAGATATCGTTGATTTCCTGCCGGAGCCATTCGACGATTTTCTCCCCCTCTGATAGGTCACTGAGGGCATTGACGCAGATTTTCCTCGAATGAATCGCTATGAGTTTCCCATGCAGCCTGAAGGAAACGCAAGGAGGGTCATTGATGTACTGAAAGCCCCCAAGCGCGGCATTCAGATATGGAATCACTTCACTTATGTCCTGATCGAGATGGGCTACCAGGTGTATCGACTCGGACTCGGGTCTGCACTCGGGGCGTACAAATTCCTTGGTGTAACTATTGAGTAGCATGGGGACACCTCCTTAATCGCAAGACTACGGAACAAAGCCTTTCATTGCGGCTGCAGAGCCTTCCTTACGGCTTCTTTCACCTTAGAAACTTCTTCCGGTTTAAGGTCCAGGTCCTTGTTTTTTTCAAAACCCAGGTCCGTCAGGACGAGGTAAATTTTAAGCGGGGCGTTTGCATTCTCAAGACATGCCTTGGCACACCCGATGGAGCAACCGTCGAGTGCGACCATCCGCGGGACATCACGCGCCGACTGTACGAATCCACTTAGCTGCCCGCCAATTCCGGCAAGACAAAACATTTTGCCGAATCCTACCCGTGTCAATTCTACGGCAGCTTGGTTCGCGAGTTGCCCCACATTTGAGCCACCTGAGCAGGCCAGAATCATTACATTGCTTCCAGACGCGCAACATTCGTTAGCCATGGATTCCTCCTACTGTATCCAACTGAAATTACTTCCCCAGCCAGCTTTTCACTTCAGGCCTTTTAGGCACTTTACCCGTCAGCTTTACCTGGCCATCGACGACTACGGCGGGAGTACTGAAAATACCCAGTTTTGCAATCTCCGCTATATCCGTGACGTACTCCAGTACAGCATCGGAACCTGTTTCGGCGATAACTTCTTTGACCACTTTCTCTGTCTCGTGACATTTCTTACATCCTGGACCAAGTACCTTGATGTTCATCTTTGTCTCCTTGCTTCGCAGGCTTTGCGACAGACGCCGAGTATCAGATCAGCGCGTTGAACAGGTATCCAACGATGATACAGCCTACTGCGACTACAGCCGTAAAAACCAGAATGAGCCTCGGCTTTAGGACCTTGCGTAAAATCACAGTCTCCGGAAACGAGATTGCAACCACTGCCATCATGAATGCGAGCACTGTTCCCATCGCCGCACCCTTCTCTATTAAGGCGGATACTACCGGTATGATCCCAGCCGCATTGGAATAGATAGGGATGGCGATCAGCACCGCGACAGGAACCGACCACCATACCCCTTTGCCCATGATCGAGGCCAGATAACCCGTCGGCACGTAGCCATGAATACCTGCCCCGACGGCAATGCCCAATATGACGTATATCCACACCTTGCCCACGATATCGCGCACAGCCTCGAGGCCGAAATGAATGCGGTCTCCGAAACTTTTCCGCTCCTCGTCGTATACGCCGCTCTCACCCACCTGGATTTTGTAAACCCAGTCTTCAAGATGGCGTTCCATCTTAAGCCGGCCGATAGTCCAGCCGGCAAGCATGGCAATGATGAGTCCCGTGCTCATATAGATAGCTGCGATTTTCCATCCGAAAAGCCCGTAGAGCAGCACCAGCGCGATCTCATTGACCATCGGCGAGGAAATGAGGAACGAAAAGGTTACCCCGAGGGGCACGGAAGCAGTGACAAAGCCGATGAAAAGAGGCACCGCCGAGCAGGAGCAAAAGGGGGTCACGATCCCGAGCATGGCAGCCAGCACATTTCCTACCGATTCACGCTTTCCGGCAAGAATTTTGCGCGTGCGCTCCGGTGTGAAATAGGAGCGAATTATGCCCACCCCGAAGACCACCAGCACCAAAAGCATGAACACTTTGGGTGTGTCGTAAAAGAAGAACTCAATAGAGCTTCGGAGATGTTCAGTGTTCCCGATAGACAAACGGTGCATGGACAGCAATTGTACAAAGTGACGAGCCAACCAGCCGGCAAATGGCTCCAGGCTTTCATAGATAAACCACCAGGCCACCAGCATCGGGACTCCGAGCAGAATGTATCTGGCAGTCATCATCGTATTGCTCGCGGGGGCATCCGTCTCCACCATCTTGGGTGCACCCGTGTTACAGCCGCCATTACGGGCACAACTCTTTTCTTGGACCGGTTTCATAGCCTGTTCCATCGATTCGGTCCCATCATCCATAACGTTGTGCCGTTTGTATTGAACAACTGGTGTCATGATTTTCTCCCCAAAGATTGGCCGGCTTCAATCAACCACTTCTTTATTCTGTCCCTTGGGGGAACGCTTCCCACGGAGACCGCCTTACCGTTTATGAGAAGCGCCGGGGAGCCCATAATGCCGTATCGGGCGATCTCCTTGATATCTGTCACGTGATCGACCCCGGCAGGGAGATTGATCTCCGTTAGCACTTCCATGATCGTTTGCGTCAAGGAATGGCACTGGTTACACCCTGTGCCGAGAACCTTTATATCGAGCCCATCTGGAGTATCTTCCGTGTAGGGCTGCCCAAGGAACTTACGAAACTCCCGAACAAAAGCTTTGCCGTAGTCCTCTTTTGCACTACTCGGGATGTAGTTGCCCTGGACCAGTCGATCGAGCATGAAAGAGCGAACCTCATCATCGGGCTTGACCGCATAAGTCCCGGCCATTTCTTCCATGAGCTGGCTGATGCCCACAATACTGACGGCAAATCTTCCAATTTTGATCTGCGTGATATCTTTTTCTGCCATGTCATATCCTCAAGGCTGAAGACATCCAAATTCCCCTAAATTTCACTTTGGAGAAGAATTGCATATTTGGCCAAATAGGCACACTCAAGCTCAAAAAAAACTTCACCTACCTCGAAGAGACTACCTTCGATTGGCTAAGCATCTTGATCTGCTCCTCCAATCTCCGGCCGACGAAATCCTCCACGCAACTGAGAAAGTTCGCAACACACTTCATCCGCAAAGAGTAGTAGATGTTAGTGCCTCTCCGCTCATCCTGCAGGATGCCGGCTTCCTTCAGTATATTCAGGTGCTTGGAAACAGTTGAAATGTCAGATCCAACCATCGCCTGGAGCTCGCACACGCATAGTTCACCGTCAAAAAGGCTTTCAACCATTTTGAGCCTGCTGGGATGCCCGAGAGCCTTAAAAACTTTCGCGCGCATTTCAAGGTAATAAGCGTTGCCGTCCATAACTTTTCCTTTTTGGCAGAATAGCCAAATTCAACGCCACATGTCAACAAAATTCCCGGGTCATTCGAGAATGACCGCCTGTAACCATCTTTTAACTTAGGTCACACAGAATTGTCACAGAACAACCCTATACTCGCGCCATTTCCCAATGAAAAAATAGTCCGGACCGGGATTATCAAACTGAAAAGCAGGAGCCTGAGACTTATGGAAGAAATGGTCGGCGGCGTAATGGAAGCATTTTGCAGGCATGGTGGAACCAGCCGGGAATCGAGGTGGGGACAGCGTTTCAAGTCTTTGTTTCTAAAACGTGTGCTGCCGCTCAAACGGCTGAACTACCTCTATTCACGTGTTAATTCGCTACCAAGGGAGACGGCAATTCCGGATCGTATTCTTGAAGTTCTTGGCCTCACTTATGAGATTTCTGCAAACGATCAAGCCCGAGTGCCTTCGGAGGGGCCTCTGGTAGTGGTGGCCAACCATCCCTTTGGTGCAATAGAAGGCATGATTCTCGCCTCGATTCTTCTGAAGACGAGAAGCGATGCCAAAATCATGGCCAACTTCTTGCTGAGCAGCCTGGGAGTTCGTGAACTCAATGAAATGCTCATTTTCGTAGATCCTTTCGAAAGACGGGGATCGGTGGCGCACAACCTCAAGCCGTTGAGAGAGGCCATTGAGTGGGTTCGGGGCGGGCGGGCTTTGGGTATCTTTCCGGCTGGAGAAGTCTCCCACATTCACTTGAGCAGCTTGAGCGTCATTGACCGGCAGTGGAGCCGGACGGTTGCCCGGATTGTCAGGAAGTCCGAGGCGACCGTGCTCCCGGTTTACTTCGAAGGCCACAATAGCCCGCTCTTTTGCGGGCTTGGTCTTTTGCATCCGCTGCTTCGCACGTTGATGTTACCGGGAGAGAACCTCAAAAAGCGGTCCCGGATGCTTCGGGCCCATGTCGGCAAACCGATCCCTTTCAAGAGGCTTGCTGGACTCGATGATTCAGAAATAATGGATTACCTGCGCCTCAGGACCTACAATCTGCAGAATCGCAAATGCGAAAAACGTCGGGACCCGTTGTTGCGGCGATCAATTAACGGCGCTTCAAGACAGCGCCCGGTCGCAAGAGAGAAAGAGGCCGGCTTGATAGCCGCAGAAATCCGCCGTTTGCCTCCTGACCAGATACTTTTTTCCTCCCGGAACTTCGATGTTGTAAGCGCATCTGCTGCGCAGATCCCCAACGGCCTTCACGAAATCGGGCGCCTGAGAGAAATAACCTTTCGAAAAGCCGGCGAAGGGACCGGGAATGCTATCGATATCGACCGCTTTGATGAGTATTATCAGCACATAATGCTCTGGGACCGGGAGCGCGAGGAAATTGCAGGGGCCTACCGGCTTGGCCCTGCCGATGCAATCCTGAAGGAGCGCGGTTTTAGCAGGTTGCTGAAAAAAGGGGGCCTTCATAATTGACGGTTTCCCTGGAAGTTTTATGAGAAAC
>JBKQTS010000258.1:0-22005 GCA_052143075.1 Syntrophobacteraceae bacterium | reverse complement strand
GGATTGGTGAACATGCCTCGGAAATCCGCTCCCGTGTATGCAACGACTCAGGCTGGTTGGGCATCGTCCTCGATGAAGAAGCCAATAACAAGGGTGGGCCAAGAATAAGCCGCACGGATAGCCCCGTATCAGCATGGGTTATTCCGACAGACGAGGAACTGATGATCGCCCGTCACACGTTGTCGCTCATGGGCCTATAATAGAAAGGGGGTGAGGCTCAGCTGATTGTGAACAACGCCCTGGCCGGAGGCTCCAGCACTTGATCCGGATTTCGCCCGTATCACGCAGAACGGTCGCGTCCCTGGATTGACAGCATAGATTAGACGCCGATCCCTTTCAAATCCATCTGACATGAGTCCAAACTATTGAATCCTGTCCAGGTTGGGTTCTTGGTTTTTGTATATGCTCTCCTGAACTGCATCCAGACTTGCCTTCAGTCTAGCGGCTTGTTCTTTACTCATGGAGGTCACCAGGATTTTGCCCCCAAAGCCCTGGAAAGTTTCCAGCACTGTCTGTGGCTGCAATCTGATCACAAGTGTGAACAATGCTGATGATCCGGGCTTGAAGTTCTCAGCCACATGCCGAATAAACTCATCTTCTATCCCCACATCTTCAAACGAAGCAGTTATTGCGCCTGCAGCTGCGCCCAGGACGGCCCCCAATAACGGATGCAACACAAGCGCTCCGGCAACTAGGCCCACTAAGCTTCCCAGGGCTCCTCCCTTCTTAGCAATTTCGTGAGCTTGGTGATGTCTGTATGTTCCGTCCGCTTGTCTCACTACTACGACGATATCTTCAAGATCGATGTAACCTTGGTGCTGTAATTTCAGTAATTTTGCACGAGCTTCTTCGGCTTTCAGCTCATCATCGAACAGGACAGCAATTAGAGTGCCCTCGTATTTGTCCCTAAGGTCAGCGGCCAAAATTTCTGAACCTGCCCAGTCTTCAAAACCATCAGCGATTATTTGCGTAGCTCCAAGAGAATCGACCGATAGAATCTTTCCTTCATGCGTGTTCAGCATTACGTAAGTATCTATTTCTTTACTTATTTTGTCGATCACTATCGTTTTGGTGCCCGAATACCCAATCACCACATTCTCCGGCAAGAAGTTTGGCATCTTAGAACGAAATGCCTCGGTTGTACCTTCAACGAAAAAAGCGTCCCCGAGCCCCAAAACCCAGCTTTGTCGGCTAATGGGATCTCTGGGCAACTTTTCGCCATATTTTTCCATGAACCTCGCGTAATCTTCTGGAAGTTTGACCCCCAGGGTCTTTTCCACTTTTTCCACAGAAGACCTCATCTTACTCCCCCTTTTTCAGGACTAAGTGATATCAGTCACTGGAGAACATTACCGATAAGTGACCTGCTCGTAGGAAGGCAGAAACGGGCGAAAACCGCGTCATCGGGTCTCGACAATAACTTTCTTGATTGCTTACTGCGCTTACTGCGTCAATCATCTCACAGATCATCCTATCTGTAATCAGTGATTGGGCAGGACTTCCAAGCATGTAAATAGTAAGTTAAGATCGTCTGATAATGGGCGTCAAGTTGGAGGCCCCAGATTCAGAAATATCCGAGCTGGAAAGCCCTTCAGAAGCCGCTGAAGATTGAGAAGGCGCAAACGGTGAGGAAATGGAAGCTTGCTGAGGCAGAGGATGGGGTTATCATCAATGTTGTGACCAAGAAACCTTCACCTGCGCCGATCCGTGGATACAATACGGGGTAACGATTCTTTATGACGAAAAGGCGTCCGTTGAGGCCAGAAAAGCGATCAAGGATCTCGTCGCCACTATCCTCAAGCCATAGATGTAGCAACTTTTTTCAGAAAAGCTAACGTCGTGAACAAGGGAAAGTCAGCATTTTCTGCCGCTCCTCATCCATATTTTCAGTCGAACGGAGGAAAGATTTTTCACGAAAGGCGGAAAATATCAATATATTGAAAGGTTCCCAGGTTCTTTTGAACGCTCTGCTGAAGTGAACTCAATTTTTGTTTTTCACGGGATTAAGCAAAATTTAGATAAAATTTGATATGTAACAAAAATATATATCCTATTTCGTTAATTCCGGAGCCAGCTCATTCCACCAAACCGCCCCTAGTCTTGATTTTCCTTAAATTTCAATCATCTACAAAATAGATGCGAATTTTCGCCCCTTGGCATCAATGTTGCCAAATCTATCCAGCAACTGCGGAACTTAAAAGCAGAAAACCAAGGTGCTGGTTAGTTCGGTGAGCAAAGAGAGAGAGGCCATGGCATGAGTATGGCTCTATTCACCGGCAGAGGTTGCGGGCATTACCAAGTCGGTCATCACCGACTTTAGAAAAGGAGAACCAAATGAATACTACACTCAAATATTTGTCGGTTTTGGGAATTGTAATGGCTCTCGTGCTCACATTTCGAGTAACAGCCAGCAGAACTGTTGGTATCCGTGATTTCAGAGCGATAACCGTCGATGCGCACAAAAGCGTTCGCGGAGTGGAAAATCCAGATAATGACATTGCCTCAAAACCGAAAACCTTCTGCTGTGGGGGCTGGGGGGTGGTAAGCCCCATACCAAGCTGTCATGAAAATACCGCCTGCCCCTTAGATGTAGTTAACAGTGAGTAGTGGACAGACTTGATAGAGTGAAAGGGAATCCAGATGAACGCTCTCACTTTAGTTTTTGTCGCTTTATGCGTGTTTGCGATCGGCTACAGATTCTATGGCCTCTTCATAGCCAACAAAACAGATGGAATCACGGATACGAGTATCATTCAATTGTGATCTTTACATGAAAATTGTTACAGGTTTCCGGCCAGGATAAAAATGAATCTGCTTACGAGATTTACGAAAGAGATAGTAGCCTGGGCACTTGCCAGTCCACGTTTTATTCTGGCAGCCGCATTGCTGAGCGTAATCGGCTCGCTCTGGCTTGCGGCTGTTCGGCTTGAAGTACGAACCGACCAGCTTGAGCTCATCTCCGCTAGAAATCCCCTTATAGCCAAATCGCAGACGTTGGACGAATTCAATTTTCACGGCAAAACCACCTTCGCGCTCGTTGTTCGAGGCCCCACACAGGACAGGGCCATCGAGTTCATGAACGCCATAGTTTCAAAAATCCAGGCCGACCCCAAACATTTTCAAGACGTATTTTACAGAATCAATCCGGATGAGTTCAAAAAATGGCTGCTCTATTACCTCGATAAATCCGAACTCGACAGTGTCAGGAACACACTCGAAAAGAACTCCTTGCTCGTCCACAAGATGGCCGACAACCCTGACTTGCTCAACTTTTTCAAAGTGGTGAACCAGGATATGGCGTCCAGGATGGTCGGCGAGTTTTTTACCGGCTTTCTCGACGAGGAGGTGACCCCGGAAAGCCCCGGTAAAGACGCCAAGCCGTTGGACCTCGAATTCCTGATCAAGGTTCTTGATGGGTTTTCGGGATATCTTTCCGGCACACAACAGTACGTTTCCCCCTGGTCCTCACTTTTCAAAAGCGAGGCCTGGGACCTCGACAAGGAGGGCTACTTTTGGGAAGGCAAAAAGAAGCTGCTGATAGCCGCGGTCATGCCCAGCAAAGTTTCAGGGCAGGTGAGCAAAACCCATAGATCGTTGACCCAACTGAGAAATTATATACATGAACTCAAAACATCCGGCTTCAGTGATTGTGAAGCCGGGGTCACGGGGCAGGAAGCGCTTAACAACGATGAAATGCTAACGGCAATGGCGGATATGACCAAGGCGACCTGGTTATCGATGCTGGGAGTCATACTGGTAATGGTCGTGTTCCTGCGCGGCTTTCGTCACCCATTGATAATAGCTGTATCTCTTATTGTGGGTCTATGTTGGACATTCGGCTGGACGGCACTTTTCATAGGTCACTTGAATATCCTTTCCATAGTCTTTGCGCCGATGCTCTGCGGTCTTGGAGTTGATTACGGGATCCACTGGTTTGCCAGATTCGAGGAGGAAAGAGACCTCCACGACGGAACTCGCTCCTCTATTATCAAACGGGTCATGGATAAGTCAGGCCCGGGAATAATGCTGGCAGGTTTAAGCACCGCATTTTCTTTCCTTCCTTTTGTTCTTACCGGCTTTCGAGGACTGATGGAACTCGGTATGATAACCGGGATGGGGATTCTCTTCATCATTTTGGCCGACTTCACGGTACTACCAGCACTCAGTCACTATCTGGCTGTCGAAAAACCCCTATTTAAACGATCAAGCGGTCAGGCAAATAACAGGTATCTTCTGCGGTTCGGGCCGAGAGGCGTGCGAACGGTGCTCGCAGTGGCCCTGATCTTGTGTATAGTTGGTTCCCTTAGCGTTTTACGTGTGGGGTTCGACCTGAATCCTCTGCGCCTCCAGTCCAAAAACGCGGAATCTGTCTATTGGGAAAAAGTCCTGGTCGAAAATGCCGACCGGTCGATTCTTTCGGCGGCCGTAATTACGGACTCCCTGGAAGAAGCGAAGAAGGAGTCGGCAAAATTCGAAGGTCTGCAAACCGTTTCGCACGTGGATAACATTTTTACGCTCCTTCCCGGCAACCAGGAAGAAAAAATACCGGTTTTGAGTTCTATTGCTCTGCTGGTTCCCGATCTTAAACCCTCGATTGCACGTTTGGACTCTGAGCAGGTCCATAGCGATCTCGATGCTGCAGCAGAGACTGGCGACGGTTCATCCTATAAGGCCGCATTGATCGAGGTCCTTCAAAGGATCAGGTTTAAGATGCAGGATGCACAGGCTGAGAAGTGGGGGGCTTCCAAACCTCTCGTAGAACAGATGGTTAAAGTCAGGAAACTGATAGACGGAATCGTCCGGTCGCTTGACAATTCACCTGTTGACTCCGAGACGCTTTTCGAATTCCGCCGGCATTTTAAAAAAGACATCGTGGAGCAATGGACCCTGATCAAGGAGAGTTCTTCCGCCTCTCCGATGAGTATCCAAGACATTCCGTTGCAGCTGAGCGACCAGTTTTTTCAGGATGGCAAATACCTTGTCAGGATTTATCCCAGCGAGCCGATCTGGGAGGAAGGAACGCTGACCCGCTTTGTCAAAGAGATCCAATCAGTTAACCCTGATGTCCTAGGTGACCCGGTTTATCTCTATGTCTTTGCGTCGGCCTATAAGAAAGCGTCAATCAGCGCTTCCATTTACGCACTGATCGCCATTGCGCTGATTCTTACATTTACATTCCGCAGTTTGAGGCTCATGCTTATATCTATTATTCCGCTCGTGGCCGGGACGGTCTGGACAGTGGGCATAATGGGGGCCGCAGGCTTCGATTTCAATCTTGCAAACAGCATATTCATGCCGCTCGTTGTTGGGGCCGGCGTAGAATACGGGGTGATCATTCTTCAGAGATGGAGAGAGGGCAAGGCAGGGTATGGACGCCTTCCTTTCAGTACGGGCAAAGGGGTCATCTTGGCAGCCTTAACCACCACTATTGGCTTTGGCATGTTGATGATATCAAACCACATGGGGATTTTCAGCCTGGGTTTTGTGGCGTGGGCAGGAAGCCTCTGTGTTCTTCTTGCTGCGCTGTTCATCCTGCCCGCTATTCTGTCTTTTATGAAGGGCCTGTCCCGACTCTGACTAGTAATACTAGTACCATGTAACATTTAATAGTTCGCATTTAGGTAACATGTGATATACTGGCGGTAACTCAATCAAGGAGACCGCCATGTCACCGAGATACCGAGTAACGCTCACCAAGGAAGAGCGCAAAGAACTTGAGACGTTGACGCGACGCGGAAAGACCCACGCCAGAAGCTTTATCCATGCCCGTGCGTTATTGTTGTGTGACGCCGGTGCCGATGGCCCGGGATGGAGCGTTGCAGATACGGCCGAAGCGCTGGGGGTATCCAGTCGGGCAATCGAACACCTCAAAAAGCGTTTTGTGGAGAATGGCTTTGAGGCCGCACTTGAACGCAAGCAGCGTGAAAAGCCACCACGGGAAGTCACGTTTGACGGTGCATTTGAGGCAAGACTAATCGCCTTGGCTTGCTCAGATACTCCGGAGGGACACCTTCGATGGACTGTCAGGCTTCTTGCTGACAAAGTTGTCGAACTTAACATTGCATCATCAGTATCGCATATGACCGTGCAGCGGATTCTAAAAAAAACAAACTTAAACCTCGTCTCAGCAAGTACTGGAAAATCCCTCCAGAAGGGAGTGCAGCCTTTGTAGCGTATATGGAGGATGTCTTGGCCGTCTATCACCTGCCGTACGATTCTGACTATCCAGTGGTCTGCATGGATGAATCTTGCCAGCAAATGATCGGCGAAGTTCGTGAGCCTATACCGTGCGCGCCGGGTCAGCCGAAACGCATTGGCGACGAATACGTTAGAAACGGAGTAGCGCAAATCTTTATGGAAGTGGAGCCACTGGCCGGCAAGAGACATGTGGCGGTCACGGAACGCCGTACCAGAAAGGATTGGGCGATTCAGATCAAGCAGATGCTTGATGAGCGGTATCCGAACGCGATCAAGGTTCGTCTGGTGATGGACAATCTGAACACCCACGGTATTGCCTCACTCTACGAAACGTTCGTCCCCGACGAGGCTAGACGACTGGTGGAAAGGCTTGAAATTCATCACACACCCAAACACGGAAGGTGGCTGAATATGGCAGAGATTGAACTCAGCGTCCTGAAAGGGCAGTGCCTCGATCACCGGATTGCCGACATAGAAACCATGCAGACGGAAGTGGCGGCATGGGGTCGAGACCGGAACAACAGCACAAGAAAAATTGATTGGCAGTTCACTACCACGGACGCTCGGATCAAGCTGAAGCGTCTCTATCCGCAATTTTAAATGTTACATGGTACAAGTTGATATTTCCTCACATACCTAAATTGCTTCCCGTCTGCCAAAACCTCGTCAGGCTGCCCCAGCATCATTAAAACATCTGCCTTGGTCGACTTTCGCGGTATGATTTTGGAAACGGTCTCTACATTGAGATTAGATCGGGCTGAATCGGATCCAACATATGCAATGCAACCGCTGAGCGCAAAAATCAGCAGCACACACCAACCCATCATAATTGCCAGTCTCAGTTGATGCAAAATAGTGTCCTTTCGTGTTGTTGGATCAGAGTTCTTCCTGACGAGCGGTGACCCGATAAGTCTTTTTTTATCCGGGCTATCCGCCCCGCTGGCAATTGGGTTTGATGGCATTCGGTACAATCTAATGAATCTCATACCACCGCCATAATACACGGCTTGGATGCGAAACCGCAGTGAATTATTGGCTGGAAATTCGCTGGATCTTACCAAAGGTGAAAATCCTGCTTGGGCGAGCCACCAGAACGGTAATGACCCGGATGTGTTGAACTCGCAACCTTTAGAGTGGTAACTTGAGGAATCGACATACTCCTAAAGGTATTTCATTGGTTCCTATATGCTTGATAATTCGGTGAAATCTGCCATAATATTTATCCTAATTTCTGAATAACAATCTCCAACTTCCTCACGATCGAGATCCTCTCGCCATTTTAGCAACAGGAAAAAGCTGCGCATTCCCAAGTCGCAATTCTCGGTGGGATTCTAAAGGCGAATCATATCTTGAGAAATCGGAAAGTTAGGATGTTGGCAAGCTGGAAACTTTACAAGAAAAGCACTCTCGTGACGTACTTTCCTTTTGTTCATTCCCTCATTTAAGTTTAGGTCGGCGCCATAACTGGAATCCAAATTGCGCGGCAACCTGGGAGTCTGACTTGGATTACCGGGCAGAATTGTCAAAATGGATTCACTTCTGCGTTCCTATTTTCCCTGGTTTGCATTCCTGAATTATATCAGACGCTTCTTTTTGGTCTTCCTCAAGCTTGCAGGGCAAAACGGCCTGTTTAGAGGTAAGGACTCGATTGAGCTCCGTAAAAGCCTCTTCGAGTTTACCGAGCTCGATAAGAGTTTTTGCCAAGTACAGATGGTTAGTGCTGTTCTCTGGGGCAATTCTAACAGCGGTTCGTAGACTTTTTAATGATTTGCTGAGGTTGCCTTCTGATAGCGGCCAATCCGGAGCCTCGCAATATATGCGGCCGAGAACACGAAGCGGTCCACCCTGTTCGTAGGTTTCATCAAGCGACCGGCCCTTTTCCAGATGATCGACGATCGTTGGAATCAGAAGAAGAGCTTTTCCTCCCCCGAGGGCCTCCGCAATTCCACAAAGATTAAGGGCTAGCCAATAGTGCCCCTCAACTCTCTCTGGCTGTTTCTGAACAAGCGACTCAGAGTAGGATTTCCCTTTATTGAAATAGACCAGCCTCTCATCCCCTCCTGTCAGTTCTCCCAGAATAAAGCAGAGACGGGCCATTTCAATTAAAGACATGCTGGATGGGCCTTCCTTCCCTGCAGCGCCTTTCTCCAAAGAGGCCAAAGTTTCTCTAATGACTTTGAGATTAACTGGCACGTTTTCGCAGGCAATTTGATCATTCTGCTGATTTTTATCTACCGACTTTTGTGAATAATAAGTTTCAGTGCAGCTACATAAGAAGAAAATAAGGGCAGCCGTTGCCGCCATTTTCCAAAAAGCAGATGACCACAGCACGACGTTTTCCTTTCAAAGGAAATTGAAAGTGCAACTCGTAATCACGCCGATTGCAGATTCGTAGTCGGGGCTGCTCATGCGAGCGGCCCCTTATCATTTAGGATGCCTAGTCTATGTGCGCATTAATTTCGGATTATACTGCTCCACCCAGTTTACGCAATCGGGAAAACTACTTCCTATCGTAAAGGTCAATGGATGAGAAGAACCGCATCGAACATGGAGGAAATGCTTCGCGGATCAATTTTTGCGTTATCGATTTCGAGCTGAATATAAGCTGTACCATAATCGACGCTCAGATACCTTCCATATTCTGTACCCTATACGAGGGTATACCTAAAAGCAGATTGAAGTAACGCCGAAAAAAGGGAACCTTCAAGCAAGGAGTGATCATAGCGGCGGCAAACGAACCCCTCAGTGCAAGCATCCTGGCCATCATTTCGGTGATGTGGTCTTTGCCGTCAGCCCAGCATTGACGGGCCGATTGCTGAATTGGCGGGATTCCTGACTGCATTTGGACTGCGAGGGGCGTCCATTATCCTGGATATTCGCATCGGCCCACCTAGCGAGTTTCTCTGCATAGGGCCGGACAAGTCGAGACAGGCAACACGTGAGGAGCAAACCCTAGCAGAAACTCGGGATAACTCTCCTCTGCACGTAACAAAATCTGAAAAAAGTTTCCGGGGCCATTTTCTGCATCCTTTCTGCTTTTCACCTGAAATAACAGGCAGATAGTGCCCCAGATCTTTCTGGGGTCAAAAACCTATTTTGTTACGTACAGAGGAGGAGATTGTCGAAAAACCTTAAAACGGGTTCTTTTCGACATGTAAACACTTGAATTTACTATATGTAAGTTCTCCAAAATGGAAACATTTGGGCTTTTTCGACAGTCTCGCAGGCTGGATTACCACTGCGTGTATAGGGACGGCCGCCTTAGAGGACAGGTCAGTATAAGGGAAAGAATATTGACCTCCCTGTGCCATGATGGCTGTATCTATCGGCTTTTTCTCTCGCCCGTTACTATCGTATCCTATTCGCCTGAACCTGCCACCCGGTGGCTGCGGAAGGCGTTCACCAACTGTTGGGAGGAGGTGTGTCCTTGTATCTGAAATTGCAAAAACCAGTCTCAGGGATGTTTCACTTGCATGTTTGATTGGGGAATCGTATGATTTTGCGGTCTATCCGGTTGTCAAGGGAGTTTTTTCGGGCGGAATCGGACTCGAAATTCGGTTCGGCGTTAGCGAAGTGCATAGTTGATGCATTATTCCGAATGTAATATTTTTGCAGGAGGTATCGGGGCACGCAGCCTGCCATAGCTTCAAAAATTACACGTTCGACAATGGCGCGTATGGTATCTTGCACAACGCTGTATTGAAACCAATGGGCGCGAGAACTGCTAACAATCGCATAAATCACCATCGTCAGAAGCAGGACAGCGGAAGGAATCTGCGTTCGAAGCCCCCCTTGTCTATGCCTGTAGGCGTCGAAAACAATCAGCGGCGCGAGAAATACGGAGCCCGGGTTCGAGCAAATGAGCAGAACAAGAAAAACCGTATAGATGGCTAAATCGCGTGTTTTTTTGATATCATGCAGCAGATCGACGCAGACGAGCTGACAGAGTATTATCAACAAGGACCATTGGGAGTATGTGAGTACGGAATTTTTTGCATAGTTCCCGTTAAAGATTAATTCTTTAAATCAGACGACAAGTACTGTATAAAAGTTTGCCATTATCTGAAATTAATTCCAATTCACAAGGGCCGCGCGATGACTAAAAAAGCCGTAATGCCAAGCCGTTCTTTACAGGTGCTCCTTTGTTTTTTTATCGTCGCGTTGAGCCTTGGGACCTCTCAAGTTGCCGAACCGCAGACCCTCAGTCTGGATCAACTTATCCAAATGGCGCTGAAAACCAGCCCTGAGTTAAAAATGGCCGAACAGGATATCCTGGTGGCCAAAAGCGAATATAAAGAGGCCAAGGGCGGCCTGCTGCCGCAACTTGATGTTATAGCAACAGGAGGTCCGGCCGAAGACGCTAAATTCCCCACGGTCGTATTGACGGGTCCAAAAACGGGCGTGATCGTTTCGCATGATGAAGGATTTGGGAATATCAGTGTTTTCGGAAGGCTCGATTTTTTTATCACACAGCCTCTCTATACCTTCGGGAAGATATCCAACCGCAAAGATGCCGCCGCATTGGGGGTCGAAGCTCAAACAGCCGCCAGAGAAGAGCGGCGAAACAAGATTGTTCTGAACGTCAAGGAGCTTTACTACGCATATCTTATAGCGCTGCATGGCAAGAACGCCGCCAGGGATGCCGACACGTATATAGATGACGCCGGCAAACGCATCAAACGGTTACTCGGACTCAAAGCAAAAAATGTAGACCCCAGCGATCTTTACCGGATGGACGCTTTTGCAGCCGAGGTTAAGGCTTTTGCCGCCAAGGCGGAGTCAGGATCTCTCACTGCCTACGCCGCTCTGAAAAAAGCAGTCGGATTACCCGATCACGAAGAATTGAGACTCAAAGAGACTGAACTGCCCAAAAATCCGGCGGAGCTTGAACCTGAAGATGAATACATCCAGCGTGCCATCGCAAACAGACCCGAGATCCAGGAGGTCAAAAAAGGGGTCGCAGCCAAGGAAAAACTTACTGACGCCGCCGAAGCCGACCTGTATCCCTCCATTTTTGCCGCCGCCACAGGATCGTTTGCCGGCGCACCCGACCGTGAAAAATTCGATAATTCATACATAACCGATGATTTCAACCATTCTTACGCCGGAGTCTTTGCCGGGGCCCAATGGCACCTCGATTTCGGTATCGGACAGGGAAAGCTCGACAAAGCCAGGGCCGAGTATCAGAAGATGCGCAATACTCAGGAATTCGCCGAAAAAAACATCCCCGTCGAGGTGGTGAAATATTACCAGGACACTGTTGAAGCCTACAAATCCTTCACGGCTTATGAGCAGGCCGCCATTGGTTCCCGCCGCTGGATTGTTACGGCTTTTTCCAATTTCGATCTGGGGATCGGCACGGCCCGGGATATGTTCGATGCCATAGACCGTTATGGAAAAAACCAGGGCAATTATCTCCAGTCGCTGTATAATTACCACGTGTCGCTTGCGCGTCTGGATTATGCGACAGGGAAAAGAACAGATATGCCTTGAACAACCTGCCATGGAAGTGCGTATTTGATCTTTATATGAAAATTGTTACGAGTCTCCAGCCAGGTCAAGGATGAATCTCCTTAACGGTTTGCTGAAAAATCTTGTGGTCTGGGTCCTTCCCAGGCCACGTTTTATTCTGGCGGCCGCGCTTCTTAGCGTAGTCGCTTCGATATGGATCGCGGCTGAGCGTCTCGAAGTGCAAACCGATCCACTCTCGCTCATTTCCACCAGACATCCCCTTATAGCCAAGTCCCATATGTTAGACCAATTTGATTTTCACGCCACAACCACGTTCGCTCTCGTTGTTCGAGGCCCCACCCAGGACCGCGCCATCGAGTTCATGAACGCCATAGTGACAAAAATCTACGCTGACCCCGAACATTTTCAGGACGTTTTTTACAGGATCAACCCGGATGAGTTCAAGAAATGGCTGCTCTATTACCTCAATGAAGACGAACTCGTCAGCATCAGGAATAAACTCGAACAGAATTCGCCGCTCGTTCACAAGATGGCCGCCAACCCGGATCTGCTCAATTTTTTCAGACTTGTAAACCAGGATATGGCGTCCAGAATGGTCGGCGAGTTTTTTACCGGTTTTCTCGACGATGAGGTGACCGCGGAGAAATCCGGTGGTGATACCGAGCCGATGGACCTCGAGTTTCTGATAAAGGTTCTGGATGGCCTTTCACGGTATCTGTCCGGAACGCCGGCTTATGCTTCCCCCTGGTCCTCATTTTTCAAAAGCGGGGCCTGGGACCTCGAAAAAGAGGGCTACCTTTGGGAAGGCAAAAAGAAGTTTCTGCTGGCAGCGGTCATGCCCCTGAATGTTAGCGGACAGGTTTCCAGGACTCAAGCATCCCAGGTCAGACTGCGAGAGTATATACAGGAACTCAGGGCATCGTCCTTCGGCGACGTTGAGGCCGGGGTCACGGGGCAGGAAGCGCTTAACAACGATGAAATGCTAACGGCAATGGCGGATATGACCAAGGCGACCTGGGTATCGCTGCTAGGGGTCCTGCTGATAATGGTGCTCTTTCTTCGAGGCTTCCGCCATCCACTGATAATCCTCATTTCTCTCGTCGTGGCCATTTGCTGGACAATTGGCTGGACGGCTATTGTCATCGGTCATTTGAATATGCTTTCGATTGTTTTTGCACCGATACTCTGCGGTCTCGGGGTTGATTACGCGATCCACTGGTTTGCCAGATTTGAAGAGGAAAAGGACCTTGTTGGCGGAAATCGCTCAGCTATTATCAAAAGGGTCATGGAAAAATCCGGCCCCGGAATAATGCTGGCGGGCCTGGCAACCGCAGTTTCATTTTTTTCCTTTGTTCCTACCGGCTTTCGCGGACTGATGGAACTCGGCATGATAACCGGAATGGGGATTCTTCTGACTGTATTGGCCGACTTCACGGTACTGCCCGCACTGAGTCACTTTCTGGCTGCCGAAAAGCCCGCTTTGAGCCGAGCAAACGCTCAGGACAATAACAGGTACCTTCTGCGGCTCGGCCCCGCAGGGGTACGAGCCGTCCTCGCACTGGCGCTTAGCTTCTGTGTAGCGGGTTCCCTCGCCGCTTCCCGCGTGCAGTTCGACCTGAATCCAATGCGCCTTCAGTCCAAAGACGCGGAATCTGTCTATTGGGAAAAAGTCCTGGTCGAAAATTCAGAACACTCAATTATTTCGGCGGCAGTGCTCACGGACTCCCCTGAAAAGGTGATGAGCGAGTCGGCAAAATTCAAAGCCCTGCGGACAGTTTCTGACGTGGATAACGTCTTTTCGCTCCTTCCCGGCAACCAGGAACAAAAAATACCGGTTTTGAGGTCTATTTCTCTGCTGGCTCCCGACATGAACCCGTCTGTTGCGAGTTCAGCCACAGAGCCGAACCACGACTATTTTGACGCCGGTTCCGACCAGGAGGCCTATTCATCCTACAAGGCCGACTTGATCGAGGTCCTTCAGAGAATCAGGTTCAAGATGCAGGACCAGCTGGCTGAGAAATGGGGAGCTTCCAAGCCTCTGGTAGGACAGATGATGAAGGTCAAGGAATCCATTGACAAGATCGCTCAAACCCTCGATGACTCACCCGCGGCGCTCCAGAGGCTTTCGGAATACCGCCAGCGTTTCTACAAAGACATCGTGGACCAGTGGGCACTTATCAGAGAGAGCTCTTCGGCTTCGCCAATGACCGTCAAGGATATTCCCCTTCAACTCAGAGACCAGTTTTTACAGGGCAATCAATACCTTATCAGGATTTATCCCAGGGAGTCGGTCTGGGAGGAAGGAACGCTGGCGCGATTTGTCAACGACCTCCAATCAGTCGACCCTGACGTCTTGGGTGACCCTGTCCATCTCCACGTATTTGCGTCAGCCTTCAAAAAAGCGTCCATTGCCGCTTCCATTTACGCACTGATCTCGATTTCGCTGCTTCTTGCGTTTACATTCCGAAGTTTGCGCCTTATGCTGATATCGCTTGTTCCGTTGGTGGCCGGCACTATATGGACAGCGGGCATAATGGGCGCCGCAGGCATGGATTTCAATCTTGCAAACAGCATATTCATGCCGCTCGTGGTCGGGGCAGGCGTGGAATACGGGGTGATTATTCTACACAGATGGCGAGAGGGCCATGCAGGCTATGGGCGCCTCCGCTTCAGCACGGGCAAAGGGGTCATCTTGGCAGCCTTAACCACCACTATTGGCTTTGGCACGTTGATGATATCGAACCATAGGGGGATTTTCAGCCTTGGTTTTGTGGCGTGTGCAGGAAGCATCTGTGTTCTTCTCGCCGCGCTGTTCATCCTGCCCGCAATTTTGTCTTTTTTGGAAGATCCGACTCCGGCTGTTGAGAAGGAGGCTGCAAATGTTCAGCTATAGGATTATGGTAGCTGGAATTAAACGATAAAACACTTTGGCATTAATACGGCTCCTGACAATATCTTTTACAGGTATTTTCAGGCTGATTCACTAGTCTCTCCGGGAAAGTCGAATGTGCATTTATTTTAAACCAATATTGTGCTAGCGTTTTGGGGAAAGAATTCTGACCGCTATCTCTGAGAAACGGCCGAGAAAAGAACGAATCATTGAGGCGGCTGTGCGTCTTTTTTGAGAAAGGATTCTTCGGCACATCAACGTGTGAGATTACAGAGGAGGCTTGAGTGAACCTCGCCTCTGCAAACTATCACGTCGGGCGCAAAGATGGCCTGAGGATGGGCCATATGGGGAATACATTCATGGGCGCATATGGTGATTAAGTGGAGATTTGATCATCTTGAAGAAAACGCTTTTTCTGAACCCACCCTCATTCGATGGTTTCGATGGCGCCGCGGGCGCACGCTATCCGGCAAGAAGGGAAATCACTTCCAATTGGTATCCTACCTGGCTGGCCCAGCCTGCGGCACTAGTATCCGGCAGCAAATTGATCGATGCCCCACCTCATCATTTGAGCATGGAGGACGTGCTTCAGATCGCAACCGGCTATGAGTTGATCATTATCCACACCAGTTCACCGTCCCTTTCAAACGACATCAAATGCGCTGCAACCCTCAAATCTCATAATCCGCATGCACAAATAGGATTTGTCGGAGCCCATGTCACCGTTGTTCCCGAACAGACTCTGCTTAAGGCTCCTGTGCTCGATTTCGTGTGCCGCAACGAGTTTGATTATACCTGTCTCGATTTGGCCCGAGGAGATAACTTTGATCAAATTAAAGGCCTCACTTACCGAACATCCGATGGCTCCATACGCCATACGCCGGAACGCGAGATCCTGCTCGATCCGGATTCCTTGCCAAGCGTTTTCCCTGTCTATCATAGAGATCTGAACATCAACAATTACTTCGTCGGCTATCTGCTTCATCCCTATGTGTCTTTCTACACCGGGCGCGGCTGCCCCTCCAAATGCACCTTTTGCCTTTGGCCTCAGACCGTCGGGGGGCACCAGTATCGCGCCAAGGGCCCGGCCACAGTCATTCGAGAACTGCAGCAGGGCATGGAACTGTTTCCTCAAGCCCGTGAATGGTTTTTTGATGACGATACCTTCACTGTCGATAAGGCTCGGGCTATCGAAATCAGCAAGGGACTCGCCCGGCTCAAACTCACCTGGTCTTGCAATGCTCGCGCAAATGTCGACTACGAGACCCTCAAACACCTCCGAGCCAACGGCCTTCGGGTCCTGGTGGTCGGCTTTGAATCCGGCAACCAGCAGATCCTCGATCGCATAAAAAAAGGCACAACACTCGACATGGCCCGCAAGTTCATGAGGAACTGCCATCAACTAGGCATAAAAGTCCACGGCACATTCATCATCGGCCTGCCGATCGAGACTCATGAGACCATAGAAAAGACAATACGTTTTGCACAGGAACTGGACCCCTATACCATCCAGGTCTCCATTGCCGCACCTTTTCAAGGCACTGAACTCTACGACGAGGCGGTTCGGAACGGCTGGCTCGACGATAATCCGTTGCTGGCGGAAAGCGGTATTCAGATGTCGACTCTTCATTACCCCGGCCTAAGCAGCGATCAAATCGAAGATGCAGTGGAGCGCCTATACCGCCGCTTCTATTTTCGCATTAAACCCATCTTTCGAATGGTCCGCGAGATGTCGACAGATCGCAAGGTGTTGTTTCGCCGGTTGCGTGAAGGAAAAGAATTCCTCGAATACTTACATGCGCGCAAGGAAATAAGTTCGAACCGAGGACCGGATCGCCAAATACACCCGGCGGCCAGGTCAACTTAGTGGTTGACACCTCCAGGTTTCCTGGTTTGTTTTCGATCAACTTTTTCAAGAAAGGCGGGAAGAGTAGCTCTCATTTCTACAAGGAAATTTCGAGCCTTTTATGTCTATGAATTCTAAGCCCTTTACAAATTGTAAGGCCATCTTGTTCGATTTCGGTGGTACGCTCGATTCCGATGGTGAACACTGGCTGGATCGGTTCTATGAACTCTATGAAGAGGCAAACATTGACCTTCCGCGTGAAGAAATCAAGCGGGTTTTCTATCGGGCTGGCGAGCTGTGCTGCAAAGATCCGCAGGTGCTCGACCTGGGGTTGAGACCTCTCATGAGCTACCACGTTCACCTGCAATTTTCAGCCTTACAGTTGACGGACACACTCAAGAAACAAATCATGGTGGATCGATTCTGCTCCAGAACTGAGATCGTTCTTCAGCGAAACGAGCGGTTGTTGAGCCGTTTGAAGCATTTTTTCAGGCTTGGCGTCGTATCCAACTTCTATGGCAATGTTACCGCTGTTTGTCGAGAAGCCGGGCTGGCGAAATCACTCGATGTGATTTTGGATTCAACTCGAATTGGAATCAGTAAACCTGATCCAGGAATATTCAGGCTCGCTATGGATGAACTCGGTGTAGAGCCGGCTGAGGCCATATTTGTCGGAGATTCCTACGATCGTGACATGCTGCCCGCCCGCAGGCTCGCAATGAAAACTATTTGGATGAAAGGCCCACATCCTCGGCTGCCGGAAAAACCTGAACCGGTTGATGCCGTGATTTCAAGCCTGACTGAACTGGAGTTTATGCTCTCATGAAGGTCGGGATCATAGCGGCGGGAAAGGGAGAACGACTGACTCGTGGAGGGATTACAACTCCTAAGCCGCTTTTGCCGGTGGCAGGACGTCCCCTAATTGCAAGGATCATCGATGCATCCGCAAAACTCAAGGCAGAGTCTGTTGCATGTATCGTAAATGATCTCAACCCCACCGTAGCCGGTTATTTGCGTTCCACCCCCTGGCCCCTGCCCGTAGAACTCGTCGTCAAGACAACTCCAAGTTCTATGGAGAGCCTTTTCTCTCTCGCCCCACTTCTAAAGGATGAGCCCTTCCTTCTGTTCACGGTGGATGTTGTATTTGCACTGAAGAGTTTGGAAAACTTCATTCAGCATGCGAGTCGATTGCCGAGAGCGAAGGGAGTTTTTGCGCTCACCCATTTCATAGATGATGAGAAGCCCCTATGGGTAGTCACTGACGACCGGAAAAGAATAACGGTCATCGGAGAGCGAGCTGCCGGAAGCCAGTATGTGACTGCCGGCTTTTATTATATTACCCCCGATGTTTTCTCCCTGATTGATATGGCACGGCAGCTTCGATTTGGCGCACTTCGCCAATTTCTTGGCCTCCTCGTGGACGAAGGCCACCCGATCTACGGGCTCCCGGCGGGCAAGACCGTCGACGTCGATTCTCCAGAGGACATAGCAACGGCGGAAGCTTTTGTTCGAGAGATGGACGAAATATGAAATCGACCTCTGTGCTTGGCATATACCGGGAGCAGATCTTCTCACCCGGCAAAGTTAGCGACGACGCCGCTATTCTCGATGCCACTCTGACCGAGCTATCCAGGCTCGTGCCCAATGTGAGCAGCATCAATGCAGAAGGATTGGCTGATTCCATGACAAGGCCCTCATATGTTTTAAGTATGGCACGATCCGAACACGCCCTTGGCATCATCGAAGACTGGGCCAAACAGGGCTCCAGGATCATCAACTCCGTTGAATCTGTTCGCAGCTGCCATCGCAGGCTGCTCACACCCATTCTTCTCCGGACCGGCTTTTCTCTGCCTTTCAGCCGAATAGTGCCCATCCAGGAAGCCGAAGAATTATGCAACTTGGATGGGTCCGGAGCGATCTGGCTAAAGCGCGGTGATGTGCATGCCGCCATTCAGGCAGACGACGTCCGACTGGTAAGATCGCGGCAGGAGATAGCCTGCGCCGTGCAACACTTTCGCGCACAGGAAGTTCGCCACATACTCGTTCAGCAAAATGTGGAAGGACCGGTAGTCAAGTTCTACGGTGTGGGCCGGGACATGTACTTCTTCCGTGCATTTCTCTGCTCATCCGATGAAGATATAGGCTCGCATGTTCAGCAATTGGCGGCCGTCGCGCAAAGGGCGGCTTCAGCCGTTGGTCTCGAAGTCTATGGAGGAGATGCTATTCTTGCAGGGCACGATCAGGCCGTTCTCATCGACTTCAACGACTGGCCAAGTTTCTCGCGATGCAAACAGTCTGCGGCCATGAGCATCGCCGATTATTTCACTCGGACCTGCACGGATGAAACCGGCTGTAACCGATCCGCAAAATCTTAGACTCCGGATATGGGGACCTAAACTAAACAGGACCCTGAATAGTTGGCTTATGAAGCGATTCCATATTATCAGCATTGTCTTGGGAGCCGCCTTGCTCATGTTCTTGACATGGCAAATCGGGTTCCACAAATTATGGAAGGAGCTCGTTCTGTTAGGCTGGGGCCTGGCGCCCCTTATCTTTATCGGGGGTGTGGCCCATATCTTTCACGCATTCGGTTGGCGGCGCTGCCTTGTCGGTGAAGCCAGATCTCTTCCTCTTTTTCAAGTCTTTCGTATACTCATGGCGGGCTATTCCATTAATTATCTCACTCCCACAGCTACCTTGGGTGGAGAGGTGACGAAGGGGACGCTCCTTTCGGTCAATCATAATGGTACAGAAGCAGTTGCCGGAGTGATCGTCGGCAAGCTGGCCTACAGCTTGGCGCAGCTTCTCTTCGTATCTCTGGGCTCGATCTTCAGTCTCTGGGGGGCCGATTTGCCGGCCGGAGTCTGGCTTGCACTGCTTTTGAGCAGTGCGCTGCTGGCTTCGGGGATGATTGGCTTTCTCCTCGTTCAAAAATACGGCAAATTGGGTGTGATCGTGCGATGGCTGGCTGCACGTAAAGCCGGTGGAAAGATGCTGCAAAAAGCGGCCCACCACATCACAGCCGTAGATGAAGAGCTGAGGAAGTTTTACAAAAGCCATCCCTACGATTTGCCCTCCGCCATTTTGTGGCATATCGCAGGGATGGCATGTGGCATCATACAAGCATGGTATTTTCTTTTTCGTCTGACCGATCATGCTTCCCTTGAGACTGCTACGGAAGTTTATTTCCTGGGAAGCTGGTTCGATCTGCTCGCTTTTGCCATCCCACTGAACATAGGGGTCCAGGAGGGTACCAGAATCGTTGCTTTCAAGGTGGTGGGCCTTGGCTCTGTCATGGGCCTGGCCTATGGACTCACATTGCGCTTCGAGCAGATCTTCTGGACCGGAATCGGGCTTCTCGGCTACGCGAACTTGCTGTCAGAGCAACGCAAAAGCACTCAGATCTCTTCGCCATATGGAAATCAAAAGACGCCCGGGGTATCGGGGAATGTCCCACACGGCGCCCCGTGACAAGTTATTGCATGTCCCGCAACCGCCCGCGCTTCTCATGGAAGCTAATAGTCCATAATCCGATGGCAAAAATGTAAGAGCCAACCACAGCCCCCAGTAGAAACCAGTTCAAGCGCCCGATTAGAGCAAGGGCAACCACCAGATAAGCAAAATCACGATTGCTCATGAGTGCCATGATTCGAATCATTCTTGGAGACTGTTCCATCACATCGGGGCTCAGCCGCAGGATACATTGATATACGGAGATGATGCATAGAAGAAGACCTCCCAGCATGAACCACAGCGCCCGAATGTAGCCAGGATCACCGGTATTGTGGTACAGACCGAACGCTATCCCGATAAACACCGCCGCATGGACTATGTTATCCGTAGTGACATCAAGGTAGTGGCCGAAAAGTGATTCTCTGAGTTTCAGGCGTGCTACTTCTCCATCGACACCATCGACGATGATACAGAGCACGAAGAGAAGAGAACCGAAGAGTTGAATTCCGTAACCGGCCCGAGAGAGGCAGAACGCACCGAAAAGGCCTATGGACATGCCAATCAGAGTGATTTGATTGGGGGAAAGATCTGTACAAGCCACCCTTCGGCTGATAAGACGCGATATCCGCCGACTAAAATGCCGGGCCATCAGACCGTCGTCGGGATTCGTATTGGCAGCGAGTGCAGCGATTAGCCGATCCTCAGCCTCTCTGCCGCCTTCAATTCCACTCTTGGGAATATAAGGAAGCCCATTCGGGCTCGAGATGCGCCGTGCTCGGCTCATGATGTCGGGATTGGATTCGCCCACGGCCCACAGTATTTGGAGAATTGGCACAAGATCGGAAGGCGAGGTGAGGTAAAGCCCATCTCCGCTGCCGGCGCCCGCTGCCTCCATAAAGGAAATCCCCGGCTCTTCCGCTTTCTCCAGGAAGTGAGTGAGAGAACGGCGATCCACCACGTAATCGGCCCTCATCACCAGGATTCCCTTTCGGTCGTCTATATCCAGTCCTTGAATCACCTGCCCGAGCATGTCTACTGACTCCACCGCATAAAAATTCGGGAGAGGAACAAGGTGTGAAAGGATGGGAATCAATGAATTCACTTTTCCAATCACAAAGACGCGTTCAATACCTACCTTGGAGGCGACAACTGCCAGCCTGAGCACGGATGGAATCCCGAAAGCCCTAAGCATTCCCCTCTCGTCGGGAGCAAGAATAACCGCTGTTCTCATTTGTCTTCTGGGCCCTCCAAAGCATGGATTCGGTGCCGCGAACGATAGCAGAGGCAAAAAGGACAAGTCAAGGCAAAGATGTGAGGCTAACTTCCGATTCAATCTCTTGGATCGGCTCTGGAAAAGGTTGGCGGTAAGCGCAGGGCTATTAGTGAGCTAAATGCTTTCACTGCTTTCTACTTGTAACGATCCAGCTTAAGCAGTAGAGGATAACTCGACTATTCGAGACTTGCGGTTAACCTGCCAGCCCCCTGATTAGGAGATGGCGGCTATTTGAACCGTCATCTCCTGCGCGACTCCTTACATCCGGCGATGAGTTTAACAGAAAGGTATTTGAGTGTGATGACCGTTCTTACTGCTCTGCCAATGTTGTGGCGATTGAAAGAAGGTAAGTTTTTCTTCGTACTGGGGATACTGTTGTTGCTTGTCTCTCTCCAATTTATTCGCGTTGATAAAGAGGGCAGCAAGGAGCGAGGAGCGAGAAGCAGGGAGGAACCCCGTTTCCGTTTTTCGCTTCTCGCTAAAGCTGCGCAGGTTATGGCGCTCCGTATTTAATGGAAATACCCAACTTTTTCATACGGCCTCTGAGAGTGTTGGGATTGATTCCGAGGAGTTGGGCTGCCCCTCCGTCGCCGCTTATTTTGCCATTGGAAATTTGAAGCGCCTGGCGGATTTGCCAGGATGCTGACTCATCCAGTGTAAGGAGATTTTCCGTCGTCGCCGACTCTGAACGGGCGGCCTTGTCCTTTTCTAATATTTCTGGCAGATCTATGCCTCCATACGAACTTTCACTCCCCAAAGGGTGAACGATCTCATGGGCCAGGTTCTCTTCTCCGATGACCTCGCTTTCAGCCAGAATGATCGCTCTTTCAATAGCTGACTCAAGCTCGCGGACATTTCCGGGCCAGTGATAGG
>JBKQTS010000257.1:0-5336 GCA_052143075.1 Syntrophobacteraceae bacterium | reverse complement strand
CCGCGCATTCTTGGCAATCCGGCCCTCAGGTGGCTCACGGGTTCCATAAAAGGGCAGATATTTATCGTCTTCGCGGTAACTTTCATCTCCCTTGCCGCCCTGACGCTTCTCAACCTTTGGAATCTCTCGACGGTAAAGGGCCGTCTTCTCCTGGGCGAGCGCTATTATGACCTTCTTAACAACATGCTCGAAATGCGCCGATTCGAGAAAAATTATCTTTTTTACAATGACGTGGCGAGCATACAGGAAGGAAGATATTACTTCAAGGTGGTCGACTCGCTCGTTTCGGAACTCTCCGGGGATATCATAAACATTACGGACCGGAAAACGTTTGAAGAGTTCCGGGGTGTTTTGGGCGACTACGAACGGATGCTCGGTCTATATGAGACCGAAGGCAGGGTTGCTGCCGACCCTGAGCAGATACGCCGGGAAGGCAAGGAACTGACCGATTATGCCGATAAGTTCCTCAGGATAAAACAGCAAAGAATCCGCAAGGCCATTGTTGAAGTCTCAGTCCTTCCGTTCGCTTTCCTCGGCATTGTCTTTTTGCTCATGATGTTAGTGATAAGACTGGTGTCCCTTGGTTTGCTCCGTCCTTTGAAGGTGCTTCAAACCACTATCCAGGGCGTGGCCACGGGTAACTACTCTCCAACCTCCTATGACGGATTGCAGACCGACGAGATTCATGGCCTCATAGGCGCTTTCGACCGAATGGCCCGGGAACTCGAAGCCAATCAGGAGCACCTGCTGCAGGCCAGGAAGATCGCTGCACTCGGTACGTTCACGGCAGGCATCGCTCATGAACTCAATAATCCTCTCAATAACATCTCTTTGACGGCCGAGACCTACCTCGAGGAATACGGCAGCAGTATGGATGCCGAGGCTAAGGAATGGATCCATGACATCCTCACGCAATCGGAGAGGGCGTGCGAGATTGTCAAAAACCTCCTGGACTTCTCGCGCACTGAACGTCCGGCCCGCTCCAGCATCGAGGCCAGGGAAATCGTGCGCAGCACCGTTGCCCTCGTTAAGAATCAGATTATGCTCGCCGGAATCAACCTTGAAGTGGAAATCCCCGAGGCGCTGCCGCCTGTTCGCGGGAACATAAGGAGTTTGCAGCAGGTCTTTATGAACCTGCTGCTAAACGCCTTGCAGGCCATGCCGGGGGGAGGGGCCATAACGATAACCGTGGCGGCCGAGCCCCCGGATTTTGTCCGTTTCGATATCAGGGACACCGGGGCAGGAATAAAATCTGAGGCGCTCGAACATATCTTCGAGCCCTTTTTCACCACCAAGTCTGTAGGCCGCGGGACCGGTTTGGGACTCTCGGTAGCCTATTCCATCGTAAAAAGACATCAGGGGCAGATTCAGGTAAAAAGCGAAATCGGCAGGGGGACCGTATTCACGGTACTGTTGCCGGTTGCCCGTGCTGATAACGATGAAGCCCTGGATGAATCCCTCGACGAACGGTAGGGTCGAGACCGCGGTGCGCTCCCGGCGCCATGCGCGCGACAGAAAGACGAGAATATGCAGCAGGTACGGGTGGCAATAGTTGACGATGAGGTCACCGTATGCCGCCGCCTGAGCCAGGCCCTTTCAAAGGAGGGCTGCGAGGTGGAGGCGTTTACCGCCGGACGCTCATTTTTGGAGCGCATGCAGGCGGAGCCCTTTGATGTCGTGTTCTGCGATTTGAGGCTTCCGGATACCGGCGGCATGGAGGTGCTTGCCCGGACCAAGGGCATTCGGAGTGAAACGGAGGTGATCATCATCACCGGTTATGGAACCATCGACAGCGCTATCGAGGCCATCAAAGAAGGCGCGTATCACTATGCGACAAAGCCTCTGAAGCTCAACGAAATCCGCGTGCTGGCCAGAGGGGCGATCGACAGGATCAGCATGCGCCAGGAAAATCTGCGTCTGCGCGAAGCCTTGAAGTCTTCGGCCGGCCTGACTACGATCGTTGGCAACAGCCCGGCCGTCAAAGAGCTTTTCTCCATGATTCAAAGAATCGCTGAGGTGGACTGTAATATTTTGCTCCAGGGCTCAAGCGGCACCGGGAAGGCCCTTGCGGCCAGGGCCATACACCGGCTTAGCCCGAGAAAAGATCATCCGTTTGTATGTTTCAATTGCGGCGGGTTCACCGAGGAACTCATCAGCAGCGAGCTTTTCGGCTATGAGAAGGGGGCGTTCACCGGGGCCGCAGCAACCAAAATCGGTTTGCTTGAATCAGCTTCAGGAGGAACGGTATTCCTGGACGAAGTCGGCGAGATGCCTCCCACTATGCAGGTGAAGCTGCTCCATGTCATCCAGGAAAGGCGTATTCTGCGTGTTGGGAGCATTCGGCCGATCGATCTGGACATCCGGATCATCGCCGCCACCAACAGGGACCTGAAACATGAGGTCGCGCAGGGTAACTTCCGCGAGGACCTTTTCTACCGGCTCAACGTGGTGACGATACCCCTGCCCGGGTTGAGCGAACGCCGCGACGACATACCGCTTCTTGTCGGTCATTTCATCGAGAAATATTGCCTGGCTTTCCGGAAAAAAGTCACCGGCATTCAGCCCCAGGCCCTTCAGATTCTCATGAGCTATACCTTCCCCGGAAACGTAAGGGAACTGGAGAACATCATCGAACGGGCGGTCGCCTTGACCGACTGCAATCAGATAAGGCCCCAGGATTTACCCCAGGACATTCAGCATCTCGAGTTTGACACCATGGAGGGTGAAGGCCTGCTGCCCCTGGACGAGTTCGAGAAGCGCTATATTGCAAGGGTCCTCGAGACGACCGGTTTCAACAAGAGCCTCACAGCGCAGATCCTCAACATTCCCCGCACCACCCTCTGGCGAAAGCTCAAGGAATATAAACTGGGATAGACGAATCACCAATCACTATTCACTAATCACTTTTTCTGCAACGCTGCCACCAGCTCTTTAACAGTTTTGGGCGGAACCGGAAAATCCGGTTTGGCTTCCATTGAGATCGCGTCCTCCGGGCATCCGGTAGCGCACATGCCGCACCCGAAACACCGGTCGGTGTTGACGATCTGTGAGTTATTTTCATCCATTGCAAGGGCTTCGGCCGGACACCGTTCGATACAGATTTCACACGAGACACAAAGCTCGGAATCGAAAACGGGCAGAAACCCTGAATTGAAAGCCAGGCTGGGTTTGGGTTGCTTTAATACATTGGTGACCACCTGGCAGTGCCAGCGGTCGCAGTTGCACAGAAAATCGATGTCCTCTGTCGTGTTGCGGCTCATGTGCAGCAAACCGGCCTCCTCGCACCTGTCCAGGACATCTTTGGCTTCTTGTTTGGTTACTCGCCTTCCGCCCAAACGCTTGATGAGTTGTTCGGCCTGTTCTCCGAACCACATGCAGACGTCGAGCGGCATTTCGTGGATGTCTTCCCCTCGCAGCTTGGCGGCCTGGCGGCAATAACATGATCCCACCCCGATGGAATCATACTTCTCGATATAGGTCATGACCTGCTGATAAGTGTGAATGACGTTGCCGGCTTTGATGGTTCTGGCAACGGGAATCACGCGAGTCACCGGATAACCGATTTTCTGGACGCCTTTCGCGGACTCGCAGGCTTTCTCGTACGCATGGATCAGTTTCGCAATCCTTTTTTCACGCTCCGTTTCTCTACCGGATATGAGCTGGTATTCAAAGATGCCGGGGACGAACGGTATCCCGTGATAGAGCGGCGCCCCGGGGCCCTGGGAAACTGCGCACAATCCTTTATCGGCCATTCTCTCGAGAATCCCGGTGACCTCATTTTCATCCCGGTTCATTTTGCCGGCAATCTCTTGAGCTGTAGCCGGTTTTCGCGCCAACACACTGTTCATCTCAGCTTCTTCGGGGGTAAAGAGCGCCTCCATAAGCGCATAAAACTCCGGGACGTCCACGCCTGTGTAAGGGCCTCCGCGATTTTTCATCACTTCAAGCAGCTCTTTGTATACGTCTTGAACCATTGTCATCTCCTTTTTCCTTTTTGTAGGGGTCGGTAGGCTTTCACCGCAGCATTTCATGTCCCTAAGGGACACCCCAAACCATGAAAAGGGCCGTAGGGTTGGCTAAGCGGACCCTCACTTCGTTTCGGGTCCGGGCCACACGTTGCAACCGGTAGCTTGATGCTTCAAGTCCGGGCACGAACCCTCACCATGTTCGGGTTTGCGGTTAGCGTTATGCAACCAGGCCCTATACGTATAGTTCGCGGCCGATTTTTTGTGAGGCCGCTTTTGTGAGTGCCCCCTCACTTCGTATCGGGTCCGGGCCACACGTTGCAACCGGTAGCTTGATGCTTCAAGTCCGGGCACGATCTTTTGTGAGTGCCCCCCTCACTACGTTCCGGTCCGGGCCACACGTTCCAACCGGTAGCTCGATGCTTCAAGTCCGGGCACGATCTTTTGTGAGGCCGCACCCTCACTATTTTCGGGTTCGCGGTTAGCGTTAGGCAACCAGGCCCTATACGTATAGTTCGCGGCCGGAACCCTCACTTCGTTTCGGGTCCGCGCTGGACATAGTAGAAGCGCCTTTGACGCTTCAAGTTCGCGCCCGATCTTTTGTGAGGGCGCTTTGTGAGGCCGCATCGCTTCGCGACTATGCGGACTTATTTTTTCGGGAATCTTCACGGTAATGTCGATGGCTGGATGTTTGCCTTAGATGCAATGTGATTCGGTTCCTGACACTGCAAAGAAGGACAAAGAGATGAATCGGCAGGAAATTCTCGAGGGCATGGAACGTCATGGTGGATACTGGGATATCATTGTGGTCGGAGGAGGCGCCACCGGTCTTGGAGTCGGCGTAGACGCTGCTTCCAGAGGGTATAAGACAATTTTACTGGAGCAGCACGATTTTTCCAAAGGGACTTCGAGTCGCAGCACCAAGCTGATTCACGGCGGCGTGCGCTACCTTCGCCAGGGCAACGTCTCGCTAGTGCTCGAGGCGCTGCATGAACGCGGGCTTTTGATGGAGAACGCGCCGCACCTGGTCAGCCACCAGGCATTCATTGTCCCCAACTATGTGTGGTGGGACGGACCGTTTTATGGTGTGGGAATGAAGGTCTACGACCTGTTGGCCGGAAAACTGGGGCTTGGCCCTTCCAAGAGGCTTTCCAAAGAAGAAACCCTGGAGCACATCCCCACGTTGGAGCCCGAAGGGCTGCGGGGCGGAGTCATCTATTTCGACGGTCAGTTCGACGACTCGCGGTTGGCGGTTAATCTCGCTCAAACGATGGTTGACCACGGTGGATCGCCGATCAATTACGTCAAAGTGACGGGCTTCATCAAGTCCGGCGAAATGATCCACGGCGTCATTGCCAGGGATATGGAAAG
>JBKQTS010000256.1:0-29265 GCA_052143075.1 Syntrophobacteraceae bacterium | reverse complement strand
ATACGTGCCGCAACTGATCAAAACGCTGCCGGCTATCATCACTCAGCCCGGGGCCATTGTCGGACTGATACTGGCCCTGTCCGGGTTCTTTTTCAAGCTGGCCCTCTTTCCGTTCCATATCTGGGCGCCCGACGTTTACCAGGGGTCTGCGAACCAGGTCACCACTTATATTGCAACCGCATCCAAAATGGCCGCCGCGGCGATGATAATCCGCTTTGCCGGCCTGTCTGCCGGGGGCAGCCCTGCAATGATAAAGCTGCTGATCGTGCTTTCCATCGCGTCGATGACTTTCGGAAACCTGGTCGCGCTCATACAGAAGGACATAAAGAGGCTTTTGGCATACTCCAGTATCGCCCACGCGGGATATATGCTTATCGGGATACTTTCGCTTTCGGGGCGCGGCTATGCCAGCGCGATATACTACGCGGCCGCTTACCTGGTGATGAACTACTCGGTGTTCATGGTCATCATGAAGCTCGCCGACGATGGGCACAACCTGCAGATAAAGGAACTGGCGGGCCTGCACAAACGCTCCCCGCTTCTTGCAATGACTCTTATGCTCGGCCTGTTCGGACTCGCCGGAATCCCTCCTACAGCGGGCTTTACGGGGAAATTCCTGGTGTTCGCCGCAGCCCTCGAGAAGGGCTACCTCTTTCTGGTCATCATCGGCATGATAAACGCCACCATATCGCTCTATTACTATCTTGTCGTCATAAAGGCGGCTTATCTGTTGAAGCCGGTACATGAATATCCCGCAGTGCAGGTAGACGCCTGGACGCGCTGCATGAGCATCATCCTGGTGATCATGACTATATACCTTGGCATCTTTCCCGATCAGTTCGTCTCCCTAACGGAAGCGGCGGCAAAGACCCTGTTCTGAGAGTTTTTAGTTTTTAGTTTTGAGTTTTCAGTTAAGTCCAGTTTTCTTCTTGCGTTCTTCGTGTATCCTTCGTGGTCTTCGCGATCCCGCCGGCAGCCCCGACTGGTTTAGACGTGACTTAAGGAGCTTCAATGAGGTTTCGATATATCCGGCGCCTTTCCATCCTGTTGATCCTGTTAATCCTGTCTACGGCTTCTTCGGCCTTCGCGGAGAAGTGGTCTTTCGCCGCTTTTTCGGACAATCGCAACTTCGAGGCCGCCTACCGAAACGTCCTCGAAGATATCAATTCCGGCGGACCTGCCGATCCAAAGTTTCCAAGACCGGACTTTGCCATTGCCGTGGGCGATATCGACCCTGTTAAGAGGACCCTGCAGATTTTCAGGGAAACAGTCGGGCCGAAAATGGCTTTCATCCCGGTGCGCGGCAATCACGAAGCTCCCGAAGACGTCCGGTTTATTCTACAAGATATACTGCCCTCGGAACAGCCGCCGGCGGGAGTTTACGACAAAGAAAGCGTGACGTATTACTACGACTGGAAAAATGTCCGGCTGATCGTCATAGATCAGTATGCGGCCTACGCAAAAGACCTGAGCAATAAAACCTTTCTTGATTGGCTGGAGAGGGCCATAGTTTCCGCAAAGAATGCGGACCACGTATTTGTCGCGTTCCACGAACCGCACTTTCCGCCTGTTTTTCAATCGGACCCGTTCTGGAGTCTGCTCCTCAAGCACTCCGGCAAGGTCAGGGCGGTGCTCTGGTCACATACTCACTTCTACGGCAGGCGGTATATTTCAGGTTCGCATGGCGGCGGAATCGCGTTGATTAATACGGGGGCCGCCGGCAATACCGGCCACTCCGACGGTATGAATACCTTTGTGCAGATCGCAATTGACGGTAAAGTCACGGCCTTCCGGGCGGTCCAGGCGCCGGACAAGACGAAGGATTTCAGAGTCACCGACAACTGGAAGGTCAAGGCATCTGAAAACTGATTAATTCGTCACGAAAAGCCACAGATGGTTACGAGAATTGAAGAAAAGCCTTGACACGGTTGGGCCGCTGAATGGAAAAAGCTTGCAGGAGTTCAACCCACACCGCATCGGGCCTGCTCCTGTTGCCGTTTTTTCATCTGGCACCCGAAAGGTAGAACTCATTCTGCTCAAAATATGATGCGCCTCTCTCAAGAGGCTCGAGTATACCGGCGACTCAAGAGGAGCTGCCTGTAATCAAATTACCACCTCATCTAAACCGCCTCATTCCGTGCTGGAACAGAGCAAGTGTTCAGATCCGTTTCAATGCGTGGAGTACCAGTCAAGCACCCTTTTAAGTTCTGCCGCAACCGCAGGGGCCGGCATGTTTGGATTTGCCAGTATTTCCATCGGAAGCAGCCCGGGATCGTTGTAGAAAGCGGCATTTGAACCGTTATCCATCTGCATGACCGCTTCTTCGAGCGAGAGTCCGGCAAAAAGTCCTCGGCATCTGGAGTATGAAAGGATCATGCCCAGGGAGTCCGTTGACGCTTCGGCCTGCCTGCCGACGGGTCCCGCCGCTACAGCGGCGTCCACCCCCAGAGTGAGTTTGCCGTTAATCAGCACGTCCACACTGGGAATACTTCTCATCACAAGAATGACATCGCTCGATTGAGCGCCGGCCTGTAATCCGAAACTGCCGCCGACAAGGTGAAAGAAGAGCGGGTTGCTCCAGGTTTGGTCCGGGTTTCGCACCAGCAGTATCCCGATTCCATAGCGGGCTCCTATAAGAAATCCACCCTTCAGCAGATCGGGAAATATAGCGATACCCTGCGCCTGGCGCAAAAGGCCGGGTGGAATTGCACTCTCCGGAATGTCCATTATTTCCCTTATAACGGCGGTGGCTGCCTGTACCTTGGCTTCCTCACTGACTCCGGCGGCTTGAAGCGCGGGCGCAAAGAAGCAAAGACAAAAGGCGATGATTAAACCGGCGAAGGCGATCTTTCGAGTCATTGGATATTTCCCCCTTTTTTGGAGCGGGTTTTCGATTCGCAGCCATAGCAGTGCTAATCACTATTGCATAACACGAGACTATCTTGTCAAAGGAAAAAATTGAAAAGTGTGCCTGTTTCGGTGGAATGTACTCGGGTTGCCTCGAAGGTCATTTTGCTTCAACTGAAGCGATCTTTCGTGGCTCGAGCAGGCGGGAGAAATTCTCCATGGGCTTGCCCCTGTTGGCATGTAAAAAAATTATTATGCCCCAGATAGGCTCGGGATGCTCTAATCGTTTTGAGTCCCTTCACGGTCCCTTGACAGTAGACCCTAAATTGAATATTTGTTTGATGCCTGAGATAGTTTGACTCCTCTCGAACATCATTTCTTCTTCGGGTTCGAACCCGGGGGCAGCTATGTTCCCGCTTTGATTATCGCCGCCATTGATCAAGGAGCCCTTACGCAATGTATGCCCGCGACATCATGAGTCCCCGGTTTCACACCCTCAGCCCCGCAAACAGCATTGCCGAAGCGGTAAAGATGTTCCATATCGCGAGCGTGGAAGAACAAAAAAGAATCTTCGGGCTTATGGTCATCGATGAGAAAGACCAACTCGTTGGAATGCTCTCCATGTATGATATAATTCTTTTCGTCCAGCCGAAGCACATCCATGTGTGGAGCGAAATAGAAGACCTTGAGGCCCAGGCGATGTTCGGCGAACTTCTTGATCGCGTTAAATCGGTTCGCGTCTCCGATATCATGACCACCAATGTGGTGACGGTCAAGCCGCATACCCACGTAATGGTCATCGCCGATTTGATGATCAAACGGCACATCCGCCGCCTTCCTGTCGTCGATGGAAAGAACGTGGTGGGTGTCGTTTACATTTCAGACCTTTTCTATCATTTGCTCGAAAAATTTCTGTGAAATTATGCCAGTTGTCAGCACGCGAGGTATATTGAAGGGACTCCTTGTCGAAGAAGCTATGCGTCGACAGGTGATCCAGTTGTTCCACGATGCTTCGTTGGATAAATGCATCAATCAATTGATCAAGTTCAAAGTCAATGCGCTTCTGATCACTGATGAAACCAGATGTCCAGTAGGAGCAGTATCCAAAACCGACATTGTTGGAGCGTTCTACGGCGGCTTGCCCATGGTAGAATCTCTGTCGATGGACATCATGAATGGTCCCCTGCTCACTTGTTTCCCTGACGATGAATTGGGCGTTGCCTTGGACCTCATGCGCAGAAACGGCGTACATCAACTGTTCGTACAGGGCGCAGAGCCATGCGCGATGGTCGGGACGCTGTCATACTCGGATGTGGTCGCACTTCTGTATCGTTATTGCAGGGCATGTCCTAAAGGGGCAGTCCGCCGGTCGGAACTCACCGATCGTTCCGATCAGACACAGCTCTTAATCGTGCGGGACGCAATGAGGACTTCTGTAATATCCTGCCGGCAAGAAGATTCCCTGGCCAGGGTGATTGAAAGGTTGACGGCCCACCGCTTGGGCGCAGTCTTAATTCAAGATGCCAAGGGCTTGCCCGTTGGGGTAATTTCAAAGACTGACATTATTCTCGCTTATCATCACGGATCAAGCCTGGAAGTTGAGGCACGTTCCATTTTGAAGACTCCCGTGGCATCCTGCGACGAGAAGTCGCTTCTGAGCGATGCAATCCGTCACATGTTTTTGAAAGACGTGCAGCGTCTTTTCGCATATGCCGGGGACCCATCGCATATCGTCGGCGTATTATCTCTCTCAGACGCCGCACAGATCCGTTCCGGTTCCTGCAGGGCATGCATAACCAGCCGAATTATTGCTGCTCCGTGAGTGCAAACTTGTGGCCACTTAGATGTTAGTTCCGGTTTGAGGGAATCGAAAGGTTTCGTTGTTCACAGGATCTCATCGAAGCCCGTCGAGAATGTCCAAGCCATGGATCAGACCCGAATTACAAAATTGTCCTTTCGTGGGGCTGCTTTTGGATGCTTGCCGTCGGGATACCCTAAAATGCAGGAGCCCACGCCTATATAATCGCCTGTGACACCCCATTTCCTCATCAAATTCTTGCCTTCCCCGGTTTCAAACATCTGTTTTGTACGGTGAACCCAGCAGGATCCGATGCCTAGAGATGCTGCCGCATTGAACATATTGCCCAGTGCAAGACTGGCATCCTCGACTGGTGCGATCTTGCCATTGTCCGCAAAAACGAGAACGACAGTCGGTGCATTGTAATAAGGATCGATATCCGTTCCCAGCACGGCTGCATTCATAGCTGAGAGTTTTTTTAGCGTTTCCTTATCCTGGATAACAACGAAAAGAGCTGACTGCTGGTTTGAACCGCTGGGTGCGTACATTCCAGCCTCAAGAATAGCGTTCAACTCCTCTTCCTTGATCTGCGCCGGCTTGAATTTACGGATGCTTCTTCTTTCAAGAAGAGTTTTAATGGTTTCGTTCATATCGCTTCGTCTCCTTTAAGGATTATTAAAATCAAATTCCAATCGTCGTGTCTAACGTTTCCGGCTGGGCGGCGCCATAAATTCGGGCCCCACCGGGTCCTTGATGGTTTCCTGGAGGATTTGGTCAATTGCGCGCATGGCGGCTTCATCTGCCTGCCAGCCAAAAATCCCGGTTAAGGGGTCCATCTGGTCAGGCCGTCTGCCACCCCACAGGGCGATATCGGCGCCGTGGTCCAAAACCCAGCGCACTGCCAGGTGCAATACCCGGCGGTCAAACCGCTCCCCTGCCAATTGGTCAAGACGTTGAACGGCAGACAGATACTGGCCCAGACGCGGCTCCCTGAACTTCGGGTCAAACTTGCGCAGGTCGTCACCCTGATATTCTCGAGTGACAGTGACCTTGCCGGATAAAAGACCCCGGCACAAGACCCCGTAGGTCATCAACGCCAGATGATTTTTTTGGCAGAAAGGCATGAGGTCCTGCTCGATTTCCCTTTCAAAAAGATTATAGGGCGGCTGCACTACATGCAACGGCCCGCCCTGCCTGAATGCCTGGATTTGCTCAGGCGAAAAGTTGCTCACCCCTACAGCCCTTATCTGCCCATCCTTGAGGAACCGGTTCAAAACCTTGGCAGTTTCCTCGAAGGGTTCCAGGGGGTCAGGCCAATGCACGAAAAGAATATCCACGTAGTCGGTTTGCAAATTTTTCAGGGAGTCGGCAAAGTTGCGTCTAAGATAATCCGGCGAGCAATTGCGAAAGACTCGGCCGTCCTTCCAGTCAAGCCCGGTCTTTGTGGAGATGAAGACCCGATCCCTGCATTTTTTTTGGGCCAGAGCTTTTCCGACGATTTCCTCAGAACGGCCGAAGCCATACACCGGGGCAGTATCTATGAGGTTGACGCCTTTGTCCAGTGCGGCATGGATGGTATTAATCGCCAGCTCTTCATCAGTTCCACCCCACATCCAGCCACCCATTGCCCAAGTGCCCAAAGCGATGCGGGAAACCTGCAAATCCGTGCCGGGAATCTGTGTGATTTCCATCTTTTCCTCCTTTCCTTCAGTCAATAACCGTATCGGGCCCCAGCTTCGGACCTCGCACGCCGAAAACCTTGAGGGGCGTTGATTTCCCCTTGGCTTTCACGGGGTCTAACTCGATTGCATCGAAGTGCTTGCGTACTTTCCGATAAGTGTTTTCGGATATAAGCACCTGCCCCGGACCTGCAGCAGAGCAAAGCCTCGATGCGATATTTACCGCATCCCCGATAACCGAATAGCTCATGGTGCGCGTCGATCCGATATATCCCGCGACGAGTCGGTCTGTGTTTATACCGATTCCGATGCGAATCGGTTGCTTGCGGGCGGCGTTGTACCGGTCCAGGGCCGCTTGCATGTCCAACGCCGCCTGGACTGCCCGGCGTGGGTCATCGGAATGAGCCACCGGAGCTCCCCAGACAACCATGATCATGTCTCCCACGAACTTATCTACCGTGCCCTCGTAAGAGAAAGCGATCTCCACCATCATCTCGAAGAACTCGTTGAGCAAGATGAGGACCTCGGAGGCTTCCATTTTTTCGCACATGGAAGTGAAGCCGCGTATATCGGCGAAAAGAGTCGTAGCGATGCGTTCCTCGCCGCCTTTTTCCACCTTGAGCTTGCCGGAAACGACCATTTCGGCTAGGTCGGGGGAGAGCAGGCGCTGGAATCTTTCGCGCGTGGCGGCATCGGTCTCTATCTTTTTGGCCATTTCGGCCATCTTGATCAGGTTCGCCGTCTGCAGGGCGATATTGTTGAACAGGAGAAGATCCTTCCTCGTGTATTGCATGATTGCCGCAGAGGACTCGATGATCATGATCCCGAGCAGTTCTTCTTCGTACAGTATGGGAACGGCCATCGAGGAACGCACTTTCTGGCTGACGATTGAAACGGCGTCCTGAAAACGCTCATCGGCAAGGGCGTCGGCGCTTATTATTCCCACTTTGTTCTCTTGAACCCGCCTGATTAAAGTCGAGGAAACGACCACCCCGTCTTTAGGCGTCCGTGTTTTGAACGCCTCGACAGTCATATCCCCCTTCGCATCCGCCATCAGAATTACAGCCTGGTCGCACACCAAAACGTCAAAAGTGCGGGCAAGGATTCGATTGAAAATTCGGGTCAGGTTGAGCTCGAGGCCGATATCGTGCTGAAGTTCATGAGCAATTCGCAGCTTTTCGTAATCAGTGCGAAGAGCTTTCTCATCACTGATTTCCTTTTCCGGGAGAAAGCGGCTTCGCTGTAAAGATTTAAGGTAAATCTGATCGAACACTATGATCTGACATCGTTCGTCATCCAGCGCCACCAGGCTGCTCGCCATACCTAGCTGGAACATGCAGGATGTCGTGCCCAGAGAGATCTCGTCTCCGTTTTGAAGACTTACGTCGCCCTGGATACGCTTTTTGTTGACAAAGGTGCCGTTCCGGCTGCCCAAGTCCTTGATGCTATAATTGTCGTTCTGGTCGGCAAAAATCAGGCAATGCTGTTTCGAGACAAGCGGATCGGAAAGCTGTACCTGATTGTCCGGAGAACGTCCGACTGAGTTGAGCTTTTGCAGTGTGACTTCTCGAATCCCGTTGCTTTCCTTAATGATCAGCTTCGCCATACGACTCCATGAAGATAAGTTTCAGGCAGCCATGGATTTTATTGCCGATAACGGCAGAGCCTGCGCACCTTGAATACTTTTCCCATCGAGGTAAACTGGTCTGGAAAATGTAGTCCGGGGCCCGCAATTATTGTATCCTATTTTTCTGTACAATTCGCAAGGGTTTGCAATATGCTCGTAAAGCTGAACAGGAAAAAGTCCGATCTACTGGAAGCACCTCATGAACCCGCGCTCACAGAGCGTAAGAAGTTGTAAGAGATGGACCGGTATGTTTATCTTTGAAGAGGGCGAGCGGTTTTATGTGCCTTGGAGGTCCCCTTTGGGCACCTGGATAATCTCTGCTCAGGGAGACTGCCAACCTGTTTGATTAACTGCACGTGAGAATTTCATGGTCAAGCGGGACAAGATTATTGGAAAGCATATCGATCATTTTATCGTGGAGTCCTTCATCGCTGAAGGTGCAATGGGCATGGTGTTTAAAGCTCACGATTCCACGCTAGCCAGAGTTGTAGCATTAAAGCTTATTCCCAAAGAATCCCAAAATGCAACGGATACGGAATCCCTTCATCGGGCAGAAGCTAAGAAAAGGCTTGTACACGAAGCTCAGACTGCCGGGAAGCTGGTGCACCCCAATATAGTAACCATTCACTCTTATGGGGAGACGGACCAATTTCAGTACATCTGCATGGAATATATTCAAGGGAAAACCCTGAGCGAAATTCTTAAGGAGCGTGGAGCTATTCCCGTTGAGGAAGCAATCCCCATTGTCGAACAAATTCTGCTGGCTCTTGCGGCTGCTCACAAGGCAGGTATCGTACACCGGGACATCAAACCCTCCAACATCATGATTACGGAAGACAACAGGGTGAAAGTCATGGATTTTGGCATCGCCAAGATTCCTTCACTTTCATTGACTGTCACAGGGATGGTTCTTGGAACTCCGTTTTATATGTCTCCCGAACAGATTTCCGGCAAAAAGGTGGATATTCGCTCCGATATCTTTTCTCTGGGTGCTGTCTTTTACGAAATGGTGACCGGCGGGAAACCCTTTGAGGCAGAAAATACGGCGACCCTCGTCTATAAGATTGTACAAATAGATCCGATTCCCCCAAATATCGTCAAAGTAAACATTCCACAAGCGGTTGCCCGTGTAATCTCCAGTGCCCTGGCCAAAGATGCTGCCCAGCGCTATCAGAAACCTGCGGAAATGCTAAGGGACCTGAAGGGGTTGGCCTCTGCCGCCCCAACAGATTCTGAGGCGCTAATAGCATCTCAGCCCCTTGATATAACCTTGCTGGCCGATCAGTCGCAATCCGGTGCTCCTGCGATCGGGCATATCTCTGCACCCCATGGTTTCCCCCCTGAGCAGCAGATTGACGCCGCCGGGCCGCAAGGGGAAGGGATGCATCGCCGTGAGGGGGACAGGGAAGAGATACAGGAAGCCCAAAAAACAAAGCCCAATATGCCGGCGATCGTCCTTCTGCTGTTGCTGGTAGTGTGCGCCGGTGGAGCTGCTTTGTGGTATTTCAACCATGTGCCGGCGCCGGTCCCAACGCCGGTTGCCCCTCTGCAGAGCGGAGGAGTGCAGCAAGTCGAGCCCCCTGCAACTCTTCCTGCGAATATCCCGTCAGGGGTAGGGCAGCCCCGGGTCCCACAGCCGGGTCCTGACACAAGCCAGCCCCAGCCCTCCGTCGAAGATTTGCTCCTCGAGGCTGAAAAACAGTTTACAAGCAATCCGCAGGGGGCTCAAAAGCTCCTGGAGGAGGCTTTGGCTCTTAACCCAAACAATTATGACTGCGTACTCTCCCTCGCCCGCCTTCTCGTGTCCAGAAAGGATCCTCTGGCGGCCATACAGAGGTACAAGCAGGCGTTGAGCCTGAACAGCAGCGTTGCACAGGTTCATTATGAACTCGGCAATGTCTATATGGGACAGGCTGAATTTGATATGGCGATCAAGTCTTTCAAGGCCAGTCTGAGACTTATGCCGCACAATAGAGATGAGGTGCTTGCAAACATCGGGACCTGTTATATGAAAAAGGGTGACTTCGATAAAGCCAAATTCTTTTTCAAGCAGTCCCTGGAGGTAAATCCCGATAACGCCGGCGTCAAATCTTATATGGCCAGCGTGACGGCGGCAACAACCCCTTCAATTTCTCCCGGCGCCGGCGGCAAGCCGTTTCAGGCCGGGCAGGCTGGGGGGCAAACAGCGCCGCACCGGCCTGCGCCCACCGGCCAAACCCCGCTGAAGTTCCCCGCTGTGAGACTGGAAGGTAGCTACACTCTTGAAGGAATATACCCCAACGGCGCTAAGTACAATGGGACAGCGCTGATTTCCGAGTACGGCGGTAGTTACGCCGTTACCTGGAAGGTTGGGGACCATACCTTTACAGGCACCGGCGCTCTATTATCTGAAAAGGTCTTGACTGTACACAGGAAAGGTCCCAAGGCCGTGAACGGGCTCATAGTGTATCAAATGGAGGCCAACGGAATGCTCAAGGGTGTCTGGGGGAACGGCAAAGGAGGGGAGACCCTTAAACCTATCCGTTGACACATATAAAGTGCATATCAATCGTATGCAACACATGGGCTTGGACACTCCCGGCCGGCTTGTCCCTCAACGAAATCTCGGTACCGCTTCTGAGCCGTTTTCTCCTTTGCCCCAAAGAAGGCAAGAATGAACTCCCGGTGCAGCCACTGGGGCGCAGAGACTAACCCGGCGTATGCCCGGCAGCTCGACCACTCGTACTCCCCCGGCTTTGGAGTGATCTTGGCTCTTACCGGATTGAGGTGGATATATAGAGATAGTTGCTTGGCATATTCGTCTTTATCGGCCAGGATTGCTTTGCAGCGACCTTGGAACAGGTGACCCGCCCGACGCCGTTTCATGTTGAAATATGTCGTGTACGCACCGTTTAGGTGTTTCAAAATGGGTTAGCTTGCCCGATGAATCCTGTGTTTGCCGTTTATTACCGGCTCAAACTGTTATGGATTGACGACAAATCCCTCTTTGGTCGCCGCGGACTTCAAACGGCCGTCAAAGCAAAGGATCGTCAATCTTTCAGGGTCTTCCCGGGAACCCACCAAGGCAGCCCCCAATTGACACGCGTCGGCAGCCCGCAAGGGATGAACCTCCAGAAGCCTTAAGGCCCTCGCACGCACTCTATCAACCGCTGTGACCTCGTCGGCCCTGCTTACAATGCTTGCAAGACGTTCCTTGACTTTCTCGAATTCCTCAGCGCCTATAAGCCCCTCTCTTACTCTTCTGCACAATGCACTGAGCACCTCAACGCGACTCAAGCACCAGATCAGCATTCTCGGGTCATCGGCTACCACTTTGATGCAATATTCCGTGTTTTCTTCATTGATGAGCAGGGGGATGATTGCCGAAGAATCCCAGAACTTCATCTCCCACCTTCTCTTTCTTCGAGAAGGGCTTGCAAGACTCCCTTGCCGGCAGGCATCTTATCTTTATCAAAGAAACCAGGTGGAAAAGCCTCCCTATCCTTGGCTCTGGTGATCAAGCCGAGGCGTTCGGCCTCTTCTATCCATGCCGGTTCTTTCTCGGCTCCGGCCGATTTGGAGACATGAATTAATCTGGCGACAGGAGTGCCTCGGTCCACTATTTCCACGTCTTCTCCTCCACGCACCAACCTGATAAAATGGCTCAAGCGGTTCTTGGCCTCGGATATACTGGCACGAATCAAAGCGGTACCCTCCTTATTATATGGCCTTAAGCGCTCTTTTACCATAGCTATAATAGCTATTATTATGGATAGCGTCAAGATGACGATGCAACCATAAATCCAGAAGCGGGAAGCGGGAAGGAAAGCGGTTTTTCTTCGTGATCCATGCCCCCTGCTTCCCAATGCGGCGTTCTTGACCCCTAACCTTATTCGATCGAGTTCGGCTCGCCCGATATTCTAAGAACTCTCTCTGGATTCCGGCTCAGAGGCACTGCCGGAATGACGGAGTGTGACACCCCGATGTGCTTAAAAATCCTTGAACAGTAATTTTCGATTTCTGCCTGCCGTAAAACTCTCCGTTGCCATTGTTCCAAATCCATATCAATAATGTTTGCCGATCTTCTGTGCTACTTAACCCCGAGAGGGTCTCAACGCATGATCGCCAAAACCTACACATAAACCCGGTGAACAGTGAAGAGTGAACAGCAGTGGCCCACCCATCAGAGTGGCAGTCCAGCGGATACCACGAAATACTGGTTTCGACGGCGGTTGCATGGTAGCGATCTGTTTGCATTCCCGATTTAAGAATCGTATAGTTCCCAGGCTTTTATGGCGCAGCGGGAGTATTTCGGGCGAAAATCCGATCTTACATGCAGTTTTGATGCATAGCCCGAAGCTGATTCATTATCCCGGCTCGATTCCGCAGCCTTACAGCCGAACAAATCATGAGCTGCATCTCATCTAACGAGGGAGGGCGAAAGATATGATGTGGAGCTGCCGCTGGATAACACTGGTTATTTCCATCCTGTTTGTATCAACTGGTTGTGCGTCCCATACCGAGGCCAAAGAATTCGGAGGAAGCGGCGCTAATCCTGTCCAGGCATCTTCCGGGTATGCGGATGTCAAATTTGACGTTAACCATATCAACAATTGTGTCTATGAAGTAATAGTTCCGAAGCCATTGAACGACCCCATCGCCTATGAAAAACCCCTGCCATTGGATCAGCTTCCTTTTAAATTTCGCAATGACAAATATTTTTCCATTGGGACCGCATTTGCGTATACCCCCACTGAATTCGCAACGGCCGCCCATGTTCTGAATCTTTTATGGAGGAGCCATTTCAAAGACCCTCTCATACGCGACATCAAAGGCAATGTATTCAGCATCGACAAAATTGTGAAATTCTCAAACAGACGTGATTTCGCAGTGTTTACGGTAAAAGGAAGGCAATCCTCCGAGTGCCTGGAAACAAACGAGACGCCGGAGATCGGCGGGAAGGTTTTTGCAGTAGGAAACGCTTTGGGAGAGGGCCTGGTAATTCGGGACGGCCTCTATACGTCCAATACGCCGGAACCTGTCGATGGCAAGTGGAGCTTGATTCGGTTTTCCGCTGCGGCTTCGCCAGGGAACAGCGGCGGCCCGCTTCTCGATAAGAACGGAAAAGTTATCGGCATAGTCCTTATCAAGTCTCCGAATGAAAACCTGAATGCCGCCTTGCCTATCTCCGAAGTTAACAGGGACGACGGCAAGAATGCTGAAATATATCTAAAAATCGTGGAGAAACTCGAAATTTTCGATTTTGTAAAGGCGGAAGAATTGAGTGCAAAGGTCAAACTGCCTCTGTCATATGGCGAATTGAAGAAAGCTTGCTCGACTTCGCTCAGAGATTTTAGTTCCAGGTTGAGAACGGAACTACTGGCAGAGAACAAAGCAAACACGTTCCCCAATGGCAGCGGTTCCGATAAGCTGATGTATACGAGTTCGGCATATCCGTTCCCTCAAGTGATTACCAGACGGGAAGGAGGCAATTGGGGACACGGCCAGCCTAAGGACATCAAAAGAATCGACCTCGACGGGAACGGCAAGATTGCCTATGGCATAGTGGGCTTAACCACTTTTGCCAAACTTGATAAGCCTGACAATATTTCTCTCAAAGATATCTATTCGGATTCAAAAGCCTTTATGGATCTAATGCTAAAGGCGATAGAGATGACCAGGCCGGTAGGCCGGGAGAAAATTCGTATTACTTCTCTGGGGAAAGCCGACAATGAATATACATTTACGGATGCTTACGGCAGGAAATGGCTGGTGAGGACCTGGCCAATCGAGTATACGGACGGGGAGTGCGCTGCTTTTATCCTGCCCCTGCCTGACGGGTGTGCGGTAATGATGAAAGTGGCGCAGAGCGGAGCGGTTCTTGATGAATGGATTGCAGACCTGAAAGTTCTTACCGGATTTTTTAACGTCTGGTATAGTGCAACATTTAAACAGTGGCGTGAATATCTTGAACTCAAGGATATCCTTCCATCAGTTTTTGCCAATATCGACGTTAAGCTTCCAAATGATTCTTTATCGTTCAAGTCGCCAGTGCTGCAGGCAAAATGTGATTGCAATACTTTGAATATCACCGACAACAGCGTCTTAACAATCTGGTTCAACTTCTTCAGAAATAAAGGATCGGTTGTATGGGAACCCAAAACTGTTTGGATTGGTGAAAACAAATTCGCAAAGACGGGATTTCATATAATCAAGGACGTGAAACCTAACAGTGATGATGAAAAAAATACGGACAGGTGGCTTCGGTTGACGGATGGCAGACAACCATTTGACGGGAAGGTGACGATTAAGGACGAGGCCACTTCAATATGGAAAGGATGCAAGCGACCCGGGAGCGAGGGAACAAATGGGGATTGCGCTGTACTCTACAGCGTCAAGTATACAAAAAGCGGAACCGTAAGCCAGGAGGAAATGGAATCCGGCCTTAACAGCTTCATGAAAAACGTTGTTATAAATGAAAATTGACGGAGGAATTTCATCTCAGTTTCAATATTCGACGCGTTGCATCCAGAAAGACGCTATTACCCGGGGGGTAATGGTTTTTTTGAAAAACGCTTTTCAATAAAAGATTTGAAGAAAGCTTGGCCGCCCGCACTAAGAATGTCCGGAAAGGCTGCCCCATTATAGCCCGATTTTGCCCTTAGAAACCGCACCCACCTGTCAAAAACAATGTCCGGTAACGTTCGCACATTATGCTCTCCGGCCGTAGCGACCTCCAGGCCTCGCTTTACGTGTCCATGACCCTTTACGTCATGGAAACCACGGGCAACTTGGAAAACCCTCACAGACTGCTTACCTTTTTGAACAAGGTCCATTACGACTTTTGACGGCATCAGTCCCGGTCCGGGTGGACATAAGACGGGAAAACAGTACGCAGGACGGCCGTGGAGAAAGAGAAGAGATGGAAGATACGAAAAGTTTTGCGAAGATCACGGCGGAGGAGCTGTACGGCAAAATCAGTCAGAAGACCGATCTGATCATAATTGACACCTTGCCAAAGGAACTGTTCGAGAAGAGGCATCTGCCAGGCGCCCAAAATGCCTGCGTCTTTCAAGTCGTCTTCCTCTCGGAAGTGGAGGCTATCGTGCCCGATCGTGGCCGGGAGGTTGTTCTGTACGGCTCCAGCAGCGCTTCCCATGATTCGGTCACCGCAGCCGAAAAGCTTGTGCGGCTTGGGTATTCGAAGGTGTTTGTCCTCACCGGAGGGCTGGCCGGCTGGAGAGAAGCCGGATATCCCCTGAAGGGTAACGATCCGGTTTCTGCAGATGAGGACGATCGGTTCAGATTGGACGACCGCAGCTACACCGTCGACACCGAACAGAGCATTATCGAGTGGACCGGGCGCAACCCGAACACGACTCACTACGGCACATTACGTCTACTGAGAGGCGATATCACGGTACAGCAAGGCAAGTTAAAGGGAACTTTCGAGATCGACATGCACTCGCTTAAAAACCTGAACCTGGAGGGTAGCGAATGGCAGCCGGTCCTCATTGCCCACTTAAAATCGGATGACTTTTTCTTCGTAGAGAAGTTTGCGGCAGCCCGGTTCACGATTGATTCGGCCCGGAAAATTGGTGAATCCCTGAGCGCGCCCAATTTCGAAGTGGAAGGCACACTCGATCTCCGTGGCGTTCGTAATGACATGAAGTTTCTCGCGACTATCAGCAATCTACCCGATGGTGCGATCGCCGCCGAAGCGCATTTTGACTTCGATCGCACGCAGTGGAAGATTATCTACGGATCGAGCAGCTATTTTGAACATCTGGGCATGCACCTGGTTTTTGACTCTATCAGCATAAGGTTGCGCATCATAGCGAGGTAGGCCGGGGTTAACCGGAGATGAGGTTGCACTGAACCGGACCCTCAAAGTACAGGTCCCTTTGTTCTGCAGAAAGGAGTTCACAAAAATGAAAATCGCATTCATCGGTTTCGGTAATGTCGGGGCCGCACTTGCCGATCATCTGCAACGGCTTGGGCACACCGTGACATTGGCGGCCAACGATCCGAATTCCGAGAGCTTGAAAAAGGCGCTGACTAAGAACGCCAACCTCAAGGCTGCCGCGCCGAAAGAAGCGGTAAAGGACGCCGAGGCCGTTTTCCTCGCCACACCGTTCCAGGCCGACGATGCCGCGCTCAAAGCGGTTGCTGATGAGATTCGCGGCAAGATTCTCATCGACTGTACCAACCCGGTAGGCCCCAACCTCAGCCACGGGCTCAATAACGTGCAGTCCGGCTCCGAGATGGTGCAGAAACTCGTGCCGGAGGCTAAGGTAGTCAAGGCTTTCACCATCTATGGCTTTGAGAATCTTGAGAACAATGCCTATCCCGCTTACAACGTCAAACCGGTAATGATGTACTGCGGCCGGGATGCCGCCGCGAAGAAAGCGGTGGGCGAGTTGATCAGGCAGTTGGGATGGGAACCGCTGGACGTTGGCGGTCTCGAACAGGCGCTGCACCTGGAACACATGACCCTGTTATGGGTGCGCATGGTGCGCGTCAACAATCGTTCCTCCAACATGGTGTGGGCAATGTTAACCAGGTGAGTACCGAGTTGCGTTAAAGATTGAACTAACTAAAAGAGCGGGGGACTTTCCCCCGCGCCCCCGGGATTTCTGCCACACGCGCAAGTGCGTGAGGCAGAGCGCTCCTAAATGGCCCCGCAGTGGCTAATACCGAGTTGCGTTGAAGAAAGCATCAAGTCAAGGGCGTGGGGAGCTTTGCCCCCCACACCCCTTCCGCCGCCAGCGCCTAGCGCTCGGACGCGCGCGACCGCGCGTGGCCGATATCCTGCGGGGTGCGGGGAATCTTTATAGTGAAAAAATCTTTAAAGTGAAAAAACTTTCCCCGCTCAGTTTTGGATTATTTGTCGCTCTTTGAACGCGACTTGGTATAAGTTGGGGACAACTCGCACTTTCTTTGTCATTCATCGGCGCCATCTTGAACGCAAATGGGTATTAAATCGTGCAAACGCAGCAGGGCCGGGACCCTGCCCGCGCGGGAACTTTTCAAAAGAAAAAAGCAACATCGGAAACATTAAGAGCAAATATGGAAAAGAAACCGCTCTTTCGATAACTTATGCTCTGAAGCTGTCTTGCCGGCTCATAACAAACAAATTCAACAGGAGGAGCGAACCATGGGATTTGTAAAATCATTCGGGGAAATCTTGGCCAACAGGAGGGAGACCGCTGATTTTTATGATGCAGAAATGCTTGCCGTCTTCTGGGAGACCAAACCGGAGATTGTCGCCAGGCTGCTCCCCCCGCCGCTGAAGCCCGCTGAATACCCGCTTGCCTACGCATTTGTGGCCCATTATCCAAGAACCAATTTCGATGTGACCTACCATGAGAGCGCTCTATTCCTACGCGCCGTACACAACGGTGAGGAAGGCGGCTACTGTTTGGCCATGCCGGTTACCAGCGACATGGCCATGGCCGGCGGGAGGGAGAAATTCGGTTTTCCAAAAAAAATGGCTGAGATTCATTTCGCCAAAGAGCAGGAAATCGTATACGGATGGACGGAGCGCCGAGGGGTTCGGTTCATGGAGATTCGAGCGAAGTTAACCGGGAAGTTCAATCGGCCGGAGGCCCAAGCGATCGTTATGAACTCCGGCTTTGAGAATGGTGAAGCAAAGGGGGTTTCGTACAATTTCAAGAATTTTCCGTCTCCCGAGGGCGACGGCTTTGATTATAACCCTCGGCTCGTTCGGCAGGAAACAGTGTTAAAACCTAAACAGATGCAGATCGGTGAGGCGGAAATAATCCTCAGGCACTCCGACTATGACCCGTGGGCCGAAGTGGAGGTCGTGAAGGCTCTGGGGGCCATTTACAGCGTGGGAGATAACTCCATGCTTGCCGGAAAGACGGTTGCCGAAGTCAATCCAATGGAATTTGCGCCACACGCATTTCTGAAATGGGACATGAAATAGAGAAGACGGGTCAGCGGCCGTTGATGAAACCAGGGGTGATTATTTTTTAAATTGAAAATCAGCTCTTAACAATCAGGGAGTGCGAAGTGGAGATACAAGGGAAAATTGCGGTGGTTACAGGCGCGGCAAGCGGTATCGGTCGTTTCACGGCTATTGCCCTGGCCAGGGAGGGCGCTGACCTGGTGCTGGCGGATTTGAACCGCGACGGACTGGCGGAGGTGCTCAATGAGATAGAAGCAATGGGGCGAAGGGGCCTGGCAGTGCCTACCGATGTGACAAAATTAAAAGATATTCAAAACCTTTATGACCGGTCCATTTCAGAAATGGGCTCGGTGGATATCTTGATGAACAACGCCGGCGTTCACATGACGGGTCCCGTGGAAAAGATGACATTAGATGATTGGAGATGGATCGTCGATATTAATCTTTGGGGTGTCGTCAACGGAATCCATGTATTTTTGCCCGATATGCTGGACCGCGGCAGCGGCCATATCGTCAACACCGCCTCCAGCGCCGGGCTGGCCGGGGGTCTGGACAGGTCGATCCCTTATACCATGACAAAGTTCGCGGTGGTCGGCCTTTCTGAGGGACTGGCAGTTTACTTGAGGGACAAGGGCATAGGGGTAACGATGATTTGTCCCGGGATGGTCAGCACCAATATCGCGGCATCTGAACGCTTTATTCCGGCGGGAGACGGACACGACGAATCGCGGTTGGAATTGCTCAAGGCCTCCGAGACGAATTTCAAACAGGGGAAACTGCCTGATTTTATCACCGATTTTATCTCCAGCCGTTTCGGTCCCTCGGCTGCAGCCCGGGCAACCATCGTAAACCCTGAGCGGCTTGCAGAGGAAACGGTCCGCGCCATCAGGGAAAACACTTTTCTGGTTGTTATGCCCGGCGAAATAATGGAGTTGGTAAAGGAACGATCCCGGGATATGGAAGGCTACATTCATCAGGCAGCTCAAATGAAGGCAGAATGGGACAAGCTTTTCGAAGCGATTTTCACCCACATGGAATGGGCCGGGAACCAACCGGGGTCCTCTTAATGATAAATCTCGATCGGGATCGACGCACATGCGTCCAGGCCGTGACCGGCGGATTCCGTTGCCGGCCCGAGACCCTGTTCAAGGGACGGGCCAAAGAATGCGGAATTTGTGGTATGGTGCGATAAAGTAATTGAGGAATTGAGGGATTTGGTTTTTCACTGCTCCTTGCTTCACTCGCCTTCCGTCCTCCGTCCCTGCTCCAATCTCTCCCGGAACAGCACGGAATTGAGTCTTTCTCTTTTGGAATCAAACAGCCTGCTGTTTTTCCTGCGCGCCTCTTTTGCTTCCGCAGCGAAACATTCCAGTATGCGCAGGTCTCCGGCCTCGAGCTTGGCCGCCCTCTGCTTTTGGTCCGCCTCGGAGAGCAGGGCGAGGATCCCGAACGTATAAAGAGAAAGGGTCGTGATGCGGCGAAACAGAAATTCCCTGTTTTCCGTTTGACCCCGGGCTATACTCCTGCCGTGGAGCAGCAGTCCGCTCAGAAGAAGGATTCTGGCGGCTTTGGCGTTTTTTTTCGCCTCGCGAAGCGTCTTTCGCATCACCCCGTTGTCGAAGACGACGGGCCATTTCTCCCCTTTTACGAGAAGCTTCAACAGTTCGAAGGCAAGAGAAAGAGGCGAGCGGCCCGATTCTTTTAGCTGTTTTTGGATCTGGCGCATGCCGAAAAGGGCAGGGTAAATCGAGTGCAACTCGGTAGTGCCCTCGAAAACGGTTGCCACCCGGAAATCACGCATCCGCTTCTCATAGGGCAGGGTTTTGAGGTATCCCGCCCCGCCTGCCACCTGGAGAGCGTCATAGACGGCGTCCCATGCGCGCGTGGTGCCGAAGAGCTTGCAGTGAGAAGTTTCGATGGCAATGAGAGAAAGCGGCTCACGCTGGAGAAGTCCGGCAACCAGACGGTTCATCGCCGAACTGACCGCCGCGCCAATCTCAGCACGCACGATCTTTTCCTGGACGAGCTGAAAGTTTCTTATCGGGACCTGAAATTGAATCCTCGAGGAAGCTCTTTTGAGCATGTCTCTTAACGAGACGCTCATCAGAGAGGTAGAAGCGACTCCCAGACCCAGCCGGCCGTAATTTAGCACTGACATGGCTATTTTGAACCCGTCGCCAGGCCTGCCGATGAGGTTCTCCTTCGGAACGCGAACGTTTTTGAACTGGATGGAGGCGGTAGAGCTGGCCATGAGACCCATTTTGGGCATTTCTTTTCCAACCCGCACGCCTTCCCAACCGGTCTCGACGATAAACGCCCCCATGAATCCCGGCCGCTTCGGGTCGAGCTGGGCAAAAACCGTCATGCCGCCCGCATAATTGGCGTTTGTAATGTAGGTTTTCTGACCGTTCAGCAAATAATGGGTATCATCCGGGCCCGCCAAGGCGGTCGTTTCGATGTGCTGAGCGTCCGATCCAAAGCGAGGCTCGGTTAGAGCGAAGGCAAAAATCATCTCTCCGGATGCAGCCCGCGTCAGGTATTTACGTTTCTGCTCTTCGGCGCCGAAAAGCTGGATCGCTTTTATTCCAATTGCAAGGTGCGCCAGGAATGTGAAAGCAGTCGAGATGTCGAGCTTGACCATCTCATCGACCACTCTATAATATTCATTCAGGTTAAGACCCTGGCCTCCATACTCCGTTCCGATACTCAGGCCGAAAAACCCGCCCCTGCCCATTTCCCGCAGGAGTTCTGCGGGTAGAGCGCCCTCAGCTTCGAGCTTAGCGGGTGGGTAATCTTTCAAAAGATCCCGGTAGCGCTCAATAAGCATGCCTACCTTCGCCTCGTCCACCCCGGGCGGGCTCACGCGGATAAGCTCGAGGTCAAATTCGCCCTTGTAAATTTTCTCCATCAGCATGGCGTCCCTCGCTTACTCCTATCTTTACCACGAAAAATATGACGTCAAGTAGCTTGATGCCTTCGAAGAGTCTTCACGTTTTCGATTGCAGGTGCTGTGAAAAAGGGTCTGTTAGTGGGAGAAGAGCCTTAAAAGGACCGTTGTTTTCTCTCCGTGCCCTGTCGATGAGCAGTCTTCTTCTTGTCCGGACCATGTCCCGTCTCTGTCTCGAAAAGACACTGGATTCCGGCCCAAAAACACTCAAACACGGAATGACGAAAGTGGGAACCCCGCCCCTTTTCATTGTTTCAGGGTGTCCCAGAGGGACATGAGTTGCTGCGGTGGATCGCTTTTGCACTATTAACCGCTGCTTGGCGATCCTTCCGTATCGCCGGTTTTATTAGGGGCAATGAAGCGAAGGGTTCCATCGGAACTGGTCACGTCATGGACTTTGCCGTCACGAAAAATCACAACGGCGAAATCAAAGGACCAGCGATCTCCATGGATAGCGGTGGGCGTTCCCTGAAGGGCAAGTACTTCGTCAGGCGTGGAACCGATTGTGAAAAAATTTCTTGGCGGTTCCGGGCCGGAAAGGGCGGAAGGTAGGACGCGTATTTTCAAGTTGCCGAAATAGTTGTCGTATTCCACGACCCGCCCGTTTTTGAACACAAGCTCTGAGAAGCCGTAAAACCACTTGTCTCTTTCGACCCGTGTAGGGGTTCCCTGGACCAGCAGGACTTCCTCTTCACTAGAGCCGATCGTGATATAGGCGGGGGCGGGGGCGGGGGCGGGGTCCTCGGGGACTGGAGGCTGCATGCGCACCCGCAGCGAGCCGTCGAAATTATTGAACTTCCAGACACGTCCATTTCTGAACTGTATCTCAGAAAGGCCGTAAGTCCAAGTCTCGCCCTGGATGCGGGATGGACTCCCCTGGATACTGAGCACTTCGGAGGCAGGCGACCCAATGGTGAAAAAAGCGCTCGGCGCCGCCGGTTCAGGCTCGAGGAGGGCAGGGGGCGCAATGGAAGAAGGAGGGGCAGTAAGATCGACGGAGGGTTGCGGACCGGTTGCTTCCGATGGTTTCGGGCTGTCCGGGCCTCTGGCTTCGGGTGAGTGTTCGACGGTCGGCGGGCCGAGGGTTTCCGTATCGACCGCGTTATCCGGAAAAAACGAAGGAAGTTGTGTCAAAATGAAAACGGCTGCTGCGAGTAGCAGGACAGGCACGACGATCTTTGCCCCGGAAAAGCGCCGGATATCGATTTTCGCTCTGATCCGGGTGGAAGGAGTGGCGGGAGCTTTTGTCCCGGGCCGTTGCGCGGCATAGGGGCCGGTCCCGGAGTCCGCCCGTCCGCCCTTGAGGCGTGGAGTTTTTTCCCAGCTCGCGGAAATATGCCGGTATGCTTCGTCGATTTCCCTGAACTTTTTCTCGGCAAACGCCCTGGTCTCGTAAGGTTTGGAGTAGTGGCGATCCGGGTGCCATTTTTTGACAAGCGTACGATAAGCCTGCCTCACTTCAGAGGGCTTCGCGCCCGGTTCCAATCCGAGTATTCGGAAATCGGCTTCTGATAAGACTTCGGGAACCATAATCCGGAGTTCCAATATATTTATGGGCCACGCACGCAGTTCGACATCGTGCGAATATATATTATAATACGAAAATAAGTATCAAGTTCAGCAGAAAAACTATAACCTAGAGAGCGCTTTACCAGCGTATTTGCCGGACAGGATACAGGAAACATTTAAGCGTCCTGTCCCCTTGACCGATAATACCAAAGAGGCGGGAAACCGATGCTCATACTGACCAGAAGACCGGGTGAGTCGATTCTGATCGGCGACGATATAGAGGTTACAATCACCTCGATCGATCAGAATAAGGTGAGAGTGGGAATTAAGAGTCCTGCGCAAATTCCTATATACAGGGAAGAGCTTTACAGGAAGATTCAGAAGGAGAATAGGGACGCGGCGCTTATCGGCAAAGACGAGTTTGAAAGTCTGCTCGACATCTACTCCAGTGGCCGGCAAGGCAATGGCCCGGACAGGCAATGATTCCCTGGATTTTTTGCTCAAGGAGTTTCCATGCAGGTTGATACGACCCGTTTCGGGAAAATAGAGATAGCGGAAAAAGAACTTATCGCTTTCCCCTGGGGGGTTCCAGGTTTTGAACATCTCAAGAGCTATGTCCTGCTGGAATATAAAAACGGTCCCTTCCAATGGCTCCAGTCAGTGGAGGCGCCTGCCGTGGCTTTCGTCGTTTGTGCCCCTGACTTCCTGGGCCTGGTATACTCAGCGCCGGATGCGAAAAAAAAGCTGATTAACCTGGAACGAGACGAGGATCTGGTCGTCCTCAATATAGTCTCATTCGATCGGGAAAAAGGCTCCATTCGCTTTCATATAAAAAGTCCGCTCCTGTTCAACGTTGCGGAAAGGATCGGCTATCAATGGACAATGGAAGCCGATGAACTCAGAGGCCATCTCAAAATGCCCGCCGGCAATCCTCCGCAAACAGGGTAAGTGGGTTTCGAGATAATTTGGTGTAGAAAAACTCTTATGAGATCGAAAATGAGACAAGAAAATATTGCCGTCAAAAACGCACCCCCCGGTGGCTTCTCGGTTGTAAGCTACAACATTCATAAATATGTCGGAATCGACGGTGTATTCGATCCCGAACGTGTCACGCAGGTCATAAAGGAATTGAAGGCGGAGATTGTAGGGCTGCAGGAAATCGACTTACAGTATTACGAAAAGAAAAATCTGGCCGGTGTGATAACGAAAAAAGCCGGCCTGGAGGTGGTGCTGGGCCCGACCAAGCGAAACCGTTACGGCCATTTCGGAAATGCGCTGCTGACTTCATGCACGGTGAAAGATGTAAGGCGTATAGATTTGAGCGTGAGCGGCAGGTCACCCAGAGGCGCTCTTGACGTGGACTTGCTCGTAAAGGGGGAAACCATCCGGGTGATAGTGGCCCATCTGGGATTGGGACTCAGGGAACGCCGCAGACAGATCAGGCACCTGCTCGGCATCTTTCGCTCAGAACGCGACGGAATGGAAATAATGCTCGGCGATTTCAACGAATGGCTCCCACTGGGAAATCCGCTGTGCCGGGTTCACAATTTTTTTGGCAAATCGCCGCCCTTGCGTACTTTCCCCTCCTTCATGCCTGTTTTGCCGCTCGACAGAATCTGGGTGCGTCCCATGGCGTCCATGGTGAGTATTTCAACACACAAGACGCCGCTGAGTCGAAAGGCTTCGGACCATTTGCCCGTAAAGGCCGTTATCGTTCAAAACGGCAAGACGAACGGCAACGTGTGCTATTCCGGATGATCATGCGATTTCTCACGGCCTCTTTTCGGCACTTCTTCTCTGCGGTTTGTAGTGCACGATAAGAAGATTCTTTCGTTGTAAAACCCCTTTTCATAAATCGCAACAGAATATAGTATTGGCCAATCGTGCGCCGGCCCGCGCTCAGGCGCTATATCTCGAAAACAGGACCCGAGTTGTTCGATGGTTTATTCGCGAACCTTTTTTTCCCTGGCCATAGCAAATCTCGCGTGCCTCTCCAGCTACGGCACCTTTTTTCTTTTTCCCCTCTTCATCACGGCCCATGGGGGGGATCAGGCCGATATCGGCATCATTATGGGAGCTTTCGCATTGTCTTCTGTCCTGTGCCGCCCATGGATTTCAGATATGATAGACAGGATCGGAAGGAAGAAAAGCTATGCCGCGGGCTCGATGATCATGACGCTTATGCCCCTTGCATACCTGTTTTTCAGAGGCCCTCTCGACAGTTTTTATCTTCCTCTAATTATTGTCCGGGTGGTTCACGGGATTGGATTCGCGATTTGCATTACTGCAGCATTCACCTATATCGCCGACATAATACCCACAGAAAGTCTCAACGGAGGACTGGGGATGTTTGGGATATCCGGGCTTGTGGGGGCCGCTCTGGGCCCGGTCCTGGCAGAGATCGTCATCCACAGGGTGGGATTCGGCCTTCTGTTCATCGTTGCAGCGGCTTTATCCTGTGTGGGGCTGATAATCCAGCATCCACTGAAAGATACCTATGTTCGCGTGGTCAAGCCGGCTGAGTCCTCATTTTTCCTGGTCCTCCAAAAGAGGCGGGTTTTCATGATAGCCGCCACAGCCCTGCTTTTCGGGTTTGGGCTGGCCGCCGTAAACGGGTTCGTATCGCCGTATGCGAGCGCAAGGCGGATTTCCTTCATATCGCTCTATTACATCGCATACTCTTTGGGCGCGATCCTCACCCGGCTGTTGGGGGGCTCATTTGTTGACCGTCAGGGCGAAGACAAGATCATACCATATGCGCTATTACTCATGGGCGGGGGTTTGATGTTGCTGGTGCTCATGAAAGGAAGCGGAATGCTCTTTTTTTCCGGTTTTGTGACCGGATGCGGCCACGGGTTGCTCTACCCCGCGCTGAACGCCCATGCCATAAGGGGGGAACCCCGGCATGTCAGGGGGAAGATCACGGGGGCCTACACCGGAAGCATAGATGCCGGAGCGTTCGTCGGGTCGGTAATCCTAGGGTATATAGGCGAACTTGCGGGATTCCAGGCGTTATTCCTTGCAGCGGGCGCAGTGGTGCTTTGCGCCATATTTATCTTTCGTCGTGAAATTACAATTTAAGTCAATCCGTTAAACAACTTCACTCCTGTGCCCTGTACCCTTGTGTCATGGACGTGATGAAATCTCAAAAACCACAGGGAAACCGTCCAACGGAGAGGAACAAACACATGGGGCGGGATTTACGGCTCACCTGGAGAAAATCGGCCGATTGATCTAGCCTGGCCTTGAATTCATTGATAAGATACGAGGCCTCCTGGCGTTTCAAACGCGAACCGGAACCGAGAAGGCAAGGGAGGAGCTATGTTAAAGGTTTTGAGGGTCCCTCTGGCGTTTTGTGCGATCTTTGTTCTTTTGAGCCCGGTTTGGGCGGCAAGCGATGGAGCTGTGAAGCTGCGCTCTGTTAACGGTCTTTGCGAATTCATGCCTTCGGAAGCTTTCTTGAATAGCAATTTCGTCGCCGATGAAATCGAACCGCAATACGTGTTTGGAAAAGTCAAAGATTTTTGGAAATCCCGGTCCTGCCCGACCGGCTGGCTCATCGAAGAGAGCGAAAGAAACAGCATCAAGGATCGTGAGAACCTGTCCGGTCCCATCGAGTACACTATCTATCTCGAAGAAGACTGCCCTGGAAAGGTGGCCTATTATGTATTTGTCGATCGCAACCAGGCCAAATCGGACCAGTGGATGGAATGGCGCAAGAAGTTTCATAGGAGCAAGGCCGAAGAAGAATACGGGGCGGTGGGGGCACTTCTGGAAAAGGCAGCCCAGAGCGGATTCCCCGTTGACGCCGAGCTTCGGTTCATCGAAATTGGAGGCAATCTGATTTCGAAAAAACCTGAGGATTTCTTGACTGGCGATCTCAAGATGAGCCCGATATACGATCTCAAGCAGGGCAAGCCTATCGCCAAATGATGCCGTGGGCCACTCAGGAGAAGGTCAATTCAAAATTTCCAGAATGAAATTTTCACTCTATGTCTGGAGGCCGCGTAATGAAAGAAAAAGAGAAACGCGAAGGTTTAACACGCCGCGACTTTATCAAAACCATTGGATTGGCGGGAATAGCTTCAACGGGACTGGATATGGGCCGGGCCGAAGCCGCTCCGGAACAGGCTGAACACGCCCTCCCCAGGCGCAAGCTGGGTAAAACGGGCGCTGAAGTGTCGGTCCTCGCCCTTGGAGGGATGTTCGACACGATCAATAATCAGTTGCTTCTCAGGCAGGCCCTCAACTGGGGTGTGAATTTCTGGGATACCGCAGAGGCCTATGGAAATGGTTTGAGCGAAGATGGCTATGGCCGCTTCCTCGCTCGAAACTCCGGCACCAGGAAAGATATATTCGTGGCCACGAAGTTGCACTCCGCCGAACCCGAAGCCATGACGGCGGCGCTGGACAAATGCCTCAAGAGGCTCGCCACGGATTACGTCGATTTGTTGCACGTACATGGAATAAAAAACTTTAGCGACATAGCGGAGCCGAAGCCCTTCAAACAATGGGCTTCCGGGTTGAAACGGGCGGGCAAGATCAAACATTTCGGGTTCAGCACTCATGAGAACATGGAAAGCTGTCTGCTGGACGCAGCCAAAGCAGACTGGATCGACGCGGTTATGTTCTCCTACAACTTCCGGCTTATGAATGGCGTGAAGATGAAAGAAGCGATTGCTGCATGCGTGGACAAGGGGATAGGGCTCATTGCCATGAAAACGCAGGGAAGCCGGCAGGTACAGACTGACAGCGAATCCGAAATAAAGATGCTCGAACGATTTATCGGGCGCGGCTTTACCGATAAGCAGGCCAAGATCAAGGCCATACTGGAAAATCCAAGCATCGCGAGCGTCTGCTCCCAGATGCCGAGCCTGACGATTCTTTCGGCCAATGTGGCAGCGGCTCGTGACCAGACGCATCTTACCCGGAGCGATTTCGAACTGCTGGAAAGATTCGCCGCCGAAACTCACCAAACCTACTGTGCCGGGTGTGGCCGGATCTGCCATGAGGCGGTCGGGGGTGCGGTGCCGATCAGCGATGTGATGAGATGCCTTATGTACTACCGCGATTACGGCGAACGCGACCTGGCGCGTGAGGTTTACGCCGGTTTGCCGGACGGGGCCAGGGCCAAGCTCACGCAAGTCGATTATTCCCTTGCAGAGGAGGCGTGCCCACAAAGACTTGCAATATCGAAGCTCATGCGGGAGGCTTCAGAAATATTGACTTCATAAACAATTTATCGCCTAAAAATATCTTGTAATATTGGATGGTTAAAATACAATCGCTTCAAAAGAGAGGGCTGGTGTAAAAAATACGCCAAGCCCTCTCGCGTATAGGTGACTCATGCGACGACGTTAATCAAGTTGCCTGAGGTCGGACTGTTCGATGCCGTTCCGCTTGAGCCCTGTGTTTCAGTAAAGTTTTGTCTATTTTTGCAAATTTTCTCAGGGCCGGCCAGCCCCATAACTGTGTCCGGCCTTACCAACGGGGCAGCTTATGCATTCACGGTAACGGCGACAAACTCGATTGGGACCGGCCCGCAATCGAGTTCATCCAACAGTGTAACACCCGAAGCCCCGTAGCGTGGGCAGATGCGAAGCGTTGCCAACCGGTTGAAAACGAAATCGCCTCCGCATGGACCGTTCGAAAAGTCCTGGTCCAGTGTGCCTTGAAAAATTCGAGTGCGAGTTTGTCCACAGGCAACTCCCGGCTCGGTATCATTGCTTCTTGGCGTTCTGGCGCAGCGATTTCCAAACACGGTCGATTCCCATCTTTGCTCTGACCTCCCGAATCGTTTCCGCGGCGATTTGCCGCATCTTGAGCGTTCCGCTCCAGATAATTTCATCGATAAGGCCGGGTTTGCTCTGATATAATGCCATCCGCTCGCGAAAGGGTCTCAGGAAGTTGTTCAACGCCCTGGCGAGTTTTTCCTTTACCTCCCTGTCGCCGACTTTCCCGGCGCGGTAGCGTTTTTCAAGGTCCTCTACTTCCGAGCGGTCCTCATTGAAAATCCGGTGATAAACAAAAAGGGGATTTCCCTCGACAGTACCGGGAATATCGGCGTGAATACGCTTTGGATCGGTGAACATCCCTTTGACTTTGGCCGTTACAGTTTGTTCGTCATCGCTCAAAAAAATGGCGTTTCCCGCCGATTTGGACATTTTTCCCCGGTTGTCCGTGCCAACAAGCGCTGGAATGTCGCTTAGAAGGGGTTCGGGTTCAGGAAACACGGGGCCGTAAGTGGAGTTGAACTGGCGGGCAAGTTCTCGTGTGATCTCGACGTGGGCCAGGTTGTCCCTGCCGACAGGGACAATGTGTGCACGTGCAATCAAAATGTCCGCGGCCTGGAGGATTGGGTATCCAAGAAGACCGAAGGGAATCGATTCATCCGCTATGCCGGCGTCCTGGGCCATCTGTTTGATGCTCGGAAGGCGCAGGAGCCGGTTTACGGATACCAGGTTCTGCAGATATGTATGAAGTTCGTGGGTCTCGGCTACGGCTGACTGAAGATATATGGCGCTCCTTTCGGGGTCTATTCCCGATGCCAGGTAGTCAAGCACAAGGCCTCGAGCATTCGAAAGGATCTGCCTTATATCTTCACTGCTTTTTTTTGTGGTAAGCATGTGCAGGTCGGCGACTATAATGACCGTTTCATACTCATACTGGAGTTTCACCCGGGCTGCTATGCTTCCCACCCAGTGCCCAAGGTGCAATCTGCCGGTCGGGCGGTCACCGGTGAGTATCCTCTTGGGCCTCGTTGAATCGTTCACAGGTGTCCCAACAGCCGCATGCGTTCTTCGGAAGCGGCCAGCCGTTCCTTCTCGAGTTCCGCCCTGATCAGCCTCAAGCGATTAAGTTCAAGCTGGGCCGCTTCCCGTCCTTGCCCATCCATTCGGCTGATTTCCTCTTTAGATAGGAAGAGCGTCGGGGAGGGAAAGTGTGTGT
>JBKQTS010000255.1:0-21958 GCA_052143075.1 Syntrophobacteraceae bacterium | reverse complement strand
TCCCCTTTGCTTGTCACCAACTGCGCGCATGCAGCTTGCCCTCCCTTTGACGAATTTGCGACACAATATCATATGGTTGGAGTGAACGCAGTATAATTTTCACGCATGCTCACGCATAATCCAGGGTTGAACATTCGAATTGAACCTTCAACAAAGAGAGGGAATTTGAAAGAGGACAACGTAACATGTCACCATTTGGGGAACCCATTGGATTCTAACCTTCGTCTGATGGGTTCCCTTTCTTTTTTATCATAAATATATACAGCCGGTTTTAAATCCACCTTACGACGGCCGTTCAGCGGAGGCTCATGGCGGACAGCTATGCGCTGGCAGTGGTTGCGCCTCGCGGAGCGTGGAGATTGCGCGGCGCCATAGTGAGCCGCGAAGTGGCGAAGGGGGTGTGGGGGGCACATGTCCCCCCATCCCCCACACCTGTGGTCATGGACAGGTCAGGGATAGCCTGGAGTTATTTTATTTGCAGAGCTTTCGGCACACGGTCGCTTCCCGCTCCCCGCTTCTTTCTCCTCCTATTCACTGCTTCACTGCCCCTGCTCCCCGGCAAACCAGTTCTTTTCCTGTTAATCATGCTAATCCTGTCAATCCTGTCATACCAATTACGTAGAAAATCCCGTTTTCATGTTTCGCGGGTGTCGTCCGAGACATGACGATTACCTAGAAAATGCCATTTTCATGCTTCGTGGGTGACGCGAGCATCATGGAGAATTGCGTTCAAGACGGGCGAGGATAAACCCCGCCCCTACAATGGATTTGGCGGGGTTCGGGAGGGCTTGATGCCCTCCCGGTCGGGATGCCAACCTGAACGCAATTGGTATCAAAGGTGTTTTTGCCCTTCCGTGCTCGCTTCCTTCTCGGCCTTGCTCAGAAGCCAGCGCTCCACGGTGTCCTGCATTTGGCCCAGAGTAAAGGGCTTGGACAGATAGCCGTCCATTCCGGCAGCCAGGCATTGCTCCTGGGCTCCCTTCATTGCGTGTGCGGTAAGCGCAACGATAGTAATCCTGGATGCAGACCCGGATTCAGCCTCTGTTTTTCGAATCTGCCTTGTTGCCTCATAACCGTCCATTTCAGGCATCTGGCAGTCCATCAGAACAAGACTGTAATTGGTGCGTGAGAGGGCCTGGAGCGCCTCATGACCGTTTGATACGACGTCAACGCGCTGGCATCCAAGTTTCTTGAGCATCGCCGTGCATACATGCTGGTTGGTGAGATTATCCTCCGCCAGCAGAATAGGCGTAAATAAAGGTTCGACCGCTGCAGGGCCGGCAGGAATATCTGTTTTTGTGCCGCGACGGCCCTGCATCAAGTCCACAATGGCGTTATAGAGCTGAGACGGCCGCGCCGGTTTCATGAGGTACGTTGCGACTCCGGGATGGCGCGATCTTTCAATATCTCCGCTGAGCATAATCAGCGTGGCCGATGCAAGGGCCGGGTCCTCTTTTATTCTGGTTGCGAGTTCAAGCCCATCCATACCCGGCATCATCCTGTCCAGGATGGCTAAATCATAAGCATTTCCACTATCGGCCGCATCACGCAGCATTTTCAGGGCCTGCTCTCCACTTTCGGCGCAACCGCTTGACATTTTCCATGCATCGAGTTGCCCCTTAAGGACTGCGCGGTTTGTTTCATTGTCATCGACAACGAGCACGCGCAAATCATATGGCTTTGAAAATGGATAAGCCTTACGGGCCGATTTGCCGGGGTGCTGTTTTTTCAATGTGACGGTGAAGCGAAAACAGCTTCCTTTCCTCGGAATGCTTTCCACTTCGATGTGACCACCCATCATTTCGCAGAGTTGTCTGGATATAGAGAGTCCGAGCCCGGTGCCGCCAAACCTGCGGTTCATTGATTGGTCCGACTGAGAGAATGCCTCAAAAATTTTAGATTGTGCTTCCAATGGAATTCCAATCCCGGTATCCCTGATCTCAAAGCCCAGGAGTATATCGTCCTGAGTTTCCTCCCGAAGAAAAGCGCGAACGAAAATCTCGCCCTGCTCGGTGAACTTGATCGCATTGCCGATAAGGTTGGTAAGTACCTGGCGAAGCCTGCCCGGGTCGCCTTTCAAACTGCCGGGAACATCGTCCGCGATCTGGCAGATGAACTCGAGTCCCTTTCTGTGCGCGTTAACGGAAATGAGTTCCATCAATTCTTCGACGTGGTCGCGCAAGTCGAAATTGAGGTATTCTAGCTCGAGCTTGCCTGCTTCGATCTTCGCGAAATCGAGAATATCGTTCAGGATCTCGAGAAGCGACTCTCCGGACCGGAAGACCGTTTCAGCCAGTTTGCGCTGCTGCTGATCGAGTTCGGTTCCCAGCAGAAGTTCGGCCATTCCGAGCACACCATTCATGGGGGTTCGGATCTCATGGCTCATATTCGCAAGAAACTGCGATTTCGCTTGATTGGCCGCAATGGCCCTGGCCGCTGTTTCCTTTTCTGTGACGTCTTCGTGGGTGCCAAGAACTCCAATGAAATTCCCTTTGGAATCGAACATGGGGATCCGCCTGATCTCGATGAACAAGGTGCCGGATTCGCGCTCCAGCAAATGGTGCAAGGGCGCAAGAGACTTTACCACTTCCATGTCCCATTCATGAAACAAGAGCGCCTCATTATCTTTCCATCCAAGCTGCTCGTCGGTTTTGCCAACGACGTCGGATACTGCTTCGCACCCGGCTTCCCTGGCGAAGTTCTGATTGCACCCCAGATAGCGCAAGTCGGGATCTTTCCAGAACATCGAATGAGGAAAGCTCTCGAAGACCCTCTTCAGCATTTCCCGTGAACGCTGCAGCGCTTCAGCGGCTTTTTCCCGATCGCTGATTTCCTCCCTGAGCCTTCCGGTCAGCCGGGTGAGTTGCGCCCGTCGCCCGTGTTCGAGAGCAGCCAATGTCTCGAGCATCTTGGGAACCGGCACTACCCCGACCATCGAGCCGTTACGAGTCACGATGATGTGATCGAATATCTTTGATTTCTCACGCTGCATCGCAAGACCGGCGGCAACCTCGAGGGGTGTGCCGGCCTCTATGCTGAGCGCGTTTGTATCCATAACTCGAGTGACCGGCTTGGGATAATAAAGGGCGACCCCGAAAGGCTTACTCAAAATCCTGTCCAGATGGAGGCTGCTGATCAGGCCGACAGGTTTCTCGGCGATTGCTACCACAAGAGCGTGTATCGGCTCATCCACCCCGAGCATTTGCTTCGCGTCACTGATCGGCGTCTCGGGAGCTATGCACACAGCAGGCTCAGCAAGCGCATCTATACAGACTGAGCGCCCTCTCGAGGCCAAATCCCGAATTGCGTTGGATACACGGAAAGATAAAGACGCATCCATTCCCGAATCTATTTCGCTGCTACGTGCCGGCATCGACCGCATTAGCACAACCCCGTAAAATCCTTGGTTAACTTCATTTGTCCAATGATCCCAATATACAATCGACAGAAAATAGAATATCTTGACATCAGACTGGTGACATTTGCGTGACTTTTTACATATGTCGGGTCCAAACCGCAAAAATGGCAAGAGAAACACCCGGCAACCGGACACCGTTTCATCCAATGGCAGCGATAGGGTCCGATTATTAGGTAAGGAATGAAAAATCAGGATTTCATCATTGACACACCCATTCAGAACTCCTAACCTCTAACTTGAGGAACTTGTATGACCAAATTACTTTGCTCCCGCCTTGCTGCCGTTGATCAAAATCGGCCTTGCACTTTTGAAATGAGGAGAAGATATGGCGCTTTTTGATAACGGACTCAAAATTGGGACACCTATTTTGCTCGGTGTAGGGATACTGATTCTCGCTCCGGTGATCGCTCCCGTTGTTGCATCGGTTGTAAAGCCTTTGGCGAAAGCAACGATCAAAACCGGACTCACTCTCGTTCAAAAGGGAAGAGAGCTGATATCGGAGGCTGCGGAGGGCTTCGAAGATATTACCGCCGAAGTTAAAGCAGAGCTGATAGCGGAGCGGGCAGGCCCTGCCGCCAATCCGCAGGCAGATGAGGTCGTATATTGAGCGTCCATCCTTAAAGAATGCGACGGAGTACGGGTTTAATTCGATCATCCGGGAAAATCATTCTGTAACCGATCACTCTGCAAACCAGGTTATTTCTAGGGCATGAACTGCCTCGGATTGTGTGCCGAAACGACTCCTATCACGCTTTGGCCGTTTAAACCTCTGGCTCAGGCAAAGGTTCCCCGTCTTTGCGCGAGCCAGAGTGTCCGGGGCCGGGCCTCAAAGAGTTGGGGCGCCTGAGACCTGAATACATGTTTGTAAGAGTGTGTAAAGGGGGCAGAGAGATGGAGGACGACAGTAGGATGACAATTGTTCAAAACATCATGGATGATAGATTGTGTGTTTTCCCTCTTCCAGCCGAAGAGGCGGTCGTTGCCGCCCATGAGTTCTTTGACCGGCAGAATTGCCGGGAGAGTTATCATGACCCGCTCAAGCATCCCGATTTCAGGGAGCATAAGCGGGGATTTTCGTGTGGGGATTGGATAGCCTTCAAACAAGTGGGTGAAGATGACGTGGATGATTTGGTATGAACAAATCCAAAACTCCTGATATTTGCATATATACGAATTCATTTATAAATACAGCGCATGGAATTGCAGGAGACATGCTTCTTTCTAAAATCCGCAAATCCCGAACCCAGCCTTTGGAGGGCGCCTTAAAATGCCTGCCCAGGATTTAGCCAACCGGCAAAGCATCCTCGCCGATCAGTTCTTCTACTTTTTCCTTCGCCTTCGCAAGAGCCGTATCCGAGCGGTAGTGGAAGCTGTTAATAATAGTTATCCGGAAGAGACTTCCGAGCAAAAGGCGCGGCGGCTTATTGAGGCCCAAACGCCTCTTTCCTTTCTGGGAGGTGCTCTTATTCATCTTCCGATGCTGGTTCCCGGACTGGGCCAGGCAATTCAGTTCCTGGGCTTTGTGGGGGGGACTTCAGCTATCACTCGCATGCACCTCTATCTAATCCTGGAGATCGCGCTCCTCTACGGCATGGATATAGATGATGAGGCGCGCGTTCCCGAGATGCTTGCGGTGGTTGCGGCAACCGGTCTCGCGGCCGGGGCTCCGTTGCTCGCCAATGTTCTCGACATCGCCCCGTTGATTTCCCTGCCCGCAGGGGGAATAACGGCTTACGCAGCCGCCCGGATGATCGGCGAGCAAGCCATTCGCCTTTATTCGGGACCCGCTAAAGAATTGGCTCCGGCTCCTTCGACATAGAAGCGCTTCGCGGTGAATTTACGCAGCAGCCAGCCGCTATAACACTATTGTCATCATTTTGAGCAGAGCCTGTCACATTCCTGGTGTTCCTCCACCGCAGTTGGTTGCATTCGTAAATAATTCGTTAAGCTAAGTTTTGCCGTTCCGGTTAAAACCGGTGAGGGCAATGAGAAAGTGAGACGAGATTGCTGGAGGACTGGCTGACGGACAACGCCCTTCTGGACCCCGAAACTTGTATGAACGCCGATTTGCATTCAAAGCCATCACCGAGGAAATGCCCTCGATGTAATTCCGATGCCTCTTACAAATTCGGAAAAACAAGACATGGAAAGCAACGGTTCCGCTGTCTTTTGTGTGGGCGGCAATTTGGGAATACACCGAGGGATGAACTCAAAGAGAGGCCCCTGTGCCACGCATGCGGGCAAAAGATGCATGTGTACAGGAAAGACGCCGTGGTGGTCAGGTTCAGGTGCTCCGGTTATCCATTGTGCAGGAGTTTTGCAAAACTGCAAAGGAGAGAATATGAGCTGCTGCTTTCCGCACATTCCGGGCAGATTGGAACCACGGCATCATTGATCGAGGTGAAGAGAATCATTCTCCAATTCGGGGATTTACAAATCCGGATATGAATCCCTTATTCCATCATCCATCATCCCTCAATTCCTCAATCCCCTCAATTCCCCAACCTCTGTAGGTAAGTAATGAACAATCAGGATGACAAAACTGATAAAAGCATTACTGTATGGTCTTAGCCACAGAGACGCTGAAAAAGATGGTGCACGTGTTGCCATTTCGTTTCCATCGGAGCGAATAACCCCTTGCTTTCAGGCGAAAAATCCGAACCGGAAACTGCAAGTGTCTCATCCGGTGTTTCCGGAGCAGGCGGTGCCGACTATAGGCTCTTGGTTGTTGTATTGAAAGGTGGTGCGAGATGGCCGAAAAAAGAGCTGAGCGACCGAAAAAGAAGGAGCAGGAAATGAGCCCTGGAGAAAAGATCTACGAAGAAACACCCCGAACAGGCGTAAAGGCGACTATGGGTCAGGCAGGGACCACTGTGAAAGAGGGTCTCCTCAGCGGCCTCAAGGGCATCAACGAGATCGAAACCCAGATCGTCACCCTGGTCAAGAACACCGTTTCCGATACCCTTAAGGCTACGGGCTCGGTGGCCGATGAAACCCTCAACGTGACAAAAGATGTGCTGCAAGGGGCCTTCAAAGCGGCGGAGGAAGTTGGGACAGGGTTTTTGCTGAGTTCCAAGAGCGTGGCAAAAGGCGTTGTCATGGGCGTAAGCGATGTTGGGGGTGACGTGTTGAGCGTCGCCAAACAGGTTATCAGGGGGACGGTCAAAGGAGCTTCCGAGATTGGAGCTGACGTGGGCCAGGTCGCCCGCACGACGTTGGACGGAATCATTGAAGCGGCAAAGGAGACCGGCTCAAATGTCGAAGAGATGGCAAAGGTAACAGTAAATGGAGCCATCGAAGCAGCGGGAAGCATTGGGAATACGGCTGTTAAGGCTGTAAGGGATGTTCTGGTGAACGCTGTGGAAGGCGTGAAGGACATTGCGAGCACTGCTCTTCCCAAGGCAAAGCCGTGACAGTAGGTCTCTACCGGCGCCGGACGGGACTTTTTCCATTCACGTGTCAGCAATAAGAGGCAAGAGGAGCGGCAGGATCACTCAAGCCTGCAAACTGCTGACGCCTCCCAAACCATCCGGCATTTGCATTGCGAACGCTCCTCATGCATTGCATGGAGGAATCCGCAGAACGTTTCACAGTCTAGTAGAGCTGTTTTCACCAAACGGGGCGAATCGTGGGATTGGGCAATTCGATATCCTTCGACTGGAATTGGATCTCAGCACTCTTCAGCGTCATCATTATCAATCTGATCCGATCAGTCGACAACGCCATGGTCGTCGCCGTGGCTCTGAGGTCTCTTCCAAGGCGTCTGCGCTTTAGGGCCTTAGCGTTTGGCGCCTGCATTACCATTGTATTGAGTGTCTTCCTTACTTACTTTGCAGGCAAACTGCTCGAGCACAGCTTCGTCAGACTTTTGGGAGGCTTGATAGTCCTTTATCTGGCGGTGACTCTTCTAGTCCTGAGAACCGGCGCGACATCCGTGGATGAAGGGATCTCCAACACCAGCCAGGCCGTCAAGATACTCGTAATTGCCAATTTAACAATGTCCTTGGATAATATGCTGGCTGTAGCGGGAGCATCCCAGGGAAATTTTTTCCTGCTCTTCATCGGACTTGGTGTGAGCATTCCGGTTGTTTTTTTCGCCAGCAACCTCCTTTGCCTGGTCGTAGAAAGGTATCCCATACTTAACTACGTTGGTTGTGCAGTCCTTGCGAAGGTGGGCTCAGACATGATCCTCACCGACCCCTTTGTGGTGAGCGTGCTGGCCCCAACCAGGGTTTTCAGTTATTCGGCTCAGATCGTATCCATCCTTGTTGTCATTGCTTCAGGACATTTCTGGATGAAAATGACCGGCGGAGCTAAAGGAATTGTGCCGGAGCAACAACGCTTCCGACCTCCGACTACTCGTGTAGGTTGATTCAACCCAGACGCTCCAATAGCCATTGTGTCACCCGGCGATAGTCCTCGGCCCCATTTGAATCGCTCGCATAAAGGGTTACAGGTTTCCCCTGAGCGGGCGCCTCTGCCAACGCAACATTCTCACGGACGAATGGAGCCATCTTGCCGGGGAATCGCCTCTCCAACTCAGCCATGGTTTCCCTATGAATCCTACGTCTCGGGTTGGCGCGGCACGCGATTAGCCCCAGAATCCCGGGATGGAGGTTTTCCCGGCGCATTGCATCCAGCGTCTCGATCAATTGATCCAGGCCGTTCAGTGCAAGCCGATTGGTTTCAATGGGAATGACTACGTGCTGACTGACTCGAAGAGCGCTCGAAGTGAGAATTCCGGGACCTGGTGGGCAATCGATTATGGCCAACTCCCAGGCGCCCTGGGTCCGAGCAAGACAGCGGGCCAGGAGTTCCGCGCCGAGTACTCCGCTAAACCTTTGCGCAGCCTCGGAAAGTGCTGGACCGGAAGGAATGAGATCAACCCCTTTCACTGCAGTTGGGATCACAGGCGCCGCAACGGTTCTTTCCAGGGCGTGCAGGAATCCCGTGCCTTTGTCCCTGACCCCGAAATGCAAACTGGCGCTTCCTTGAGGGTCAATGTCTATGACCAATACCCCCTTGCCCATTTCTCCCAGGACCGATGCAATGTTCACAGCCGATGTGGTTTTCCCCACTCCACCTTTATGGTTGGCAAATGCAATGATCGGCTTCATGCTTTTGACTCCTGACAAAGTGGAAAACGCGAGTTCGCCGTCAAATCAAGATCAATAGATTATTGCATAAACGACCTATTCGGCAAATGGGAGAAAGACACTGATGCGCAGAAATCGCTTTCACAAGTTCACGAATTGTGCCTGAACCCAATCCCATTCCGAAACGACAGGACGGAATTAGACAGGATTGAAAAACAGCCATCTTCCAGAGCTGTTTTGCCATTTGCATAATCCGTTGATTCCGGGAAGTTGAACGATTGCGGCGAGTATTCAGGGCATTATGTTCTTATCACAATCCATTATATTCATAGTGCCCCCACGGTGAAGAGTGCAACCGGCCTTTCATGCTCATGCAGCAGCGAGGCGCCGCCTAAGGTTTTCCACTAAGCCCTGGCAGCGGATGCACAGCAAGGCGGTAGGTTGGGCTTGCAGGCGTTCCAGCCCGATTGAATTCGAGCAGACGCAACAAATGCCGAATTCGCCATCATCGATGCGCTGAATCGCAAAACTGATTTCCTCGACAAGCTGTTGATTCCGATAACGAAAGGTATTCAGGAGTTCCTTATCGCAATGCGAAGAAGCCAGGTCTGCTGAGTCCATCGGGTCGACCTGACCGGTGTACGCAGGTTCTGAATCCGGGCCGTACCGGCCACTCAGAAGTCCTTTCAAGCGGACTTCCAAAAACTTCCTGAAGCCTGCTAAAGTCCTTTCGTCCATCCTTTTCCTCCTCTTTGTTAAAGCCTAACACGGCACGATCAACTCTCGGGCAGACAAAATTTGCATGGTCACGCGTGACATGCCCACGCTTCGTTAAATAGAAATGGGGACATGTTGATATTTTATGGCCGTTGGAAAAGGTCCCGTTTGTGCAGCGTCTGAAGGCGGACCACCCTGGCGGCAGAGCGGGACAAACAATCCATTTGACGGTAAAACCCTGGTACCTGGCATAAGAATTGCTCAAAAATTTCGCGTAAAGCATTGTTTCTTTGAGGACCGCAGTTTCTCGACAAGGCTTCCAGACGACAAATGAAACCCTCTTCTGTCTCCAGCGCAGACCTACCGGAGGTTCCCGAATCCAGGACTTCCGTCCCAACCGCAAACGAGGGTCAGAGCTTTGACAAGGCGCTCGAAGCGGCGACGTTGCTGCATTCAGGTCCACAATCCGAGTCCCAATCGGTTCCAGAACCCCTGGATGTACCTCTGTCGAGACTCCCTGCCCTTTCATCTACCCAATCTTTGAAGGCGTCTGCGCCATCAGCAATGGATGCAGCGGCAGCTTACCAGAGGCATGCCAGGCCGTCGCCCGAACCGGCGCCTATGAGCGGCTTTGAGAAGTACAAAGATGACCAGTTGCTTCGCAATCCGGGGGGCCGCAGTTATTACCTGGATGAAAAGAAGGTTGTCAGTCCCTTGCACAAGCAATCCATTTGGGGGCTGGTCCGGAAGGATTTTTCCGGCGTCCTCGGCAATATCAGGAATTTTTTCGGCAACATGTTCCTGGGGACCACCGTTCTTCATAGAAACGAGAAAAATGAAATTCAGCAAGGACATCAGAAGGGACTGCTCCAGAACGTGGCAAATTTTTGCAAAGACTTGGGGAGCGCCTTGAGTTTCGGCACATGGCATCCAGACTCCGCACAGGCCCCGCATGGTGTGAAAAATCGGATCCTTTATTCAGTATCCAAGCTCAAAGACGCATTTATGGGGGACATTCTCACGGGGGTGCCTTTAAGTGCGAACCACATGGGCAAAAACCTGATCCTGTCGGGTTGGCACCTTGCGGAGGTTTTGCCCGATGCAGCAATAGGAAGCTTTGGCCCAGGCCAAAAGCTTACTACGAGCATTTTCGATAACGGCCACGTCGCTATCGAATACCTCACGGACATCATCCCTTCCGGCGATGCCTGGCTGAGAGTCCACGCATCGAATTTGAAGGAAATCAAGCCCCCGGTCCTCTACAACCTCAAAATGCCTGAATTTAACAACGAAGACATACGTTGGGAGAACGTGAGAAACACCCCGTTTCGAAAGACCATTGAAAGCATCGGCGCCCTTTTGGCAGATGTTCTCGCGATCACCCTGATCGGGCAGACCGGATGTTCAAGCAATCGTCGAAATCAGGTCGATTAGTCATCTTCATTGAAAAGCGAATCGATGCTCAAATTGTCATATGAAAATGAAATGATTAACTATATTTCGATATGAACAGCAAAACGGTTTCAAATATTCGCTTGGCGTGTCGCCGATGTGACGAGTGTGGGATCAGGACCGATGTAAAATCGGACGATGATGACCGGTGCATCCTGGAATGCTCACTTTGCGGAAAAGAATATCCCTTTTACAAATCGCCGCAGGAAGACAGGCCGTTGCGAGCAAGGAAAGAGAAGACCAACACGCCTTCGGCCTCCAACACATACGACGCTGTAATCATTGGAGGAGGCCCGGGAGGACTCTCGGCCGGGATTTACGCCATGAGGGCTGCCATGAAAACGGTACTCATAGAGAAAGGCGCTCCGGGCGGACAGATGGCTATCAACAAAGGCATCGAGAACTACCCCGGCTTCATAGATATAAACGGTTTCGAACTGTCCGAGAGATTTCTCCAACACGCGAAATGGTATGGGCTCGAAATCTTGCAGGAGGAGGCAATCGCCGTAGAGCCGGGCATCGAGTTTCATTCAGTGAGGCTAGCAAACGGAAGAACTCTTAACGCTTATACAATAATCCTGGCGCCCGGGGGAGTTTCCCGTACTCTTGGTGTGCCCGGCGAGGTCGAGAATCTTGGACGGGGTGTGTCATATTGCGCAACTTGTGATGGATTTTTTTTCGCCGGCAAGCCGGTAGCGGTCGTAGGCGGCGGCGACACCGCCCTGGAAGAAGCCCTCTACCTGGCCAAAATCGCTGGCGAGGTCCATCTCATTCACCGCAGGAAAGAATTTCGCGCAGGTAGGATATTGCAACTCAGGATAAGCATGGACCCGAAGGTAAAAGTAATTTCCAATTCAGTGGTGACGAACATAATCTCCGACGGAGACGGGGTCAGCTCTATCATAGTGAAAAACGGCCAGGGAGTTGAAAGCCAGTTGCATGTAGAGGGCATCTTCATTTTCGTAGGGTTTTCCGCGAACAGTAAGCTGGTTCCTGCAGGTGTCAAAATGAGTGCGAGCGGCTATGTTTTGACAGATGAAAAATGCGAGTCAAGCATTGCTGGAATTTTTGCGATTGGCGACCTGAGGGCAAAATTTGCCAATCAGATCGTCGTTGCGGCCTCCGACGGGTGTATATCCGCCCTGGCTGCAGCCCGGTGCGTGGAATTGAGAAAGGCGGGTTTCACAAGTTGTAAATTAGCGGCTTAATAGCGATCTTCGCGGAACGCACCTCTTCTGTGTTCCCTTTGGTTATACCCCTGAGCAATACTACCAAAGTTGAAAGCCTTCACTCTTCACCGGCTCTTAATTAGTTTCCCATCCGGGGTTTCCGGATGGACACTGATTAACCTATTCACCCATTCACCCAACCCTTAATTCACTCTTCACCCTCACTTCTAACTTCCGTTAGAAGACCTTTCCCCGATGCGTCCACCGTGGCAAGAAAGTTGCAAATCCATGCGTCCGACAGATTTTCTCCATTGAGGGCACCGCGCAAACTGAGGCGAAGAGCGGTAGAAGATCTGCTAGGGACTGGGCTTCCCACGGTTTTAAAACACTATGTGACATTTTTTTGACGATATTGCCGAGCCTGAGATTTCTAGCATGGATGTCCAGAGCTATAGGATGGTTTCCAGCATTTTTTTCATTCAACTCCCGGCTGCGAGTCGCAGATTGAGAACCAAACGTGCCCGGAGCTGAATCCACATAAACTGGTGCTGGGCACTGGTCTCTTCCCAGATCGAGACCCGGAATATATCCACTTCCACTCACCCTCGTGTCATCGAGTTGGCGGAGCTGTCCGAAAATAACAAGGCCTTACAATACATACGGGGAGTTAACCGGTGCAAAACGAGTCCGAAAAATTAAACTTGACGTACTTACCCGCTGTCGTATCCAAAGATAATTTTCAGCCACCGTCCCGGTATGTAAACGAGCCGATCCCGGAATTCGACGATTCGGCTGATATTCGAGACTATCTGGAAATCATACGCAGGCGGAAATGGCTTATCATGACCATTCTCCTGATCTCGATAGCTACTACCCTTGTCGTAAGCCTGGCGGTGAAGCCCCAATACAAGGCCAATGGTAAAATTGAACTGACAATCCAATCACCGCGAGTCACTAAATTTGAAGACATGACGATGCTGGGGACTCAACTCCAGACACGCGAATTCATGCAGACCCAATTGAAGCTATTGAAAAGTGAGACCCTCGGTGGCCGCGTTATCGATAAGCTGCAACTGGAGCATAATCCTGCATTAACCCCTGCGCCGGACCATAGTTTGGCAATCACAAACCTCATAAGCTCCGCAAAAGACGCCGTGGCAGACTTTTTTGCGGGCTTATTTCATTCCAACGGCGCCATGCAGGCCGGCGATCCGAAGCTGCCGGAATTGAGACTCCGGAAAAAAGTCGAGGACAAATTTGCCAAAAACCTCGAGGCGCAGCCCGAACGCGACACTACAATTTTCTCCCTTGCATTTACTTCGACAGACCCGTCGCTTTCCCGCGATGTGATCAATACTCTGATTCAGGAATATATAACGTGGCAGGTCGACAAGAAAATCGATGCAACCATAGCGGCCAAGCAGCGTTTGGAAAAACAGATCGAGCTGGCCCGAATTCAGCTCGAAAAGGCGGAAACAAACCTCAATGATTTCGCCCGCAAGGCTGGGATTGTCTCCCTTAATGCCAATCAGAATCTCATTTATTCTCAGCTCGAGGAGGCAAACAGGGCCTACTCCGCTATCCAGACGGAACGCATGAATAAAGAGGCGCTGTACGATCAGGCAAAGCAAGGTGGCAACTCGCTTCCCGCCATGCTTGAAAGCCCGCTGATTCAAAAGCTCCGTGAGAACTACGTAACGGCTGCTGCCGATTACAAGGAGTCAAGCGCTACTTTCAAGGATGATTATCCCAAACTCCAGAACTTAAAAGCAAAAATGCAGGATATAGATAAACAGATCAAGACCGAGGAGAATCGTATTCAGGAATCCATCAAAAATGACTACCTCGCGGCAACAATGAAAGAAGAGGCGCTGAAAAAGGATACCGAGGAGAAGAAAGTCCTTGCAATCGCACTAAACGATCAGTCGACTCAGTACAAGATACTCGACCGCGAGGTCGAGACAAGCAAGCAGATTCACCAAAGTCTTTTGGAAAGAAGCAAGGAAATTGACGCGAAGGTCGGAACAGAGCTTGGGAACATCCAGGTTGTGGATTATGCCAAACTGCCGTTAAAACCATCTTCCCCGAATATTCCTCTAAACATTCTTCTAGCCGCCGTAGCCGGGATGGTGCTTGGGCTCGGGTTGGCTTTCCTTCTGGAGTATCTGGATAACACAATCAAGAGGATCGAGGAGCTTTCAGATCGTTTTCGCCTAGCGGTTTTGGGAGTTGTTCCGGTGGTCGAGGCCGGTGAAGCCGTTAAAATCCGCAGTCTTGTCCGGCTAAACCCGACAGCCGGTTTTTCGGAGTCTATCAGGACCGCGAAAGTCTCCATTCAACTCTCGAGTTCGTTAGATCGGCCTCCCAAGATGCTTTTTATAACCAGCACGAATGCCGGGGAAGGAAAGAGCACTATCGCCCTAAACCTTGCCCAGGCTTTCGCCTCCGACGAAAAGGTGCTGATAATCGATGCCGACCTTCGCAAACCGAACCTCCACAGAGGCCTGGGCAAAAACGGAAACGGCTCCTCAATCGGTAAAAAGACGGGTCTGAGCAATTACCTGACCGGTACAGGCGCCAACGTTGTCCAGGAAAGCGGGCTGCCTAATCTGAAGGTGGTCTATGCGGGTCCGATCCCCCCAAACCCATCGGAGCTGCTTTCATCGAACCGCATGCGCCAGTTCCTGGCGGAAGTCTATGAAGATTATGACCGCATAATCATAGATGGACCGCCGGCCATGGGTTTTGCCGATGCCCTTATCCTCGGCCATTACGCGGACGGAGTGATCCTTGTCAGCGTACTGGGCGAGACCCATCGCGAGGCCCTGCGGGTTTTCCGCAGGACTCTCGAAAACGTCGGGGGCCGCATGATCGGCACAATCGTAAATAAACTGAATCAGGGCAGCCCTTACGGGGGCTACTACAAGTATTACCGGTATTACAGTTACCAGACTGCTTACCGGCAGGCCAAGCCCTCTAATATGCTTTCGAGCGGCGAACGCCTCGACCGTGTGGAGGGCCTGAGTGACCAACATCCAAACTGAGTGCTCGGGAAGACAGACACTATGAATAAAGTCACCGTACTTTACTTTGGTTTCCACACTTAAAACATAAACTTGCGGTAAGAAACGATGCTGTCACAGATCAGGAATCCCAGGTTCTACATTATTGTGTTCGCAGATGCGGCCAGTTTTGTATTGGCTATCTTTGCGGCATATCTCCTGCGCTTTGAGTTCGTCCTCACAGCCCGTCACCTCAATGAGATTACGCGCATCATTTTCTGGCTCATCCCACTAAGGCTGTGTATTTTCTATGCTTTTGGGCTTTACAAGGGAATGTGGCGATATTTCAGTCTGCATGATGTTTGGTTTCTGGCCCTGGCGACTTCTCTCTCCTCGCTTCTTACTGTCGATATTGTCTTCTATGTCTATCTCTTTGAAGGTTTTTCCCGTTCGGTTTTTTTCCTGGATGCCATTGTCACCTTTATAATTACAGGTGGCTATCGCGTATTAATCCGCGCTCTCTACCGATTCAATTTTGATTCGATAAGCCATCCCATTACACGTTTTGCACGGCATATCAAAACGAAGGCCCCTAAAAGGGTACTAATAATAGGGGCCGGTAGTTCCGGGGAAAAAATTCTGCGCGAAATATTCGATAACCCAACAATTGATTATAAGGTCGTTGGCTTTCTCGATGACCATCCTGGAAAAGTAGGCAGGGCCCTGCATGGGGTGCCTGTTTTAGGGCCCGTGGATATTCTTCCGAATATTGCCGATCAATATAAGTTAGACCAGGTAATTATATCCATTCCTTCGGCAACCGGCCCCGAGATGCGCCGAATAGTCGACATCTGCAAGAGTTGCGGCGTCTCATTCAAGACCCTTCCCGCCATCGGGCAGATATTAAACGATAAAGTCAGTATCAGGGCTCTGAGGGATGTCAATTACGAGGACTTGCTTGGACGTCACCCTGTGCGTCTGGACGCCACTGGCATCCGGGGTTACCTATGCGGCCAAAAAATAATGGTGACAGGCGCCGGGGGATCTATTGGCTCCGAGCTATGCCGCCAACTGATTCGGTTTGACCCCGAGCGGATCATCCTGGTCGATGCCGGCGAATCAAATCTTTACAGCATCCAGATGGAGCTTCGCCACGAATTGAACTTCGACAGCTTTCATACAATCCTTGCCACTGTTCAGAATCAGCGGCTCATGGAACAAGTTTTCAGGAACTATTGCCCCGACGTCGTTTTCCACGCCGCAGCCTACAAACATGTTCCGCTGCTTGAGACAAACCCGTGGGAGGCTGTCTTCAACAACGTTCTCGGCAGTCGTGTGGTGATGCAGTTGGCGCAAAAGTACAAAGCCGATCGTTTCGTGCTGGTTTCGACTGACAAAGCAGTGCGTCCTGCTAACGTAATGGGTACGAGCAAGCGTCTTGCTGAACTGATTTTGCAGTCCATGCAGAACGGCTGCACGCGCTTTATGGCCGTGAGGTTCGGAAACGTTCTGGCATCCTGCGGGTCAGTGGTCCCTCTTTTCCGAAATCAGATCGAGCACGGTGGACCGGTTACTGTGACTCATCCCGAAATGACCCGGTACTTTATGACAATTCCGGAGGCTGCCCAGCTTATTCTGCAGGCCGGAGCTCTGGGAGCGGGCGGGGAGATTTTCGTTCTCCAAATGGGGACACCTGTAAGGGTCGCCGATATGGCAGCCGATCTAATTCGCCTCTACGGCAAAGAACCCGGAAGAGACATTGAAGTCATTTTCACCGGCCTGCGCCCCGGCGAAAAGCTATATGAAGAGCTTATCACAGAGGGAGAGGATGTTACCCGCACAAGCCACGAAAAAATCATGACGCTTAAGTATAACGGCCGATGGAACTGGAATGGGCTAAGTTCTCAGGATAATTTCCGCAAGTGGCTCGACAAGGGTATAGGAGAGCTTTACCGCACAGCCGAAAGTCATGATGCATGCGCTATCAGGCAAAAGCTCAAAGAACTCGTACCGGAGTACATGCCGCAAGAATCGGATGGGGTACTGAAAGGCGTGCAATTGAGCAAAAGGATCTCGTACATCCCGGCCGGTCTCTCAAATGTGAATACATGTTACGCCGGAGGACGCACGACCATAGATAATGCTATCGGTGGTCTTGATAATTGTGTCGCTGCAAATCACGAGTAACGGCCTCCCTGTCCCACGGAACGGCGTCAACGGGGGCGGGCAGTCCCGGGCCGGTAAGTCCGAAAGGAAATAGAGACAGTGAACGTTGGAAATCCGGCCATCTCCAGGTTATACGTCCCCCTTTCCCTAGCGAGCAACTTCTCCTGGACGCTGACCGGCAATGTGGTCTACACGGGATGCCAGTGGGCGATGCTGACAGCCCTTGCCAAATTGGGGTCGCCAGGGATGGTCGGGCAGTTTGTCCTGGGTCTTGCTGTGACGGCGCCGGTCATCATGTTTTCAAACCTACAGCTCAGGGCAGTGCAAGCGACAGACGCCACACGCGAGTACCGATTCGGCGACTACCTCGGTCTTCGGCTGGTCTGCACATTACTTGCCGTGGCAGCGATTATCGCCGTAACCTTCCTCTCAGGCTATAAAGGGGAAACCGCCGCCGTGATCCTGGCTGTGGGGGCCGCCAAGACGTTCGAGTCCATCAGCGATATATATTACGGCCTGCTCCAACAGCGTGAGCGCATGGATTACATCGCACGTTCGATGATGGTCAAAGGTCCATTGTCGCTGATTGCCCTCGCAACGGGTTCCTACGTGACCGGACATATCTTCTGGGGCGCATGCGCGATGGCCCTGGTGTGGGGGGCGGTTCTCGTTCTCTACGATATTCCCGTCGCCGGGATAGTGCTTTCTGGAGAAAATGAGCGCACTGGAGAACATGAAGGGGCATGGTCGATATTTGCCGCTATTAAACCACGATGGAACAGGTCCGTGCTTGGCAGTCTCGCATGGCGTTCCCTGCCTCTTGGGCTGGTTATGATGTTGATCTCGCTGAACGCGAACATCCCCAGGTATTTTATAGTGCACTACCCGGGAACGGAGCAGCTTGGCATCTTTGCGGCCATGGCCTACTTCATGCTCGCTGGAAACACAATTGTCGGCGCACTTGGACAATCAGCCGCCCCCAAGTTGGCGCGCCACTATGCCGAGGGGCGAATCAGAGCATTTCGCAGCTTGCTGATGAAACTCGTGGGGATCGGCGTGCTGCTTGGCGCAGTCGGAATCCTCGTGGCGACAGTTGCAGGCAGGGAAGTTCTTACCTTCTTGTACACTCCACAGTATGCGGAGAGAGTGGACGTCCTCGTGTGGTTGATGGGGGCAGCGGCGGTTTCCTACGTTGCGTCGTTTCTAGGCTACGGCATGACGGCGGCCCGGTATTTTCGAGTGCAAACGCCACTGATGGCATCCGTTTCGGTATGCTCGGCTTTGGCATGTTTGTGGCTCATTCCTGGCAGCGGCATATTCGGTGCTGCCCGGGCAATGGTGATATCGCTCCTGGTACAATTGGCTGGAAGCGCTTTAATTAACATGCACGCATTACATAAGCTCGGCAGGGAAGTTACTGTCAAATGAGTGAGGCAACAAACCGCCGTATCCGTATTCTCCACGTAGTAGGAGGTATGAATAGAGGAGGCGTGGAGACATGGCTGATGCATCTCCTTCGCCATTTCGACAAACAACGTTTTCAGATGGATTTCCTGCTCCACACTTCTCACCCCTGCGCCTATGACAACGAAATTGCGGCACTCGGATCTAAAATAATTCCCTGCTTCCATCCTCATACGAATCCTTGGCTCTATGCACGTAATTTCACACATGCGCTCAAAGAACATGGCCCTTATGACGTGGTGCATAGCCACGTTCACCATTTCAGCGGCTTCGTCTTGCACTTGGCGAGGCGGGCCGGCATACCAGTGCGCGTTGCACATAGTCACAATGACACTTGCAGTGTGGACGCCCATGCTGGATTCGCGCGGTTGGTTTACCTGCGGTTTATGAAACGTTTGTTGCGAGCCAATGCCACAGCGGGCCTTGCAGCAAGCCGCAATGCAGCCGTAGCTCTTTACGGACCTAATTGGCAGAGTGATTCACGCTGGCGCGTTCTTTATTGCAGTATTGGTCTTGAACCATTCAGGGAGCAAATAGACGCCGCGCAAGTACGCGCAGAATTTGGGATCCCTTTGGAAGCTTGTGTAGTTGGACATGTAGGGAGATTCCACGAGCAAAAGAATCATAGGTTTTTGGCAGAAATTGCAGCCGAAATAGCCAAACGAGAGCCTCTAATGCGCCTGTTATTAATCGGTGACGGTCCTTTGCGAGCGACTGTCGAGCAACAGATTGCCCAACTTGGATTGAGCAACAAAGTCATTTTCGCAGGAATTCGTTCTGATGTACCGCGGTTGATGTTGGGTGCTATGGATATAATCGTTATGCCATCTTTGTATGAAGGATTGCCTCTGGTAGGTATCGAGGCACAGGCAGCAGGCCTGCCCCTATTGGTTTCGGATACAATTACAGATGAACTGCCTGCAGTAGGGCAGACGGTTCACCGGTTGAGTCTGAACACACCCCCTTCTGCATGGGCAGATATGGCATTACGGCTCTATTCTGTGGAAAAGGATCGCAATGAGGCACTTCGAAAGGTAGATGCAAGTCTCTTTAGCATAACACGGTCCATACCAGAGGTCGAGAGGTGTTATTATGGGTAAACGGCGTAAACTTCCTTTCGATGCGAAAGTCCCGCTTTTCATCCTGGGTACCTTGTCTCTTTATTTTTATTTCAATGACGACATACTTAGCGTAAACATGTCTCTTGCACTAGCTATATCGATATGGATTGTCGGTACAACATGCCTTGCATTGCGTGCAGAAAATGGTTTTTTCTCATTGCCTGTCGGATACCTCCTTCTATTAGGTATTTTTCACTTGGGAATGATACTCCCGATGTTGATGGGCTTTCGGGTAGAGCTTACAAATCCTTGGCCCTTTTCTCCCAGTGTTTCTAAATCCTTGAGCCTCTGTGGAATAGCTTTCGCATTTTATAGCGCAGCGGCACTTTCTTCTAAGTACAGAACTGCTGAGTCTAGACAACTCATGATGCAACATCACTTCTCAGATACTACTTATAATATTTCTATTCGATTTTTATTAATCGGAGGTTTAATATTAGGTGCAATGGGAGTGTTTTTTTTAGGTGTTGGGATGTGGCGTCTTAACCTTTTCCAGGTTACTTATGGCGAATCATACATGTTGAGAATGGATAACGATCCCAGGCTATTCGGTACCGGTTATCTTTTTGCACTTATGGGAATGGTGATTTCAACATCCGCAGCTACTCGGCGGCAGATTAAATGGATCGCCATGATTTCGGTTTTCGTCTTCGCGCCTCTTTTCCTGTATGGCTTCAGAGGGCATCTCATTGTCTATTTTATGGCGCTTCTTTCAATATGGTATCGGAAGGATCGAAGATTGACCAGAAAAATAGGGTGTGTAGCCTTGGCAGCAGTCGTTCTCCTGGTACCGGCGATCAAAGCGATAAGAGACTCCAGGAGCCTCAGCTTCTCAGACGCCATAAAAGATGTAAGCTTTCTTGATTTTGTAACAGAAGCTGGTGGCTCGTTACGACCTCTAGTTGAGATAGTCAATCAGATTGACTATCTCAAGAATCCTTATTGGTATGGAGCGTCTTACTGGACCGGCGTAACACGCATAATACCCAACTTAAACCCTGATTGGGCGAGGGCAGATTCTGTAAAAATAGACGTCCCATCTGCCTGGATAACGGAAAGACTAGATCCTTGCGCTTATGCAATAGGGGGAGGAATGGGTTCTTCGGGCATTGCTGAGCCTTTCTTGAATTTTGGCCCTTTTGGAGTTGTCCTATTTTTTGGCTTGGCTGGCTATTTGCTTATGAAATATGAGCATGTCTCCAAAGTGAATCCTTACCACTTCGCAGTACTTATGTGTGCGTATGCATCTCTTTTGTGGACCTGCAGAAATGACTTCACTGAGTTCTTCAGGCCAACGGTCTGGGCATTCGTTTGTGTAACGGGAATTTCATTTCTTGTCAAACTTAAGCTTGCAATGGCTACCGTCAACACGAACATAGCTAACCCAACTCGAGCCATTTGCCTGTCCAGAAAGGAAAATACTTGCACCTGAGCGTCGTTCTTGAACACAGATTCATCCGGACGCCAGATGGTACGATATGGACACAAGCGGCATTTGGCTATCCTTTTTGGGCCAGTTATCTAGAAGTATTTGATTCTGTGCGGGTAATAGCGAGGGTAATGAATATTGCTCATCCCCCTGTAGATTACCATCGTGCGAATGGAAAAGGAGTCTCATTTTTCCCGATTCCTTTCTATCTTGGCCCTCTGCAATATATTACGTGTTATGCCAAAATCAAACTGGCTGCAAGAAACTCGGCACTTTCCAGTGAGGCCATCATTCTTCGTTTGCCCTCATCAATCGCTGACCACGTTGTGCCAGTGTTGATTAAGGCCTATCATCCTTACGGCGTTGATGTGGTAGGTGATCCATATGATGTTTTTTCGCCAGGCGCAGTCAAGCACCCATTGAGACCGTTGTTTAGATGGTGGTTTACACGGCAATTGCGGCATCAATGTTCTTTGGCCAGTGCAGCAGCCTATGTGACGGAAAGAAGTCTTCAGCGTAAATATCAACCCGGTTTTAATGCCTTTACTGCAACCTTCTCAGACGTTGAGTTGGTCCCTGAAGCCTATGTTAACACAGCTCGCAACGACTTGCTCATCAAAGGCACTTGCAGGCTCGTCACTGTAGGATCGCTGGCACAACTCTATAAAGGCACGGACATCCTGATCGAGGCTATCGCCAGATGCGTGCAGGAAGGCTTAGACCTGGAACTTACGATAGTTGGGGACGGAAAACATCGCGCAGAACTGGAAAGAAAGGTTGCTAGTCTGGGGTTATCCGGTCGAATAGCATTCAAGGGGCAAATACCATCGGGCAGTGCTGTGCAAAAGGAACTGGATAATGCGCATCTCTTCGTGCTTCCTTCAAGGACGGAAGGTTTGCCGCGCGCCATGCTGGAAGCTATGG
>JBKQTS010000254.1:0-4828 GCA_052143075.1 Syntrophobacteraceae bacterium | reverse complement strand
AATGGCTAAGAAGAAATTCGAGCGGACAAAGCCACATGTGAATGTGGGGACTATCGGTCACATTGACCATGGGAAGACGACCCTTACCGCAGCGATTACGAAGCAACTTGCAAAGAAGGGCAAGGCCCAGTTCGTCCCTTTTGACCAGATCGACAAGGCTCCCGAGGAACGCGAACGCGGCATCACCATCGCGACCGCGCACGTCGAATACGAGACCGACAGGCGCCACTATGCACACGTGGATTGTCCCGGCCATGCGGACTATATAAAGAACATGATTACCGGGGCCGCTCAGATGGACGGAGCGATCCTTGTGGTCGCAGCCGACGACGGCCCGATGCCTCAGACCCGCGAGCACATTCTTCTTGCCCGCCAGGTGGGTGTACCCTACGTTGTAGTATTTCTCAACAAAGTTGACATGGTGGACGATCCTGAGCTTATCGAGCTTGTTGAGCTCGAGCTTCGCGAGCTTCTAACCAAATACGGATTTCCGGGAGACGATACACCGATCATCAAGGGCTCGGCATTGAAGGCGCTCGAAACAGAAGATGCGGGAAGCGAGGACGCAAAGTGCGTCTTCGAGCTGATGGACGCAATCGACGCATATATACCGGACCCTGTACGCGACATCGACAAGCCGTTTCTGATGCCCATCGAAGACGTTTTCTCCATCTCGGGTCGTGGAACGGTGGTCACGGGCCGTGTCGAGCGCGGCCAGATAAAGGTGGGTGAAGAGGTTGAAATTGTCGGATTCCGTCCTACTTTCAAGACAGTTTGCACGGGCGTTGAAATGTTCCGCAAGACCCTGGATTCGGGCCAGGCGGGAGACAATGTAGGCGTGCTTTTGCGTGGAACCAAACGAGACGAGGTCGAGCGCGGCCAGGTTGTTGCAAAACCCGGTTCGATCACCCCTCACACTGATTTCAAGGCGGAAGTCTACGTGCTGAAAAAAGAAGAAGGTGGTCGGCATACTCCCTTTTTCCCGGGCTACCGGCCGCAGTTCTATTTCAGAACCACTGACGTTACCGGCGTCATGACCCTGCCTGAAGGGGTGGAAATGGTTATGCCCGGCGATAATATCAGTTGCGAAGTGAAGCTTATTACACCCGTTGCATTGGAGAAGGAACTCCGATTCGCAATTCGCGAAGGCGGCCGCACGGTGGGCGCCGGGGTGCTTACCGACATCATTAAATAAGGGATTTCAAATGAGAGTTTTAGTTACTCTGGCCTGCTCCCAATGCAAGCGGCGCAACTATAATACGACCAAGAACAAGCGGACCACCCCCGAGAAGCTTTCTTTCAAGAAGTATTGCAGGTTTTGCAACGCGCACACGGAGCACAAGGAGACCAAGTAGGCTGCCGTGGTATATAGCCTGTCGCATTGACTGGCCTTTGCGCCAGCAAACAATTCCGGTCGACCTTCAGAAGCGAGCGTCTGAGTGAGACATGAAACTATTCGCAAAAAAAGACCAGAGTTCGGATAAAAAACTGCACGCCATAGAGACGGTGAAAAAGGCGGCAGCGAAACCGGTGGCAGCCAAGCCGGTCAGGCCGAAGAAGACCGATATCGTCAAGAAGACCGATACCACCAAGAAAGCGGTCAAAAAGCCCGGCGAGACCTCTATTGCCTGGGTCGATGCGACTCGCAGCTACTTAAGAGAGGTGGTTTTCGAACTAAAGAAGGTAGTCTGGCCTTCGCGCAAGGAAACATTGGGATCGACTGCAGTCGTACTGGTGATCGTGGGCCTGTCGGCTGTTTTTCTGGGAATTGTGGACCTCATTTTGAGCAGGCTTGTCAAGCTTCTGGTTGGTTGAGAGAGACGGGGGCGGCATTTAGAATAGCGGCTCGAAGGCTGGCCGCATGGGGCTTAGTGAGTGGCGAATCTAAAATGGTACATTGTTCACACGTATTCGGGGTTTGAGCACAAGGTGAAATCGGCCCTCGAGGAGCGTGTCAAGGCCGAGGGCAGAGGCTCCTATTTCGGCCAGGTCCTGGTTCCCACCGAGAAGGTGATCGAACTTGTGAAGGGCCAGAGGAGGGCATCCTCGAGGAAATTCTACCCTGGATATATCCTGGTGCAGATGGAGCTCAACGACGACACCTGGCACCTTGTTCGCCACACGCCAAAGGTGACCGGATTTATTGGAAGCCAGGAAAAGCCCATCCCGCTCTCGGATGCAGAAGCCGAAGCCATAATTCAGCAGATGCAGGAAGGCGCTCAGAAACCTCGTCCAAAATTCAAATTCGAAAAAGGAGACGAGGTTCGCGTCATTGACGGCCCGTTTGCCAACTTCAACGGAACGATTGACGAAGTGATTCCCGAGAAGGGCAAAGTCAGAGTGCTGGTAAGTATATTCGGCCGTTCCACTCCTGTGGAACTCGATTTCGTCCAGGTAAACCGGACATAAGCGCCGCATCGTAAGGAGTCTTTTCGAGGATGGCAAAAAAAGTCGTAACCAACATCAAATTACAGGTTCCGGCCGCACAGGCGAACCCATCTCCGCCCATCGGCCCTGCGCTTGGTCAGCATGGGGTTAACATCATGGAGTTCTGCAAGCAGTTCAACGCAAAGACCCAGGGGCAGGAAGGGATGATCATTCCGGTGGTCATCACCGTCTTTTCGGACCGGTCGTTTACGTTCATTACTAAGACGCCTCCGGCCGCTATTCTTCTGAAAAAGGCCGCCCAGATAGCGAAAGGATCTAGTGTACCCAACCGCAATAAGGTTGCCAAGGTCAGCAAGGCTCAGGTCGAAGAAATCGCCAGGCTCAAGATGCCCGACCTGAACGCACGTGACCTTGCAGCAGCGGTGGCCACCATTTCCGGAACGGCTCGCAGCATGGGGATCGAAATTGAATAAACTAGAGGAAGGGAGTTTCGAGAGTTAAAATGGCAAAGCATGGGAAAAAGTTTATTGCCGCCAGCGGCAAGATCGATCCAGCGAAACGCTATACCTTCCAGGAAGCTGTCCATCTGGCGGCCGACACTTCATTCGCCAAGTTCGACCAGACGCTGGATATAGCCGTTCGGCTGGGTGTTGACCCGCGCCATGCCGACCAGATGGTCAGGGGTACGGTCGTTCTGCCCAATGGGTTGGGTAAAACGGTGAGGGTTATGGTTTTCGCCAAGGGCGAGAAAGTAAAGGAGGCCCTCGATGCCGGCGCAGATCACTCGGGTGGCGACGAGATGGTCGAGAAAATCCGTGAAGGATGGCTCGAATTCGACAAAGCCGTAGCCACACCCGACATGATGGGTTCGGTAGGCAAGATCGGTAAGATTCTGGGTCCAAGAGGGCTTATGCCCAACGCCAAGCTGGGAACGGTTACCTTCGATCTGGCTCGGGTCATCAAAGAGATCAAGGCGGGCAAGGTGGACTTCCGGGTTGAAAAGACCGGGATTGTCCATGCCCCGATGGGCAAAGTTTCGTTCGGAGAGGAAAAACTTCTCGAGAACATCTCGGCTTTCATCGACACGCTCATGCGGATCAAACCTTCGGCGGCCAAGGGGACCTACATGAAAGGGATCGCCATATCGACGACCATGGGCCCCGGCATTCAGGTCGACCCGCTCGCGGTGAAGTCGATTGTTGCTTAGTAATCAGCTTGGGCGGTGGGACTCGCCCTGCAGAGCGTAGAGAATTGGCCTTCGGCGGCGGCTGCCTATTTCCGGTGGCTCTCAGTTGCCGAGCTAGCTGCTATTAACAACTTAACTGCCGTTTGGTGTTTTCAGTTATCGGAGACCGCGGGTACATCCGCCGATGTTTAAATCCCTCAGTGGGGGGACCCGCACAGATTCCTGAGAGCCAACCAGGCGCAAGGGCTCATGATACAAAATCCTCCCGTTTTCAATTCGGCGCACCCGGAAGGATAGTTCGAAAGCACACCGGCAGAAGCGAAAGGAGGCAAATTTTACTTTGGAGCGCTCCAAGAAAGAACAAATTATTGCGGAGCTTCACCAGAAACTGGGAAAGGCCAGCGCGGCCATTCTGACCGACTATAAGGGACTGACGGTAGCCGAAATAACCAGTCTGCGCGATTCGCTTGCAGTGGAAAGAATTGATTATCAGGTGGTAAAGAACACCTTGATGCGTCTTGCATGTAAGCAAACGGACGCATCGGTGCTCGAGCCGCTGCTAACCGGCACCTGTGCGGTTGCAATCGCGTTCGGCGACCCGGCCGTTCCGGCCAAGATCATAAAAAAATTCAGCAAGAGCAACGAAAAGCTGAAGTTAAAGGCGGGAGCGCTCGGAAACCGCCTGATCGATCCCGATCAGATTTTGGCCTTGGCTGATCTGCCGCCCAAAGAAGAGCTCCTTGGCAAAATGCTGGGAACGCTCAACGCGGTGCCCACCGGTCTGGTTACGGTTCTGAGTGGAGTCCCAAGAGCTTTTGTTGGTGTGTTGGCCGCTATCCAGCGCCAGAGAGAAGAACAGGCTGCTGCTTAAGACAATCGTGGAGGATTTTAGATGGCTGTTACAAAACAGGAAGTTGTTGATTTCATCAAGGGTATGACAGTTCTCGAACTGAGCGAATTCGTAAAAGAGCTGGAGCAGACTTTCGGCGTGAGCGCCGCGGCGCCGGTCGCCGTGGCTGCAATGCCGGGTGGCGCTGCTGAAGCGGCCCCGGTCGAGGAACAGACCGAATTCTCGGTCATAATCACCGCCGTGGGCGACAAGAAGATCAATGTAATCAAGGAAGTTCGGGCAATCACCAGCCTCGGCCTCAAAGAAGCCAAGGATCTGGTGGAAAAAGTTCCGGGAACCGTCAAGGAAGGCATTCCCAAGGCAGAAGCGGAAGCCGTTGCCAAACAGCTTACAGAGGCAGGCGC
>JBKQTS010000253.1:0-125218 GCA_052143075.1 Syntrophobacteraceae bacterium | reverse complement strand
ACCCGCCGGCGCCGTGCGCTCGGCAGCGCGCGTTCACCGCGGGCTGCCGAATCCGGGGGGGTGCGGGGGAAAAGTTCCCCCGCTCTCTTGATCTTTTGCAATCCTTTTGCAATTTGCAGAATTCTGTGCACACAATCCTAATCTACTGTCCTATGATTTCTATGCAATGACATTATCTGAAAGTTTCTTTATCCAATCCCGGGTGCTTATATAGTAAACCTTTGGCTCGGTATGCAGCTTTTCAAGAATCCGAAATGCGTTCGGGTCTTTTGACAGCCTGGCCACCTCCGAATGCGGGTCCCTGAGGTTCCCGAAAGTTATGGCTTTCGCTGGACAGGCATCTTCGCAGGCGGCGTTGAATGTCGCTTTGTCGGGATCGGTTCCGTCCTTGTAGGCCTTAGATCGCGCCTTGAGAAGCCTCTGGTGGCAGAACGTGCATTTCTCGACTACTCCGCGCATCCTTGTGCTTACCTCCGGGCTCAGCATGCTTTCCATCGGCTCGGGCCATTTGGGGTCCCACCAGTTGAAAGACCTGGCATGATACGGGCAAGCGACTATGCAGTACCTGCATCCGATGCAGCGTGGATAAATGTGAGTGACGATCCCGTTGTTCTCGTCCCGTGTTGTCGCATTGACCGGGCAGACGAAAGTGCAGGGGGCATGGTGGGCCGCGTCGCAATGCATGCATGGACGAGGCAGATACGTATATCTGTAATCAGGGTAATCCCCGCCGTTGTTTAACTGGAATATCGACATCCAGGCGATGGAGCGCAGCTTATTCGAATCGTCGGGCCCGAAAGATATATTGTTTTCGGCCTGGCAGGCAGTGCTGCACGCACCGCAGCCCGTGCACTTGTCGAGGTCGATCACCATCCCGAAACGGACACCGCCTTGCGCATGTTCTTTTTCGCTCACGGATTACCCCCTTACACGCGACGCAGTTGAGCGCGGCAAGCCCACACGGTCCCGATGCCGCTCACTGGATCCAGTTGAACTTCCATCAAGCTGTTCGCATTGATACCCTTGTTCTGAACGTAGCTGTCGTAGGCCTTGTGCCCAAGCCCCACGGGCAGGTAGACGACCCCCGGGCGGGCCGTCCCGGATATGTTTACCCGCGCAGTCCCTTCCCCCTGAGTCGTTTGTAGTGAAACGAGCTGGCCCTGCGAAAACCCGAATTTGGCAGCCGTTTGGGGATTCAATTCAATGAAGACGTCCGCACCCTTGAGGACTGAATTGGGAATCAGCTTGTTCATGAAGGGCGGGTTCGGTAAGTAGCCGCTGGCGGTAAACGAGGGCTTGTAGGCAACCAGCAGCAGGGGGAACTCGCTCTCGTCTCCCGATAAGTTTGCAGGTTCGAAGTGGGGCAGATAGAGCTTATCGTCTGCAACGGCGCTCATCGACTGGCAGGCTAACTCCAGTTTGCCTGAAACGGTCTCGTAACCGGCGATTGCCGCAGGCGCGTCATACCAGCAATAGCCTGCTTTGAGCTTTTTCCAGAGCTGTGCGCCATCGGTGAAATTCGGCTGTACGGATTCGCCGGCTGAAAGCTTGATGATTGGGACGTCAGGCTTATCGGCGACCGCTCCTTTCTTGGATTGGGCAAGGCCTTCGACCCTGAATTTGAGGTATTCTTCATAGCTCTTCCACGGCAGGGAAGCGCCCACGGAACCCCCCATGCTCCCGGCCAGCGCCAGAAGCACCTCCCCTGTGTGCTTGGTGTCCAAGAGCGGCTTCAGTATGGGCGTGCTGACCGCATAGTACGCAAAAGGCGCCCGGGGAATACCCATGACGTCGTCCAATCGTTCGAAAGCCGTGTGGTCGGGCAGTATAAGATCGGCCTTGGCCGCTGTCTCGTCCATGTAAGACGAAAACGAAACCAGCGTTGGAACTTTTGCCAGGGCTTCCTGGAAGAGCCTGTTTCCCGGCATGCTGTACAACGGGTTGCACTCATGGACCAGGAGCATCTCGATCGGGTATTGCGATCCTGTGCGGACGCTTTCGAGGAACTCGTACAGGCCGTATTGCCGCAACGGTGCAAACCCGGATTTCGCCGGCTCGAATCGAACCCGCCGGGCGCCCTCGTCTGCTGCTTCGTCCTTCTGCACAGGCGGCAGGCCGGCGAGCGCAACGCCTGGAGCGATGCTTACCAGCCCGTTGGGTTTTAGATTGCCCTTCAAAGCGTTGAGGGCCGCAAATGCCAGTTGGTGATAGATGCCGTTGGCGTTGTCAGGCTGGCCGATTGCCCAGATTGCCAGGGCTTTTGGCTGTGCGGCGAATTCTTTGGCGACGCGGTCGATTTGAGTTGCCTCGAGGCCGCACACTTTCGCAACCTCTTCAGGGGAGTAAGCGGCTGAGCTCACGAAACTTCTGAACCCCTCATGCTTCTTTCCCGTGCCGTCGGTCCAGTCTTCGAAACCGGAGACGTTGTTTTTCACGAAATCGACGTCATATTGTCCGTTGCGCACCATCAGGTGAGCTATTCCCATGGCGAGGGCGGCTTCGGTTCCCGGAGCAAGGGCAAGGAATTGATCGGCCTTGGACGCGGTCATCGAGCAGCGGGACTCGACCTGAACGAGCTTCACGGATCTTTTCCCCCCCTGGGTCCATTGGCGCAGGGCAGGGAACACCACGCTCGTCGCTCCCGCGCCTTCGAACAGGTTCGACCCGAAGCTCAGTATGTATTCGGCATTTCCGAGTGCGAAAGCAAACGGCGAAGCCTTGCCCGTTGTAAGCTGAGCGGCCAGTTTGAGACCGTCTGCGGCAGACGGCGTCCTGAACAGATTGGGAGAACCATACGCCGTGAAGAATTGAAGCCACAGATCGGCCATGCTGCTAGGCCTGTTCGAAATTATGCCGGCCACCTGGTACGAATCGCCCTCCGCGCGCGCCTCGCTAAGTTTCGTTCCAAGCTCGGCCAGCGCTTCATCCCATGATATCGGCCTGAAGCCGGACGCGTCTCCGCGGCTCTTTGTCTGCTTCAAGGGCTTTGCAATACGGTAAGGAGCATATAAGAACTGCAGCCCTGATGCGCCCAGGGCGCAAATACCGCCCCCGGTGAGCGGATTTGCCGGGTTTCCCTCGATCGATATGGCCCTGTGTCCGTTTACCAGGCGCGCCTGTATCGCGCAGCCTCCTTCGCACATCGTGCACACACTTGCTGTTTTTGTGACCTCGCCGCGTTCGGGGGAAGGACGCCATGACCAGTTCTGGGACCACCTTGCAGAATCGGCGGCCAATTGCCATGGCAAGGGTGAAAGCAACGAGCCGCCTACTGCTCCGGCAGCGAACTGTAAGAAAGCTCTCCGAGCAAAATTCATTGCATTTCCCTTCTCATCAAAACCAGTACAGCGTCAACTAAGTCAGGATGGGTACGGACTTGCAGCCCGTCATTCCGGCGAAGCCTGCCCCGGAAGTGTCTTGTCCGGGGGCCGGAATCCAGTCTTTCCGACCTGTGAAAGTCGATCAAACACCTCTTGATTCCGACTTTCGTCAGGCTTGCGCCGGAATGTCGGAAATCTTTAATACTTGCTCAAATCTTCACTGCCCGTCACTGCCCGTCACCCCGGCGAAGGCCGGGGTCCAGTGTCTATTTCGCAACTACGTTCCTTTACTTGTGGCAGATCTCGCAATTGTTCGAAGCCCCCTTCAAGGCATGGCATTTCTCACATTCCACCATCTTCATGGTCGACATGCTGTATCCGGTAATCAGGTTCTCTCTGTAAAGCGGGACCTTCTCCTCGTTCGAGACGTCCCTGTGACAGCGGGTGCACTCCAGACCCTGTCCCTTGTGCGGAGCATGGGAGAAATGGACGTTGTCGGGCTGCCAGGCATACACCTTCCAGGGCACTTCCCGGTTTTTCTCCACGTAGTCGCTTACGAGCGTGGCCTCCGCTGCGCTGGTACCCTGGGCGGACTCATGGCATTCCTTGCACCTGTCTATCCTGGGGATACCGCTATAGGTGCCGTCGGCGCGCAAGCTGTGACACGACTCGCAATCCTCGCTCTGGTGAGCCACGTGGCTGAAATTAATAGGTTGAGCCTTCTTGGAATAGAGAAGGTTCGGAAAAACGACCCATCCGACGGCAAGGGCGCCGATAAAGCCCAATAGAAAGAAAATCACCCCCAGCGGCTTCTTGGCGGAAGAGCTACTTTTCTCTTGGTTCATAGGACAGCCTCGGTATTTCCGTGAATGGATGAAGGGGCCCGGCAAAGATTGTGCTCTTTATGCATCTTGGAGCAATCCCGGCAAGTGATAAAATTAACATGCGCGGACAAAACCCTCTAAGTAAATTTACCAAAATACGCAACCACTTAAGCGCGTATCCAGTATCTTGTCAAGCGAAAAAAAGACCGAAACCAGCTAACGGAAATCAGACTACAAGTACCCTGGAAAAGTAGAATCGCGAAAACATTCACACATCGCTATCATCCGCTGGAAGCTAAATCAGGTTGAACTCCAATAAAGTTCAATGGTAAAAAAGATGCGCCTATGTTGCCATTTCGTTTCCAAATAAGCGAGACGCGTTTACAGGAAGGCCCGGCAGTCAATACGTTTTTGACCCGACTCAAGGTCTGATTCGGGTGATCGATTGAATTTGTCCGGCTTTGCAAATTCATTCATATTGGAGGTGAAGATATGCTGAAGCACGTGGTCCTGTTAAAGTTCAACAAAGGGTGCGCCGAATCGGCCATAGGCGCAATAGAAAAGGGTCTCGCAGAACTTCCGGCAATGATGCCGGAGATAATGGAATTCCAGTCAGGCAGGGATGTGGTGCGCTCCGAAAGGTCTTACGACTTCGCTCTGGTATCGGGATTTGCAAATCTTGAAGCCATGCGGCGCTACCAGGCTCACCCCGCGCATCAGCAGGTATTGGTGAAAATCAAAGAACATTGCGAAAGCATACTTATAGTTGATTTCGAAAATTGATGGGAGGACCGGGTTTTACAACCCTGGCAACTCGCCATTAGACAAAAGATACTTTTGTCGTTGTGTGCATTAGGTAACCTGGCTGTCCGCCGCATTAGAGTCTATCTAAGGCGAAGGGTAGGTGACCGTAATGCCCGACACTACGGCCCAGGAGGTTAGCGAGTGTTCGTGGACGCTCGTCTTGCCCATTATATGCTTGACGCTGAATCCGCGCACAGTCAAAGCATCTGAAATCAGGTTCCTATGACACCGCCACGGCAGGACTTCAGCGCACATGATCGCCGTGAGGCGCTGCAGAGCCGTTGCGATGATTCGGTCGATCCCGGCCTCAAATTCTTGCGTAAGCATGTAATCCGCATAATTCTTGAACGCAGGCGAGCGCCATCCCGCATTGGGCGACTCCTCCAGTTTGGAGCGCCGCCATCCCCCAAGTTCAGGAAAATAGGCATATTCGATTTCGGCTTCCTCAAGGCTTTGCGGCAATGTGTCACGATTAAACTGCGGATTAGACCTTGATTTTGGTACGGTGCGCACGTCGGCGAGAAGTTTGACGCGATTGGCCCGCAGAAGACTGATGAACTCTTCCATGCTTCGCGTGGAATGGCCGATGGTATAGATCACCTTCCGCAGGCTCATGCAATGAACCCCTTCTCGGCGAGCCCGCGAAGCAGAAGGTGGAAATAGATAAGCCCCGCATATTCACGCCATCCTGACATAATATCTTCCAGTTCGGGATCGGAGAGCTTCCCATCGGGTCTTAGCCAGCGATCGAGGCTTGCTCGGGCTCCCGAATCTCCCCTTGGGAACACGTCCAGCCTGCCCAAGCCTCTTAGAAGAACATAATCGGCGCTCCACCTGCCTATGCCCCGAAACTTAACAAGCTCGTTAAAAGCCGGCTCGTTATCCATTTTTTCAAAATCGTCAAACGACAGATCTCGCTCCATGATTCTCTGCGCGCCTTCAACAAGTGCCCTGGCCTTGTTGGCCGACACGCCCACCCTTTTTATTTCTTCAACTCGAAGCCCGGCAATTGATCGTGCTTCGGGGAATAGATAACAGGCGTTTTGATCGTAATCGCAAGAGACGCCGTAGCTCTCTGCCAGCCGATTGAGAATGCTGATCCCCGCATTCACTGAAAGTTGTTGAAAGATTATGGCGTTGGCAATGGACTCGAAGAGCGTGAGAAAGCGTGTGGGCTTTACTCCCCTGAATCTTTTCACAAAGGGCCCCAGACGCGTGTCAGCCTGGGCCATCGCGTAAAATCCGCTCAGGTCTATATTCAAACCAAACATACGGATGAGCGCTGATTGGGCCGCCAGCCTGATCCGGGGAGATGGGTTTTCGCAGACAAGAGTTACCTCCAACTGAGGTTGTGCTGCAGCCCCTCTTTGTTCGACACTTGCCAGGACGATTTGAGAGTCCAAAATCATTGCCCGCCGGTATGTTTTTCCATCCCAGGAATCGATCCGGTTGGTGTCGCGGCGCCGCAGTACCCAGACCGTCAGGTCCAGCCGGAACGGGGCAGAGGCGAGCAAATTGAATTGAATGGTTTCCATTGCAGTAAGGGTAACGACGGAACTTTTCAGTTTTGAAATTTTCGGCTTTAAAGGCGAAAAACAGCCGCAGCATTTTTCCCGCAAATGCAGTCTATATCGTAATTGGGGAGGCCAGACTGCTTCATCTCCATAAAATAACGCTTCGGAGTGATCAGGGGATAATCACTGCCAAAAAGAATCCTATTTGGCCCCGCCAACTGAGCTGCCACCTTGTAGATGTCACTCCTGTACACAAAGGGGGAAGCCGCCGTATCGTAATAGATATTTGCAAAAAGCCGGGGGTCTTTTTTCTTCAAAAGTTCAAAAAAAAGCAGACCCCCGCCCCAGTGAGCTAAAATGAGTGTGGCTCCAGCGGCGGCCCTTGCCATGTTATAGTAGAAATCAAGGCCGAATGGAGCTTTGCCCGGATATTCGTGTCCGACCGGTTCATTTGCGTGGATTAGGAGCACGAGGTCTTTTTCACGGCAAAGAACGGCAATTTGCTTGAAATTGTCGAAGAGACGTTCCATATTCCCGCCGGCGGTGTAAACGGCGAGTTCTCCGAAGCCACGGGCACCATCGACGAGCAGCTTTTCGGCATTTTTGACGCACCGTTGCGAGAAAAGGTCAAGACAGGCCAGCGGCAGGAGGCGGTCAGGGAATCTTGCGGCGGCATCGAGCACATAATCATTGTGACGGGCGAGCAGCTCAGCGGTTCGCCACGGAAACCCGAATACCACTGAGCGGTCTATCGCGTTTTCATCCATCGATTGGATGAGCATTTCCGCAGATGCCATTTTCGAATCGGCGGGGCCGTATAGAAGTTGAAATTCAGGCTCGCCTCGAAAGAACGCGTCGCGCCCGCGAATGATATCGGGCGGGAAAATATGAGTATGGACGTCTATAATCAAGGTAGAAGAACGCTCCGTTGGTTTTAAATGAGGTACGATGCTGGGGAAGTGGATATCTTCCCGTGTGAGGCATTTTGTAACCGATTTCGGCTTTACATGCAAGCCGGTGAGGAGATCCCCAACATTCTTAGGAGAGAAGATGCTCAACGAAATGGAAACCATAGCGAGAAAGATAATATTTGAGGCGGGAGAGCTTATCCGGCAGCACATCGGACAGGTGGCCGGTTCATGGGTCCACATGAAGGGCCCATCGGATTATGTGACAGAGATCGATAAAAGGTGTGAAAGGCTGATCATCGAAGCGATCCGGGAGAATTTCCCCGACCACAACATTATGGCCGAAGAAACGGCAAATGAAGGTTTGCAGCCGGGGTACACGTGGGTAATCGATCCGGTGGACGGCACGACCAATTTTATCCACGGGTTTCCGTTTGTTGCCGTTTCCATCGCAGTATGTCTGGAGAAAAAACCGGTTTTGGGATTAGTACTGGACCCTGTTCGAAACGAGCTCTTTTGGGCAAAAAAAGGCGCAGGGGCCTGGCTGAACGGATCGAGACTTCCGAGGCGCGAAAAAGTGAATCTCGATCAGGCGCTGATTGCGACAGGGTTTCCCTTCAGGGCCAAGCAATATATAGATGACTACCTGGTTGCTTTCAAATCGATTTTTATGCGCGCAAGCGGAATCAGACGGGGCGGGGCAGCAGCGTTGGATCTGGCATACCTGGCGGCGGGACGAGTCGACGGCTTCTGGGAAATCGGCCTGAAAGCCTGGGACATAGCCGCCGGCGCTCTCCTCATCACAGAGGCCGGCGGCATGGTCAGCGATTTCCGGGGCGAGGACAATCACCTGTTCAATGGAAATGTTGTAGGAGGCGTACCGTTGGTCTACCAGTTTCTGCTAGAGCAGGTGCAGCAGTGGCTGTCACCCGCGCTGGAAGCTCAGAGTTGATCGATCAGGCCGCCTGGCTCGAGGGGACAATATTCATAGCCATCAGTTTCTTGCTGTTTTCGAATATTACTTCCATCTTGCGCGGCGAGATGACTTTGGTGACTACGCCAATCCCGAAGTCAGCGTGCAGAAGCAGAGCACCTTCTTTATAGTTGTCCGAGATCTTGTAGGCAGGGATACCCTCCCTGCTGGCATCTAGCAGCAACTGTCGCCAGTCGTCGTCGGTTTTCGGCCTTGTTATCCCTTTATAGAGGACTGATGGGAGCAGGTCTTCATCGTCTTCGCCTTCTTCCAGCAGCAGGTCGTCCTCGCCGGCGAAATCGAGTTCGTCGGTTTGCTCGAACTCAAGGCCGGAATCGTCTTCAAAGTCATCCATCATTTGGTCGCTCTCCATATTTTTCTTTGGCATGATTCAGTTCCCCATTTTGCACTGTTGTTTGATGCAGTCCCGTTTATTGGAACTGTGATGAAAGGTCAAGGCTTTTCCGTTCTCAACCCGGCTTAAGAAAACCACTCTTCCGGAATGCGAACTTCTAACTATAATACTCGTTAGCTAGACTTTCAATTCGTCCTCAGTTGCCAGTCCATATTTCAGGAGCCGGTATCGGAAGGAGCGGAAGGAGATTCCGAGGAGTTGAGCGGCTTTCAGTTTTGCGCCGCCCGTCTGGTGCAAAGCTTGCTGAAGCAGTCGCTTTTCGATTTCAGCCATGTGCTGGTCCAGATCGAATCCCTCGATTGGAATTTCTGAAACATCGGAAGCGGTCGCCTGTTCCTGCTCTTTTCGCCTGTGCATCGAAAGAGTAAGAGAGTCGGGCAGGATGATCCTGGACGATTCCATCGCCACGCCGCGTTCAATTATGTGCTCCAGTTCCCTCACATTTCCCGGAAATTCATAATTATAGAGTATATCCATGGCATAGGAAGAGACTTTGTGGATGTCTTTGCCGAAATCTTTTGTGAACTTCGAGAGGAAATACTGGGCAAGAACGGGGATGTCCTCGCGTCGTTCTCTAAGAGGTGGGATGCGGATAGGGAGCACATTGAGCCGGTAATACAGATCCTCGCGAAAAGTCCTGTCCATCACCATGCGTTCGAGATCGCGGTTGGTGGCCGAAATGATCCGGACGTCCACCAGGATGTCCTCGGTCCCACCGATCATTTTTATCGTTTTATCCTGGACGAGCCTGAGAAGCTTGACCTGAAGAAGAGGGGAGAGTTCTCCGATCTCATCGAGGAAGAGGGTGCCTCCCTGGGCGGCTTCGACGAGCCCTTTTTTGTTTGTCGCAGCGCCCGTGAAAGAGCCTTTCTTGTAGCCGAAAAGCTCGCTTTCGACCAGGTTTTCGGGGACGCCCCCACAGTTTACTATCACCAAAGGTTCGTCGCGCCTTGCGCTCTGGCGGTGGATAGCTTTAGCTACAAGCTCCTTGCCTGTGCCGCTTTCGCCGGTGATCACCACATTGCTGCTGGTCTTGGCTACCCGCTCAATATTCTCGTAAATCTTGTGCATCGGAGGGCTTTCACCGATTAGGCAGCCGAAATAGAGGGGCCCTTCCCGGGGCTTACTCAATGTCTGATCATCGCCCCTGTTGCGAACAGCATTGGAAATCACCGAGAGGATTTCCTCGTTGTTGAACGGTTTGGGAAAGTAATCGTAGGCGCCTTCGTTCATCGCCTCTACGGCCAGTTCGGTGCTAGCGTAAGCAGAGATCATTATTACAGTGGTTCGAGGGGAGATCGTCTTGCATTGCTTCAGGACCTCCAGCCCGTTCACAGGTTGCATTCGGATGTCCGTTATAACGAGATCGAATGGTTGGCTGCGGATTATGTCGAGCGCCTCGAGACCGCTTTCAGCGCACTGGACGTCGTAGCCGTGCTTTAGCAGGAGGATTTCGAGGAGCTCCCGCATGCTCCTTTCATCATCTACGACAAGAATTTTTGGGGGGCTAAGATCCTGCGGCATAGTAAGAGTCCTAAAGTCCATCTTACAAGATTATGAGGCGGCAAAAACCACCTTACCTCCCACAAGCGTCATAACCGCTTGGCCCTGTACTTCCATGCCGGCAAAGGGGCAGTTCCTGCTCTTGGATTTGAACCGGTTGACATCAACCGTATATTTGACTTCCGGATCGATAATGGTCAAATCGGCAGCCATCCCTTTGCGCAAAGTGCCGAAGGGGATGGCAAGGATTCGGGCAGGGTTGCGCGATATCTTTGCGACTGCCTCCAAGGGAGTGAGGACGCCTTCGCGTATGAGCCGTAAAATGAGAGGCAGGGACGATTCTAGACCAATGATGCCATTTGCTGCATATTCGAATTCCAGATCCTTTTCAACCGCGCTGTGAGGCGCATGATCCGAAGCAATAACATCGATGGTCCCGTCGCCCAGGCCGGCCTTTATAGCTTCGATGTCCTCGGGCCTCCTCAGCGGTGGATTGACCTTGTAGACAGGGTCGAAAGTGGAGATGAGCTCTTCGCTAAGAGTAAAATAATGGGGTGCGGTCTCTGCGCTTACAGGCACGCCCCTTCTCTTGGCCTCGCGTATCAGCGCCACAGAGCCGGCAGTGCTGATGTGAGCTAAATGAAGCCTGCTCCCGGTAAGCTCTGCGAGAAGTATGTCGCGGGCCACCATGATCTCTTCCGCAACCCTCGGTATGCCCCTCATGCCGAGCCTTGTCGATACGGGCCCCTCGTTCATCAGACCAGCGCTGGAAAGGTCCAGGTCTTCGCAGTGGCTTATGACGAGCAGGTCGAAGGTTTTAGCATACTCGAGCGCGCGCCTCATAAGCAGGCTGTTCATTACGGGAAGGCCGTCGTCGGATACAGCCGCGACGCCCGCCGAGCGCAGTTCCCCGTATTCGGAAATGTTCTTGCCCTCGATCCCCCTGCTTATGGCCCCCACGGGGAATACTCGGCAAGAACCCTCATCCCTGGCCTTCTCGATAATGTACTGGGTTACTGCAGCGCAGTCGTTAACCGGGTGGGTGTTGGGCATGCACGCAACCGAGGTGAATCCTCCCGCGACAGCAGCCTGCGTTCCCGAGGAGATTGTCTCCTTATATTCTTCTCCCGGTTCCCTCAGATGAACATGCATATCGATAAGGCCCGGGACTATCCATTTGCCGCTCGCATCGATCTGTTCGAATTGCGAGAGCTTTTCGGGGCCAAGTTCGACTTTCGCGCTCGTCTCAGCTATGATTCCGTTCTCAACGAGAATGTCAACTACAGAGTCCAATTCACGCGCAGGATCGATCACCCTGCCATTGCGCAAGAGAAGATTAGCTGAATTTCCGTTCGTTTTCATTATCACTCCCAGGGCGGTGGGACCGCCACGCCGCGCGGAGCGTGGAGTTCAGATAAGGTGAAATTCTCCTACGTTCATCCGGGTTTCCGGATGGACACCAGACTATCTTTGCGCGAGCAGAAAGAGCAGCGCCATCCTGACGGCAACACCGTTGGTCACTTGGTCCAGGATAACCGAATAGGGGCCGTCCGCGACCTCGGGACTGATTTCTACCCCCCTGTTCATCGGACCTGGATGCATAATCAGAACATCCTTTTTTGCCTGCTTGAGTCTTTCGCTGTTTATGCCGTACAAAGTCGCATATTCGCGCAGAGAGGGCAACAACATCTGCTGCTGCCTTTCCTTTTGAAGCCGCAGCACCATGATCACGTCTGCATCAGCAATGCACTGTTCCGGACGGTTCGACACCTGAACGCCCATTGCGTCGATATTGGGGGGAATGAGTGTGGCGGGGCCGCACACCACCACTCTGGACCCCATTTTTGTCAGACCCCAGATGTTGGAGCGAGCCACCCGGCTGTGGAATATGTCGCCGACGATAACGACATTCAATCCGTCCAGTCTGTTCTTTTTGTCAAGGATAGTCAGCATATCGAGCAAGGCCTGAGAAGGGTGCTCGTGCATCCCGTCCCCTGCGTTGATGACCGATGCCGTGGTACGGCCGGCAAGCATCTGAGGAGCGCCGGAAGCAGAATGGCGTATTACGAAGACATCGGGTCTCATGGCCTCGAGGTTCTTGAGGGTATCGAGGGCGGTCTCGCCCTTGACTATCGAACTGGTTGAGGCGGTTATCGAATAAGTGTCGGCGCTTAGTCGTTTTGCCGCGATATCAAAGGATGTCCGTGTTCTGGTGCTAGGTTCGTAAAAAAGGTGAACGATCGTTTTGCCTCTGAGGGTAGGCACCTTTTTGATGGACCTCTCATTGATTTCCTTGAAAGAACGGGATAATTCTAAAAGGTATTCAATTTCGGCCACCTCCAGGTCGCGAATGCCCAGAAAGTCTTTCCGGTTGAAGCCCATAAGAGTCCCTCACGAGGTCCGGGAGGACCGCTTCGAAGTCACCGCGTTGAGTCGCTGTTTGGGGGATGCCCGGCGCCATGTGCCGGTTCCTGAATTTTCAACCGCCTACTCTATCACGACGTTGGCGCATGAGGCTAATTCAAAATCGGCCTTTGCGAAAAATGAGGCTAAATTCTGTGCATGCCTGCTGCTATTTTTGATGACGTTTTTTCAATTTTGGTATTAAAATGTATTTGAAAACAGCCGAGAGCTGGACAGTCCGTGCTGTTCCGTGCCAGTTGACATGCGCTTGCCATGACACTAAATGGAACGGCATATTTTATTTTGAAAGGAGTTGGAATGCCGAGAGTACCCATCACCAGGAATGGATACGACAAACTTATGAGTGAATTAAAACGACTGCAAAAGGAAGACCGCCCCTCAAACATCAAGGCCATCGAGGAAGCCCGCGAGCACGGAGATATCTCGGAAAACGCCGAATTCGAGGCGGCTAAGCAGACACAGGCCATCATCGAAGGAAAGATCCAGGAATTGACCGCAAGAGTCGGGAATTCGCAAATAGTCGATTTGCCAAAGGACGTGGATGGGAAAGTCGTCTTTGGCTGCGTAGTGATTGTCGAAGACCTCGAAACCGGCGAGGTGAATTCATATCGCCTGGTCGGTCCATATGAGGCCGACGTCCTGGCGGGAACCATTTCTATTACATCTCCCATAGGCAAAGCTCTCATCGGCCGGGAAGAGGGCGATGAAGTTAAGGTTCAGACACCTAAGGGCGTCCGGAATATCGAAATCCTCGAAGTCCAGCCATGAAATAACCCTTAGCGCTCACGGATTGGATTTAATAAGACTCAATCGTAACTGCGCTACGCGTCGTGTGCTCAGCAATAAATATCGTATCCTTCCTAAACTGCCGGGTTCTCTAAGGAGTGTAATTGCTATTCCCTGGCTCGCTGCTTAATATTACCCAACCCCAGCCTGCCGAATGGGTCACGAAGAACACGAAGAGGTTGGCTCGATGAGCGGGTGAAGGGAAGGAGCGGGAAGCGAGTAGCAAGGAGCAAGAAGCGAAAATATTTTGACAGGGTTAACAGCAGGAAGCGGGGAGCAGGAAGTGGGAAGGCGGAAAGGCCTAGTTTGACTGGTCATCGACAGGTCAGGGAGAGACTGATCATCGAGAGGTCAGGAAGAGATGCCAGGGCGGAAGGCGGAAAGGATGGCGAACCTAAAGAAGACCAGTATTGAAAATCAATTTCGGTTCCGCATTTTCACATTCTTTTAACTCAATCTTCACTTGCCTGTAATGAACCTTACCCGGAGGGATGCTATATCTTTACCAATGACGACCAAAAGTTGTCATTCCAAATAACGAGGCTCAGGTAACCCCTTGAGCCTTTTTCATTATCATGACCCCGAACACAGCCGAATCCCTGATTCCCCTAATTCTTCAATTCTTAAATCAATGTAATATATGACCTGCTCCAAAAATAGGACCAAATGATATGTTATGGTCCTCGAAAGAGAAGGTGGGCATCTGCGTCATTTGAGGATCAATCTTACGTCCATGCTCACAGGCTCCTCAAAACTGTTTATCCGCAGATATTCTGATCATCGACAGGTCAGGGAGATATTCTGATCATGGCCAGGTCAGGGAGATGGTTGTGCCTTGGGATTTTATGATTAATTTCAGATTCATGCGGCCAATACGCTCACCCGAATTGAGAAGATAATGGTCAACGCCGGAACGGTGAAGGTCCTTTTGCATAAGCACCATCGGACGGCCGGGACCTTAAAATGAGTGGTCCAGCCGGACCGGCCCGTAGGAAAATCCCTGCATTTCGGACCAAGGGAAGGCTGGTAGAGCAATGATAGAGAAACCAACACATGGCGAGTGGCCAAGGTTACTTGCAGACGAAAAGAATAGATCTACCGGAAGTTACCGCATCTTCCGGCACTGGCGTCCGCTCAAACTCATCATTGTTGCAGCGGTCGTACTCATCGCTCTTCTGGTGCTCATCTCCGGCTGGATACAGAAAGAGCTGTGGATGCGGCAACTCGGCTACACCGGCGTCTTCTGGACACTTCTGTCCCTACGGTGGGAGTTGTTTTGTGCGGTTTTCGTCGTCACGTTTCTCTACCTGTGGATCAGCCTTCGCTTTGCGGCGGGAAACTGCGCCACTTTCCGCACGGGTAAATTGACAGGTGAGTCTACTGTTGTTGCGAAATTCGGCATCCAGTTTTCGCCCGCGGATTTGAAACTGGCCATGGGTGCGCTCGCCGCCGCCGCCGCCGTAATCTTTGGGGTCATCTTCTATGCACAATGGGATACGTATCTCCGCTTTCGTTATGGTGGATCCTTTGGGTTGTCCGATCCTCTGTTCGGAGTCGATGTAGGGTTTTATCTGTTCCGTCTCCCCTTCTATGAGCTTTTGCAGAACAGCCTGACCGCATTGACGCTGATTACGCTCCTGGCCGTCCTGGTCTTCTACGCGCAGTTCGGTTTACCGCGGTTAGGCCGCAACGGAAAGGTCGAGGGGCAGAGCCCAAGGGCCGTTCCACACCTGTCCATCCTGTTCTTCGTCCTGGTCGCCAGTTGGGGATGGGGGTTTTACCTGGCTCACTACGAACTCCTCTACTCGACTCAGGGAGTAGTTTACGGAGCCGGCTATACGGCGGATCATATGACCCGGATAGCCTACTGGATCATGGCCGGCGCCTCGGCTGCGCTATGCGCGCTGCTTGTGCTCAATATCTTCAGGCCGAGATCAAGAGTGATAGTTATCGGGTCCGGAATTTACGTGGTCTTGTACCTCATCGGAGTTTTGATTGTACCGGCTCTGTTTCAGAGGTTTATGGTACAGCCGAACGAGTTGGCCCTCGAAACCCCGTATCTCAAGAACAACATAGAATTCACCCGAAAGGCCTACAGTCTCGACACGATCCAGGAAACATTTTACCCGGCGCTGTCGGACCTGACATCCGAGGTTATTGCAAGAAATCAAGACACGATTCAGAATATCCGTCTCTGGGACTGGCGGCCGTTGCTCAAGATGTACCAGCAAGCCCAAGAGATACGGCTCTACTATCGCTTTTACCAGGTTGATGTGGACCGCTACCACCTGCAGGATGGTTATCATCAGGTGATGCTTTCAGCCCGCGAGCTCTCCGAGGAACTTCCCGCTGAAGCCCGAACCTGGGTTAATCAGAAGTTGCAGTTCACGCATGGTTACGGCCTGGTCATGAGCTTCGTCTCGAAGACCATCGGAGAAGGCTTTCCGCAGTACCTTATCGAGAACATCCCACCCGAATCCACCTACGGTCTAACCATAAACCAGCCGTCCATCTACTTCGGCAAGGCGATGCCGGGATATCGGATCGTCGCGACCGGCATCAAAGAGTTCGACTATCCCAAGGGGAATCAGAATGTTTATACGAGTTACAGCGGAACGGGAGGCATTCCGTTGGACAGTTTCTGGAAGCGGCTGTTATTCGCCTGGACCCAATCCGACACCAACATTCTGTTAACCTCCTATCTCCAGCCGGAAAGCAGGATTCAGATCTGGAGGCGCGTTCACGAGCGTGTGGAACAGATCGCTCCGTTCCTACGCCTCGACAGGGACCCTTATTCCGTGCTGAGCGAGGGCAAACTGTACTGGATCCAGGATGCCTACTCCGTCTCGGATCACTTTCCATACTCCAATCTCCTCGCGGTGACCTTTGGGGAAGGGCTGAACTACATTCGAAACTCGGTAAAGGCCGTTGTGGACATGTACGACGGGACCGTCCGGTTCTATGTCATGGACGCGAACGACCCGGTTCTGGCAGTCTACCGGCGTGCGTTTCCCGGCCTCTTCAGGGACCTGAATCAGCTCTCGGCGGACCTGAAAACCCATCTGCGGTATCCGGAGGATCTCTTTTCCATCCAGGCCGACCAGTATAGAACGTTCCACATGACGGTTCCACAGGTCTTCTATAACCGGAAGGACCTCTGGGTGCTCTCCCAAGAGAAGTACGCGGGTAATGTGCTGTCCATGGAGCCCTATTACATCCTGATGAAGCTCCCCGGAAGCGACCAACTCGAGTACCTCCTCATGACTCCTTTCACGCCTCAGAAGCGAGACAATATGATCTCCTGGATGGCCGCCAGGTGCGATTTCCCCGAATACGGCAAGATGCTCGTTTACCAACTTCCCAAGGAAAAGCTGATCTACGGACCGATGCAAATTGAAGCTATGATCGATCAGAACACCACGATCTCCCAGCAACTGACTCTCTGGGACCAAAAAGGGTCTAAAGTGATTCGTGGAAACCTGATCGCAGTACCGATCGAGAACTCCTTTCTCTATGTGGTGCCGGTATACCTAACGGCGGAAGGCACAGACTTCCCCCAACTCAAGCGCGTAATCGTGGTTTCGGGGAACAAAGTGGCGATGGAGCCTACACTCGATGAGGCAATCCAAGCGGTCTTCGGGACGCAGCAACCCCAGAATCCTGCGCAGGCGCTGAGCCGGCAACCGGAATTGGGACAAGCGAAGGCGCAGTTCGATCAGGCCCAGAAAGCAATGCAGAAGGGGGACTGGGAGACATTTGGCAAGGCGATGGACGCGCTCAAGCGCTTGCTGACCGAGCCGGGGAAGAGTGAATAGTGAATTGGAGGACAAGGAAGCGGGAAGCGGAAAGATTTTGACAGGATTTAAAGGACGGACACGGAGTGCGAAATGACCACAACCATACCGGAAAGAATGCAGGCCGTTCAACTGGAAAAGAACGGCGGCCCGTTATTGGTAAGGCAAATCCCTGTCCCGCGCCCCGGACCGGGGGAAGTCCTGATCAGGATGGCTGTGTCACCAATCAATCCATCCGATTTGTTTTTTCTGACGGGAAATTATGCCTTTCAAAAACCTTTCCCCGTGGTCCCGGGATTGGAGGGAAGTGGAACGGTAGTGGATGCCGGAAAAGGGCTGGTTCCCCGTATGTGGAAGGGGAAACGCGTGGCCTGTGCCGCCGCACAAACCTCTGACGGCACATGGGCTGAATACATGGTGACGTCCGCGATGCTTTGTTTTCCGCTGCCGAACAAACTCTCCCTGGAGCAAGGGGCGATGTTGATAGTCAATCCGATGACCGCCCTTGCTTTCTTCGACCTCGCTAAAAGCGAAAAGCACACGGCCATTGTCAGTACTGCAGCGGCCAGCGCGTTGGGGCGGATGATAGCGCGCCTGGGCCGCCAACATGGCTTGCCGGTCATCAACATCGTGCGGCGGCCGGAACAGGTGGAACTCCTTGAGTCGCTGGGCGCGCAATACGTACTCAACAGTCTCGATGAGCACTTCCCCGATCGACTTCGTACGCTGGCGCACCAACTGAAGGCTACTCTGATTCTCGATGCCGTGGGCGGGGACCTGACGCAACGGCTTTTGGACGCCGCGCCATTAGGAAGCAGCGTGCTGGTTTATTCGAACCTGTCAGGCGAACCTAGCATATTCAACGCAGAAACTTTGATATTCGGTGATAAGAAGGTTGTGGGTTTTTTTCTTTCGAACTGGGCGGCAAAAAAGAGCTTTATTGCAAGACTGTGGTTTACGCAACGAGTAAAGCAACTGGCGACCAGCGCCTTGCAGACTACCGTGCAAAAAAGGCTTCCCCTGTCAGCGGCTCAACAGGCGTTGCATATTTACCGGGCTAATATGACCGCCGGCAAGGTCCTGCTTGTCGCAAATCCGGAGGAAGTTCCGCCGGATGCCCCAGAATTGTCCGGTTAGATTCTTGCGTACTCAGGTAACGGGAGAAAAGCGCGGGGAGATTTTGACAGGATTAATAGAAGGAAGCGGGAAGCAGGGAGCGAGGAGCGGGAAGGTGGAGGGCGGAAAGATTTGTACAGGATTGAGAGCAGGAAGCAGGAAGCGGGGAGAGCGAAAGCGCTGATCGTCGACAGGTCTAGGAGGGACAAGTTGAATCCGTAAATTCCTCGATTCTTAGATTCCTCAATTCTTAATTCAAATATCATGTATACAATGCAGTGCAAAGCATCGCGTTCTGCATACAGGCTGCCAGTTTTCGAGAGACCGGCAGGAATATGGCAGAAAGAGTCGAGGGCTGGAACCACCTTAAAACAAGAAGCGGAAAACAGGAAGCGAGAAACGAGAAGTTTTTTCTTCCTGCTTCCTGCTTTTCAGAAAATGGTTGTCCCCGCCGACTACACGCTGGAATAAAAGGAGAACTGTTATGAAGGGTTTGTGGGCATTGGTTACAGGCGCTTCTGCCGGCATGGGCAGGGCTATTGCTGGAGCATTGGCTGCTCGTGGAGTCAATCTTCTAGTCAATGCGCGCAGGGAAAACAGGCTGTTGGAACTCAAGGAAGAACTCTGCGGCAAATACGGGGTTCGGACGATTACCGACGGTTTGCGCATGGATTTAATGGGAAAGAAAATCCGTGTGACAAATATTGAGCCCGGCATGGTTAAAACCGAGTTCAACGTGGTGCGCCTGGGAGATGAGGCCAAAGCTGAAGCTGTTTACGAGGGATACAAACCGCTCCAGCCGGAAGATATAACCGAAGCCGTAATCTGGTGCCTGGAGCGGCCGCCTCATGTAAACATCCAGGAACTGGTTGTCTTTCCCACGGACCAGGTTGGGGTGGGCCCGATGTACATACATCGCGAACCAACCAGTTAGTTTCCACTTGATGTGGTTTGAATCCATGCTTCACTTCACAGGCAGCTTCATCGCTGTGAACTTGACGCTGGCCACTTTCCCTTCCACCGCAACACGATCTTCCTTGCTCGGCGGTGGAGTAAATTCTTCGCCAGGGCAGCAAGCCATCGCTTCCAATTCCTGCGGCGTAAGCATGTGACGGGTCACAATTTGGATCTCAGCAAAACCTGCTTGTCTCACCGTCTGCCAGTAGCCGTCTTCAGGCACAGCCCCTCCCAAACATCCCGCCCAAGTTGATTGGAAGCGCTCTTGTAACTCAGAAGCGACACTCTCAGTGAAGACAACGTCTGAGATAGCAATTCGCCCACCTGCTCGCAGGACACGAAAGGCTTCTTTATAAACTGCATCCTTGTCGGGGCACAGGTTAATGACGCAGTTGGAAATGACCACATCGGCTAAGCCGTCCGGAAGCCGTGTTTTGTCCAAGTATGCGGTGTGGAACTCGATGTTCCTGTCTTGCAAGCCTGCCTCAGCCACACCCTGCCTGGCCCGCTCGATCATCTGAGGCGCGCAATCTATTCCAATTACTCTTCCTTGCGATCCGACTTTGTGAGCGGCCAGGATGATGTCTATCCCGCCCCCACAGCCGAAATCTACAACCGCGTCGCCGGGCTTAAGGTTCGCAAAACCGGTAGGGTTGCCACAACCTCGCGAGAACTTGAGAGCAATCTCCGGCACTAAGGAAAGTTCCGCTTGACCGTAGAGTCCCTGATCCACTGCATAGCCCGAACCGGGCTGTCTTTTGCTGGGTCAACAGGACTCTTTGCGGCTGCCTGTCTCGGCAAACTTGCCATAACGATTCTTTACTACCTGCTTGATCTCATCGGTAATCATAATGGACTCCTCCAGCCTTTGAGGCGATAAATGGATGAATGGGTGAATAAGAGGAGCGGAGAGCAGAGAGATTTTATTCTTCGCCTTTCCTGAACCTTTCGTGGTTAGGCAGTCGCGTTAAACGTTGCGACTACGCTTCTCATTCAGGATTACCCGAGGCATCGGAATATTCAGCACGCCGTCAAAAAATCAGAATCGGAAGCCTCGCGGGGCGTAGAACTCGCTCCAGAGTTTCCGGATGGACGCTATTGGAGCAATGATTCATAGAAAACACGCCAGTTTTCCCCAATAATTTTTTTAATGCTTGGCTTGGGATATCCATGTTCGCGCATTATGCGGGCCAGGTCCGCCAGCCTTGTGATGTCCTCAAATCCGGCGTTTACGGTGAAAAAGCCGCAAAAATCAGTTCCGATACCTATCCCGCCGGCGTCAAACGACTGAGCTATCCAGTCAATGTGGCGGAAAATGTCCTGGATGGAAGCCTCCCTGGAAGGGGTGAGCATTGCCGGGTCGGCAGCTATTCCTATCACGCCTTTGCGCTCGAGGATGGCAGCTACCTGGCTCCTGGTGAGGTTTCTTGGAATGTCTGCAAGTGCGCGCATCCCGGTGTGGGAAGATATGAGCGGCCCTTCATAAAGCCGGGTGAGGTCGCGAAAACCAGGCTCGGCCAGATGAGCTACATCGAACACAAAACCTTCTCGGGCCAGATTCTTTACCAGGGTCTTCCCTTCGGCGGTCAACCCTTCCGGAAACGGGACATTATTGCCGTCGCCAATCCTGTTTCTTCCCATGTGCGTGAGTCCGGCCACTTTTATGCCTGCCTGCCGGAGTCTTGCACGATCGAAATCCAATAACGCATCGGCGTTTTCGATGAGCCATATCATCCCGGGCTTCTTTTGCCTGATACAATCATCGAGATCTTGGGCCGATTTTATATGAAAAAGGCCCGTAAGATATCGTTCCGCGTAGATCATAAGTTTTGATAGGAAATCGGCCGATGCCGCGCCGTTATGAACGTCCGGGCAATACAGGGCGGCAACGGTCACCAACATGTTGGCGCTTGTTATTTTTTCCAGTGTTACCGGAAGGCCGCTCAGTTCTTCGAAAGGCACATTAGAATTCGATTCGAACATTTCATGGAGGATATCGACATGCCCGTCGATTGTGAAATTGGGTTCGTCTGTTTCGAGCGGCTGGGCCGCAGCAGGGATTGCCGCTGCCTTCGGCGGCGGGGCGGTGGGACCGCCAGTCAGATTTGCCGTCATGGGATCAAATAAACCTCTTGGAACATGGAGATAAATGTTAACCGCAGAGGACCGGCCGTGGACCGGGCACGGAGAGAAAAGCTTTTTTTGACAGGATTAACAGGATTAACAGAAATGGCTAAAATACTCCTGCGTTCATAAGGTGAAATACTTCTACGTTTCTGTCGACCCGGGATATTAAAAAAGAGCCGGGGAACACATTTTTGCGCGCCCCGGCCTGCAAACTGGTATCAGGTCCTTATCTCCGAACCGGAGATTCCGTGGGTGCGTGTCACATCGGCACGACATATGTCGTCGATGCTTCATTGACAGCGGTAGCCAGGATCTTCTTTTCGATTTCCTTTACCTGGAGCATCCGTTTCACCTCCTTCCCCCTCAGAATCAGGCGGATGCGAACGGGGCGAGAACCTTAAGGCCGGCCAGCGTCCCGGCAGCTTCCGCACATACGATCGCGAACTGCTCGCGATCTTTATTTGCTCCGTATTTTGGGTAAAGTCGATCGGCTATTTCTTCTAAAGTCGACTGTCCATCACACAGCCGGAGAAAATCGAACCCGAATTCGTTGATTTCTCGAACCACCATGCCGCTCGGCGTCTGGGTGAAGGCGATGAAAACCTCCCTCTGCGGACAATTGTCCGGAAAATGGCCAAACTTCATTTGGAAGATAAGGCTAGGAATATCGAATGTGAACCTCTCGATGAAAATCTTTTCGCTGCGCAGCGGTTTGAGGTCACCGATCCGGGAAGAGTCTATGTGAAACGGTGAAGGAGGCGATCCGGCTTTTCCTGCACCGAGCAGGCATGTTTCGTATTTTACAACTTCGGAAATGTAGTTCCGAACAACAATGTCATGCCCGGCGAGACTTTGTGTTGCGAAATCACTGAAATGCGCCAGGCATGTCTGAGGGGTGAGGCGGCGTTGAAAACGTTCACTGCAGATGCCGGTCGGGGCCAGGCCGGGGATAGAAAAGCTTTTATTGACAGGATTAACAGGATTAGCAGAAATGGCTATTCCGGCGACCCGGTCGAGAAAATCAAAAAAAAGATCACGAATGGGCCGCTTTAGTTCAAGGCTCAGCAGCAAGAAACTTCTCGGGTAGAGGGTCGCGATTATGTTGAAGTAACTTGCCGTTTCATTAAGTTCTTCAAGGGTCGCGGCAGGGCAGGGCAGGTTATAGAAGCTCGAAAAAATTGCCGGTTCTGAATCGATGAGCGCATCGTCGGATGCAATTCGCTTCCCCTGGTCGAACTCAATGCCAAGAGAAAAATATGTATCGACCTCTCGAATCAGCCGGCCCCTGTATTTTTCGTACAAGTCCGTCCCTGGCAGAATGGTCGTCATCTGCACAAGGATGTTCGCATTTCCCGTAGCTGCGGATTTGAGCGCCAACTCGAGGGTTGCTTCGAGGTCTTGCCTGCTCTCCTCGGGAAATCCGATCACGAAGCTCAAGGTAGGGATGATGTCCGCTTCGGTCGTTTCCCTGACCCTTTCGAAAAGGACCTCGCGGTCAATGTCTTTTCGAATGAAAGCCAGCGTCCTTTTCGACCCCGAGTCGATCCCATAGCACATTGTCTCGCATCCGGCTTTGCGCATCAAATTCAAAAGGTCTTTATCGACCGTATCCAGCCTGGAGATGCAATACCAGGGAAGGTGGTTCAGGCCGGCGTCTATCAGGCCGCTGCAAAACTGCTCCGCAAAGCCTCTTTTGGCTGTAAACTGATCAAAAGCGAGGAGGAAGCACTCGGCGCCAAAATTTTCAGCAAGGTTTTTCATTTCTCCGATGATCCGGTTCGTTGAAAATGTGCGTGTCCTTCTTTTCCACATAATCGATTGAGAGCAATAGACACACCTGTGCGGACATCCCCGGCCGACCTCCAGGATGGCAATCGAGCGACTGATGCCGCAGACATCGCGGTATTCATGAAGAGGGGGCACGAACGTATAGTCGCCTACAGGCAGAGAATCGAGCTTTTCGATCAGCTCCCTGTCCGGATTTCGAACTATTCGGTCCAAGGTGCGGAAGGTAATTCCATCTATTGAGGCCAAAGGGAGCTGCCCTTCGAAAGCCCGAACCAATTCGGGGAATGTAATTTCTCCTTCGCCGTGAACGATTGCGTCGATGAACTGAAAGCGCGAAAGAGTGAGTTCATCTACACATGAAGCGTTATGTCCGCCAAAAACTATTTTTAGCGCCGGGTCTAATTTCTTCAGCTCCCCGGCAATCCTTACGGCTGGAGGATAGGTGGTGCATTGGACTGAAAAAGCCGCCAGATCGGGTTCGAACTGCAGGATATGCCTGGCGCATGCCTCATAGATGTGTCTGTCCATGGGAAGCGCTTTGCGGCGAATATCGAGCGGAAAGTCGAATATTCTTACACGGTGCGGGGAAGATTTCAGAACCGTGGCAAGATTTATAAGCCCTAATGGAGGCAGGTTGTACATCGTCTCTAAATAGAAGGGTGGAAAAACCAGAGCGATATTCATTTAGTCTCCACTAATGAATAGTGAATAGTGAAAAATTCACCCTTCACTTTAGTGCAGAATCTGGCTCAGAAACAGCTTCGTTCTTTCGTGCCGTGGATTTAAAAAAAACTCCCCGGGGGTGTTTTCCTCGAGGATTTGACCAAAATCCATAAAAAGAACCCGGTGCGCCACACTCCTGGCAAACCCCATCTCATGGGACACCACCAGCATGGTCATTCCTTCGCGGGCAAGTTGTATCATGGCGTCCAGCACTTCCTTCACCATTTCTGGGTCCAGGGCGCTGGTCGGCTCATCGAAGAGCATCACTTTGGGCTTCATACAGAGGCTTCGGGCAATGGCGACACGCTGCTGCTGGCCGCCCGAGAGCTGTCCGGGGTATTTTGCGGCCTGTTCGGCAATGTGCACCTTTTCAAGATAATACATTGCGAGGTCTTCGGCTTCGGAGCGGGGCAGCTTTCTAACCCAGATAGGGCCAAGGGTAAGGTTTTCCAGTATCGTCAAATGAGGGAAAAGATTGAAGTGCTGGAATACCATTCCAACTTCAACCCTGATTTTTTCGATATTCTTGATATCGTTTGTGAGTTCGATATTATCGACGATAATCTTTCCTCGCTGATGTTCCTCGAGCCGGTTGATGCACCTGATGAGGGTTGATTTCCCCGAACCCGATGGGCCGCATATAACGATACGCTCGCCCTTGTTGACGGACAGATCGATATCGTTGAGCACGTGAAGTTCTCCGAACCACTTGTGCATGCCGATAATCCGGATAATTGGTTCGGTCGATATTCTATCGGGGGTTTTCGACTCCTGGTAAGTCATTTTGCGGTATTTTACCTCACAGAGGTGGACTCAGATAAGGGGTTGGCCTCTCAGGTCTTTAATTTTTGTTCGAGGCGGCGGCTGAAGTTAGACAAGGCAAAACATCCCACGAAATATATGGAGGCTGTAAAGAGGTAGGCCTCCGTGCTGAAACCCATCCATTCCGGGTTAGACAGAGTCACGTGAGTGGTTCTCAAAAGATCGAAAAGACCGATGATGACGACAAGTGAAGTATCTTTGAAAGCGGAAATCAGGACACTCACAGTAGGGGGGATAACAGTCTTTAGCGCCTGAGGCAAAATGATGAGGCGCATCTTAAGATAGTAGTTCAGTCCGAGTGATTCGGCGGCTTCGAACTGACCTCGATGCATGGCCTGAAGCCCGCCCCGGACCACTTCGGCAATGTAGGCGGCCGTGAACATAATGATTGCCACCTGGGCGCGCAGGATTATGTTGACAGTCATCCCTTCGGGCAAGAAAAGGGGGAACATCACCGAAGCCATAAAGAGCATGCTGATCAGTGGCACTCCACGAATCAGTTCGATGTAGAGTACGCAAAGAGTCTTTATGGCCGGGAGCCTGGAGCGGCGGCCAAGCGCCAGGATAACTCCGAAGGGATATGCGGCGGAAAGCCCGAAAATCGAAAGAAGCAATGTCAAAGAAATACCGCTCCATTTTTCGGCTTCCACCGACGGAAGTCCAAAGATTCCGCCGTGCATGATGAGCCCAATGAGCGCCAGGCCAACCGGCCACGCTATGAGCAAGCGCTTGTTCCAATTGCGCTGAAAGCTGCTGTAAAAAATAAAGGCAGCCAGCAAGCCGATTGACAATACCGGTCTCCACTGCTGGTCGTAAGGGTAGAACCCGAAGAGGATGAATCGGATGTTCCTGGTTACAACGGACCAGCAAGCTCCGTTCGCCAGGTTGCAGGTCTGGCCGTCCGACCACCACACAGCGTTGACAAAAGCCCACTTGATGAAAGCCGGCATTGTCCTGTACAGAACGTAGACAATTAACAGGGTCAGCAGGGAGTTGAAAGGGCTGCTGAAAAGATTTTGCCTGACCCAGCCTGTTGTGCCGATACTTGTGATGGGCGGCCTGACATTTTCAGTTGATTGTACGGTAATCGATGCGTCTTCCAAAGTTTATCTCTCGACCAAGGCTTTTTTCTTATTGTACCAGTTCATGAAAGCGGAGGTTACCAGGCTGATAACCAGATAAACGACTATGATCAAAGCGACCCCTTCTAATGCCTGACCAGTCTGATTAATTGTCGTATTGGCGACGGCGACAAAATCCGGGTAGCCTATCGCAATTGCAAGCGAGCTGTTCTTGGTAAGGTTCAGCATCTGGCTTGTCAGGGGCGGAATGATGACCCGCAGCGCCTGAGGCAGGATTACCAGGGAAAGCACTTGGCCGGGTTTGAGGCCTATACTCATCGCCGCCTCGGTCTGTCCCCTGGAAACCGCCTGAATACCGGCCCTGACGATCTCCGCAACGAACGCCGAGGTATAGAGCACGAGGCCGACGAGGAGCGCTCCGAATTCCGGGCTGAAGGAGAAGCCTCCTTCATAGTTGAACCCAACCAGATGGGGAATGTCGAGGCCGACCGGCATGCCGAAGGCGAGCCAGGTGATAAGAGGTAGCCCGATGATTGCGCAAAACGAGACCGGCAGAACCGGGAAAATCCGGCCAGTCTTATCCTGGCGCGCCCTGGCCCACCGGCGCAGAATATAGGTTGAGCAACAGGCTGCAAGCAAGGCGGCGGCCATTGCGGTATAAGCCGGGTGATATTCAGGGAGGGGGAAGTAGAAGCCGCGGTTATTGAAAAAAACACCGGAAAAAGGATTCAGTGACTGCCTCGGCCCGGGAAGCGCAGTGTGGAACAAGCCGTACCAGAAGAAAAGCTGAAGCAGCACCGGGATGTTCTGGAGCACTTCGATGTAGGCGGTCGCAAGCCTGGCCAAGAGCCAGTTCTTCGACAGCCGGGAAATCCCGACAAAGACGCCAAGGAGAATAGTCAGAATTACCCCGGTGAAGGCGACCTTCAGGGTGTTCAGAAAGCCGACAAGCAGCGCCCGAACATAAGTGTCGGCGGCCGAGTAGGATATCAGGGGCTCGCCGATTTCAAAGCCGGCTTCCTTTGAAAGAAAACCGAATCCCGTAGCGATGGATTGCTTGCGCAAATTGGCCTGGGTGTTGCTGAATATCCAGTAGCCCAGCATGAAGACCAGGCAAAGAGCAGTCATCTGAAAAACAATCCCCCGTTTTGAGGGATCACGCCAGAGGGGAACCTGTTTGTCAGGCAGTCCGGTATTTGCTACCTGCGTTGAAGACATGCTTTACACCAGCACGATTTGTGTCCTACTTGAATGGCGGAGCATACATCAGGCCGCCGTTTTTCCACTCCGCGTTAAGGCCCCGGTTTAACTTCAGTTTTGTGTTTATGCCCACGTTGCGATCGAAGACCTCTCCATAATTGCCAATTTTTTTTACTATATTGTAGGCCCATTTGTCGTCGAGGCCCAGGGCTTTGCCGTTTCCGGGCGTGACGCCGAGGAAACGCTTGATATCCGGGTTAGGGCTTTTCAGCATTTCATCTACGTCCCTGGATGTAATGCCAAGGTCTTCGGCTTCTATCATAGCGAGGACACAAAAATCGACGATATCCCGCCATTGCTCGTCTCCGTGCCGAACAGCAGGCGCCAGCGGCTCTTTAGAAATTATTTCCGGCAGAATTATATAGTCATCCGGGGTCGGGGCAACTGCCCTGACACCCGCCAACTGCGAGGCGTCAGAGGTCAGGCAGTCGCATCTTCCTGCAAAAAAAGCCTGGTTCAGTTCGGTATTCTGTTCGATAACGACCGGTTTCATAGACATTTTGTTGCTGCGGAAAAAGTCGGCCACATTCTGTTCGGTAGTGGTGCCGGGCAGCACGCACACGCTGGCGCCGTTGAGTTCTCTTGCGCTCGTTACACCCAGCTTTTTGGGGACCAGAAATCCCTGGCCGTCGTAATAGTTGACGGCAACGAAGTTGAGGCCCAACTCAGTCTCGCGGGTGAGTGTCCTGGTGGCGTTGCGACACAGGACATCGACCTCTTTGGACTGGAGCGCGGTAAACCGCGTCTGGGTCGTCAGGGCCACATACTTTATCTTGTCGGGATCTCCAAAAATCGCAGTTGCGATTGCACGGCCCGTGTCAATGTCGAGTCCTCGCCATACGCCCTTTTCGTCCGGCATTCCGAAGCCGTAGAGTCCTCCATTGACTCCGACGATGAGGTATCCGCGAGCCTTTACCGCGTCGAGTGTTTCTCCGGCAAGAGCCACCAGGGGGAGCCACATGGTGAATACAGCCAGCAATACAACAACACCTGATTTAGCGAACCTCATCTTTTTCCTCCCTCCTTTTTTCGGGCGGCCGGGCCGCCAGCCGAGATGGCCGCCGCCTTTGGCGGCGGCACAGGCAAGATCTCGGATTATGTACGCCTCCGCGCAAGCCCTTGATTTCCTAGCCAGAACAAAATATACCTTCTTTCAGAATCGAAAACTGAAAGTATTTCGTCCGTTATTTCGAGATGGACGTTAGCTGGATCGGAAAGTTCGACAATGAATAGAAAATTCAGTTAATTCCTACATTAATGGGACAAATTGGTCAAGGAATGGCTTACCTTCGGCTGGTATAACTTTTGAGATAAGCTCGATGATGCGGCAACTTTTTGATCGGGCCTGGCCCTCAAAAAGGTGAAAGCCAGGAGGAGGGAGGGGGGCCTGGCTTTCGGGGATTAGGGTATTTATAGAAACCAACTCTTGTGGTTGCAGTCTCCAACTTTTAATGCCGGGAAGCAATAAGGTGGAGACAGTAATCACAAGTAATGCGATACAGTACTTTTTGCATAAAGTCAACTAATATCTTACATAATATTTATGATTTTTGCGATTTTGCACTTTGTTTTTGACGTGCCTGGATCGCCTTTATGAGCAAGGACATTGTAAATACTATTAGAAACCGCCGGTTGATTGCCGCGCACCGAGGAGCTCGTTCGCTTGCCCCGGAAAATACTCTGGCTGCGGCCCGGGCAGCTCTTGCCGTCGGTGCGCACATGTGGGAGATCGACCTGCGAATGAGCCGGGACTCAGAACTCGTACTGCTCCACGATCCTGACCTGAAGCGTACTTCGGATGCGCAGAGCAAATTCCCGGGCCGAAGTCCCTGGCTCGTTTACGATTTTACTCTTAGTGAACTCAAATCCCTGGATTTTGGCTCCTGGTTTGGCAAAACCGATCCTTTCGGGCAAATTGCGGCAGGTGAAATTTCGCCGTCGGATCTGGCCAAGTACAGAGGCGAAACGGTGGTAACCCTCGATGAGGCCATCCTGTTCACGATTCGCAACGATTGGCTGCTTAACGTGGAGATCAAGGATTTGCCCGGACGGTCGGAGCATGAGTCGATAGAGGAAAAAGTTGTCGGCCTGGTCCGCTCGCTGGGCGCGGCAGAAAAAGTGCTTATTTCCTCTTTCAACCATCATTATCTCAAGCTCATCAGACAATTGGACAAGACTATAAGGACTGGAGTTCTTGTGAATAGTTTTCAATCCGATCCCGTCGGATTGATGCTCGAACTGGACGCTTTTACCTTTAATCCCAGGTTGCGCGACTTTTGGCCGCCCCAAATCCGCAGATTGAAGCAAAAGGGTTTCGGAGTGCTTGTCTGGGTCTTAAACAATCCATGGGTGGCCAGAGCATGTTTTACCCTGGGAGCGGACGGTATTTTTACCGATTTTCCTCAAAGATTTTCGCGAAGATGAGGGATTGAGGGATTGTAGTCCAATGAAAATCTTGATACTGACAGCCCTTCCTCAGGAATACTCGCCTCTACGAAAGCTTTTTCCCTCCTGGCGTCTGGTGAGAAAGAGGCCATCGAAGAAGTTCGCTTTCAAACTCCCCGACAAAGAGATTGTCCTAATCGAATGCGGCATGGGATCAAAATCGGCCAAAGAAGCGCTTGGGGGCGAACTGGGGGGTGGCACCCCGGACCTACTTATATTCTCCGGTTTTGCAGGAGGCCTGCATCCGGATCTGCAGACCGGGGTTGTCTGTTTTACCGTGAGCGCGCGAGGAATATTTTCCGACAAGGTTTTCCAATTCCGGGTTCCAAATGCGCTCACCGATTTTCTGGCACAAAATCATATCAGACCGGTCCTGACATTTAGCGCCGAAAGTCCCGGAGACAAGCAGGCACTGTCTGTGCTTGCCTCCGGACAGATGGCTGTTTTGGACATGGAAACCGCGACTGTGGCCGAAATAGCCTGGACTAATAAAATACCCTTCATTTGCTTAAGGGCCATAAGCGATCCAATCGGTCACGATCTTGGGTTCAATTTGAAGGATATTGCAGACGAGCGCGGAAGGATAAGGCCAACGGGCGTGCTTTTTACAGTGATAAGAAAGCCTGCGACCTTGAAGGCCTTTTACCTTTTGTGGCGCAGTTCCAGGCGGGCGGCAAGGAACCTGTGCGGGTCAGTCGCCGCTTTTCTGGGGATTCCAGCCCCTTTGCTGGGTAAGATTGCGGGTGAAATCAAGATCGAGCGGCAATGAGCGGGAGTCCCCCGACGTTGAGGGATGCCGGGAGAAGTAAGTATATACAGCTTCAGGGGAAACGTTCGAATTCTTATAGAACGTGAAGAACACCATCGGCACAAACAGCACTGCCAACAGGAGTAGGTCCACCAAGCCGAGCAGCATCTCGCCAATGTAAAAAGTAACGGTGATGTTGAACAAAAGGATCGAGAAGTAAAGCGCCGGTCCGAGCAGCCTCATCCAGGATGAGCGGCCGTGGGGCAAGTGGAGTTTTGAATCCGGAGAAAGCATCCGTTCCAAAGCCTGCAAAGCCCCCGTGAGGACAGCCCCGACGAACAGCCACCCTCCAAAATTGCTCATCGGAATTCCAAAGTAGAACCCCTCATGACGATATCCGTAAATCCGGCCGAGAAACCACCTTTGTCCCTGAAGGGCGACCGGATCGATAACTATGTCCAGCAGGACGAAAAGGAATGCACCAAGAATCAGCGTCTGCCACGAGCGCCGTATTCGAGATGTTTCGAGCGTGATCAGGTTGCCGGACAAAAGGGTCACGGGGCTTATAAGAAAAACGGCTAGCGAGTAGCTGCAATAGGAGAGGAAAACATAAGAGAGGGAATCCATGAAAGGGACCCCCAAAACCCATAACTCCCTGTGCGCTGTGCTCTGAATGTAGAAATAATCCCCGTAGGGGAACCCCCAGTGGATCGACGAAAATTCAGAAACCCAGGCAAGGGCGTAGCCGACCGGAATATAGGCCAGTGTCCTTTTCCAGCCTATATGCTGCCAGCCTGCGACAAGATATACTGCGAGAAAGGCAAAAACATAGGGGCGGAGGAGGATAGTTCCCCAAAGGAGTTTCAGCAGCTCATACATTCACGTTCCACTTGAGCATCCGAAACAGGTCCTTCAAACCCATCTGGCGCACGGTAGTAGGTTCGAACCCGCAGTGGACCATACACTGGGCGCACCGGGGGTCGGCGCCGGATACGTAATGGTCCCAATCGGTGCGATCCATCAGTTCGGCAAAAGTGCTGTAATGAGTATCCGTTATAAGGTAACAGGGGGATTTCCAACCCTGTGAGTTGCGCGTTGGATTTCCCCAGGGCGTGCACTTAAGAGATCTTTTGCCGGACACAAATTCCAGGTAGAGCGGAGTGCTGATTATGGGGAAATCCCGCCCCCATGCGCTAATCTCGCGGAATTTTTTTACAATCTCACTTCTAGTTAGAAATACGTCCTGAACGACCTCTTCGTAACTGAAACCAGGAGCGACAAGGATACCGTCGACTCCGGCCTTTGTGAGCTGTTGAAAAAGCCTGGCAATATCAATAACCGAAGAGTCGCGGTAAACGGTAGTATTGGTGCTTACACGGAACCCTTTGGCCTTGGCGGCTTTCACGCCGTTAAGTGCCTTGATGAATCCTCCCGGCTTTCCGATTATGGCGTCATGAATATGTTCAGTCCCGTCGAAATGGACGTTCCAAGTCAAGCGCGGGTTTGGCCTGAAAAGCGATAACGATTCCTCAAGCAACAGGCCATTTGTGCAAAAATAGATATGCCTGCCTCGTCCGAGCGTTTCCTCGACGAGTTGTGGCGCTTGAGAGTAAAGAAGCGGTTCTCCCCCGGTGATAGTGACTACAGGCGTCCCTGTGTCTTCGATTGAGGTTATGCAATCGTCGAGGGACATTTCCTGCGAAAGGGTATCGTGATACTCTCGAATCCTGCCGCAGCCAGCGCAGGTCAAGTTGCATCGGTGAGTCGGTTCAAGCATCAAAACGAGGGGAAACCGCTCGACTCCGCGCAGTTTCTTGCCGACAAGGTAACTTGTCATCGAAACGTAAAGACTGGTTGGAAAACGCATCAAAACCTCGATTCTCTGGAGTGGAGCTGTAATAGTTTTTGCCTGCTCCCGGTTGCTGCCTCTATTGCCGTGTAACGTATCCGTTTTGTTTAAACCATGCGACCGCGTCGCTCAGGGCCGTCTCGACAGGTGTCTGCGGAAGCCCCAGATCCCGTATCGCCTTGGATGGGTCGAAAAACATACGTTTTGCCGCCATTTTTACCCCTTCGTAAGGGACCAGCGGCTGACGCCCGGTAACCTGGGAGACGAGATGCAGAATTCCGGCAAGCCACAATATCGGGGCATAGGGGAGTTTTACCCCTGGCGCTGGAACTCCGGAGATCTCTTCAAGCATTGTAAAGATTTTCGCCAGTGTGAGATTGCGGTTGCCCAGGATGTACTTTTGCCCAATTTTGCCTCTCTCCAAAGCCAGTCTGTGCCCCTCGGCAACGTCTCTCACATCAACGAGATTAAGACCCGTATCAAGATAAGCGGGCATTTTTCTGTTTAGAAAATCGACAATGATTTTGCCGGTCGGCGTTGGTTTGTGGTCGCCAGGGCCTACCGGCGTGCTTGGGTGGACAAACACCAAAGGCAATCCCTTATCGAGGAATTTCTCAGCCTCCCGCTCGGCCAGAAACTTCGATCTCTTATAGTGTCCGACCATGTCTTCGAGACAAACGGCAGTGCCCTCATCTGCCGGAGTTCCGTCCGAAACGAGCCCGAGCGCTCCTACGCTGCTTGTATGCACCACCCGCCTGACTCCGGTCGCCAACGCAGCCTGCATGACGTTGACCGTACCGTTTACATTGCTCTCATAAATATCGCGCGGGTTCCTAGCCCATAACCTGTAATCGGCTGCGACGTGAAAAACCGCCTCGGCCCCGGACATAGCGTTCATTACCTCGCCGGGATTGCGAATATCGCCGATCTGCCATACGATGTCGGGCAGGTCCCCGTATTGAGCCGATTGTTTACGGCAAAGCGCCCTCAGGGTCCATCCCTTGCGAATCAAGGCCGCTGCGACGTGATGTCCAACGAACCCCGTAGCTCCGGTTATAAAGGCGACAGGCATCTTATCCCTCTTATGGTTCGGTCTTTCAACCCGCTTTCCTATAACAGAACGAAGCGCAATAGTGAATAGTGAAGGAACAGGGAGCGGGAAGCAGGGAGCAGAAAGATTTTGACAGGATTAACAGGAAAAGAACTGATTTGCCGGGAAGCGGGGAGCAGGATAGGGTGAAGAGTGAAAAGAAAGGAATTCGGACGGAAACTACCAGTCGGGCATTGAGAACCGGAGTTCAGGGCTGTTAGCCATATAACCTTGCAATTCCTCCAGGTCGGTCGTTTCCAGGCGGTGAATGATGCCCTCCCATCTGTCCCTTATCCCGCCCTGTTCGGGGGCGCGGTCACTGAACAGGAAGCGGATATTCGAAGAAGGAGCAAATGCAGTTTCTTTAATCTCATTGAGCTTATTGCAGAGCGCATCGGCAAAAATCGTGACTGAACTGTTTATCACTTGCAGCGGCACACCACCCTCAAGGGCCTTCTCCAGATGCGCTCTGAAGCGGGTCAGGCATTGCGGAAGCATTACCAGGAGCGGAGTCGTCCAATCCGTAAACGACCCGGTGGTCTCGATTATGATAAGCCGTGTGGGTAAAGAGCTGGAATTCAATTGGATGACTTCATCGCCGTCATCGTAGAAAATCCTGCCTGTACGCGGGCTCGCTCTGCCGAGCACGAGTGTGAAAGTTGCAGCGCCGCCGAGCAGACCGGACAGACGCTTTATGAAATTTGGGTTTTTGTAGCAGCAGATTGGAATCTTGTCAGTGACAATACCGGAAATATACTGTCGCTCAAAGAAAAAGGCCGGGATCAGCCCCAATCCCGGGACCCGTTCGTCGAGCCTTATCTCGCTGTAGGAAAGGATGGGAAACCCCAGTTTAGCTGCTGCATGCAGTCTGTCGAAAATATAGTTTCGGTAATTGATCGTCTCGCTAACAGCTTGCTCCAGGGGAATGCCCATCTTAATCCGGTGAATGACGTCCCATTTCATGAGCCGCAGGATACGAATTGAATCCTGTTTGTCTCGGGTTGTCATTACCACCAGATAGACTTCTCTTTCCTCCTCTCCCGAAATCTCTCTTGTGCTCTGGGACTCCTCAATGCGCCCGACATTAATTGAGAGGAGTCCGCCTGATTTTTCCCAAAAATGCGAGATTAGACCCCGGACGCGATGATGCACCCCCTGGTCGAACCTGAGCTCGTCACCAATGATAGACGCTCCGGGCAGCCATTTTACATTCAGATGAAACTCGGGGCTCAGCTCGAGCGCCCATTCTTCAATCTCTTCTTCGTTGATATCGAACAGACGGCAGAACATGGTTGTTCGCCACACGGGGTTATGATAATCGTCCACTATCAATTCGAAGCCGGCTGATCGGGCGAAATGAGAGGCAAAACGGTCAAACGCTCTTAGAGCTTTCTTTGCGCTTTCACCGGCTGGAAGGACTTCGAGCAGACAGACAACGTCCTGGAGATCTGCGAAATCGAGACTGATGTCTGCAGGCAGAAAAAAGCTCAATTCGCGGGCCCCCCGGCTATTTTCTCGTTGGAAAAGGTTTAGAATTTCTCTGAGTCGAGCGAGGGCCTCCGTGCGGTCATGTTCGAGCAGCGGTCTGATACGGATGAATTCATCGTAAGTGAGGAACCTGCCTCCGGTGGGCGCATTGTAATAAACGGTCAATCCGGTGCTCACCTGCACTTTGCTTGCCCGCACATGAGAGCAAATTTCCTCTACTGACCTTGGGGCCGGAGACATTCGCCAGCTTTCACCTCTCTGGCGCAATTGCTTTCTTACCTCTGGAATATGCAACCCAGTGAACTGAATTCGCTCTCGGGGGAAGAAGGACTGCAGTATTTGGTCGGCAGCAAAAATACGTTCCATACCGGAAGGATCGGATCGAACCAGGATCAGCGCACTTCGGAAGAAAAGCGATACGGCATCCTTGTAAATCTCGAGTTCAAGCTCCTCGACTTCGCGCAAATTTTTTTCGGGGGACCTCTGCTTGAGAAGTTCGAGCATAATCGAAGCATGGTATGCATGAATACCACGGACAGACACTATGGTGCGGTGTTTTGGAAATACTGATGCAATCGGACTGAGCAGGTCCCCTTTTTCGTCTGTGGCGAAAAAATCGGGACCGATAAAGGTTATACCCATTTTTTCGCGCGGTTCCAGAGGTCCTTCAAGTGTAATGTTTTCGTTAAAAAATGTCATACCCACCGTCTAATCTGAAAAATACAGCCCTCCATATCGGTCCCAGGATACAAAGCATCATGGAGTCCATATATTTTGTATAGCACAAACTCTCGAGGCAAGGTATTTATAATGGTGGAGAATCCTTGGTTTTTTCCCCAACCTTGATCTCTCAATCAAGCTTTGTCGAAGGACGTGCCGTGAGATGCTTCTGTAGCCTCAGAAGCCGGCGGCATTCCGTATGCGGCCCAGCTACTGAGCCACAAAGCACCACTTTCACTTAAGATGGTATTTTTTTATTCTATTGAGTAATTTTTTTTCATTTATACCTTAGCTCTATGGCAGTAGGAGAAGTGAAATGAGCCGATTCAAAGTCTTTCCAGTTGTGGCGCCTGTTATCCTTGCGATCGCTTTATTCAGCCTGTCTGTTTTCGCTCAAACTACCATCAGACTAGGGGCCTATCTGCCAATGACGGGCGGCGTTGCCGCCTATGGCAAAATGGCATGGTCGGGCATACAGATCGCGAAATCCATGGAGCCCGAAGTTCTGGGGAAAAAACTTGATATCATACTACTGGATACGAAAAGCGATCAGATTGAGTCATCCAACGCGGTTTCCCTGCTTGTCGAGATGAAGATTGCGGGCATAATAGGCGAAACCATCAGCGCCAATACAATGGCAGGCAATCCCATCTCGGAGAAGGCTCATATTCCGAGCGTCAGTCCCACGGCGACAAACCCGCTTGTCACTCAGGGCAAAAAGTACGCCTTTCGGGCGTGTTTCACCGATCCGTTTCAGGGTGAGGTAGCCGCAAAGTTTGTTCAAAAGGACCTCAAAGCCAAGACTGCCGCGCTTATAATCGACCACGCCCAGGACTACAGTGTGGGGTTGGGAAACTTCTTTGCAAAAGAGTTCGAGAAGCTTGGCGGTAAGATCATTTCGAAAACCTTCATTCAGACGGGAGATCAGGATTTCTCCGCTCAGCTTTCCTCGATCCAGGCAAGCAAACCCGACCTGATTTATGCCCCTATCTATTATACGGAGGACGCTTTGCTCGCTAAACAGGCTCGAGATTTGGGGATAACAACACCCATTATGACCGGCGACGGCGCCCAGGTTGACCAGTTAATCCAGATAGGTGGAAAGGCCGTTGAGGGAATGTATTTTACCGGCCATTTTCACAAGGATGCCGCAACAACCGAGCGCGCAAAAGAATTTACAAAGCTCTATGAGGCCCAATACAAAGAAGAAGTAAGCGCTTATTCCGCCCTTGGGGCCGATTCCTATTTCCTTTTGGTTGACGCGATAAAAAGGGCCAATTCTACAGACGGACCAAAGGTCCGGGACGCGCTTGCCAACACTAAGGATTTCAAGGGGGTTTCCGGTTCTCTGACAATGGGACATGATGGGAACCCAATTAAAAGCGTGGTTATCAACAAGGTCGAGAACGGGAAATTCGTCTATGTCACCACGGTTGCTCCATGAAGGCGCATGAGCAGGTTAAGTCAAATGCTTACGCAAAAAGGCGGCAACAGGCACTAGACCTTTTTCCCGGTCGAAAGGTTTTAAACGATGAGGCATGAAATAAAGGAACTGATGACCGGACTTTCGGAAATCGCGGTCATAGATGAAAATTCCACTCTTTTTGAAGCCGTACTGGAAATTGGCATGGCTCGGGCAAGGGATCCGGCCGGCATAAGATGTGCGGCTGCGCTTGTGGTGGATAAAGAAGGGAATGTGGCCGGTTTTCTTGAATTCAGAAACATGCTGATAGGCCTTGAGCCCAGGCATGACGAATTTGTCGAATACGCGGAGAAGGGCGGATTTTCCCCTGAAAAGATCAGATCGGAACTGCAAAAATACGGTTTTTGGGAAGATGCCCTCGATGGTTTGTGCAAAAAGGCCGGGGAGATGTTGATAAAGCGGTTTATGACTATTCCCGAGGGGAGTCAGATAACCAATGCGGATGGTTCAATAAATGAGGCGATCTATCAGATGATCGTTTCCGGGCATGATTATCTGTTTGTCAGGGATGGGCAGGTGCTGACGGGTATAATCTGCCTTTCCGATATTATGGGCCATATTTGCGACACGGTGAGGGCCTGCCGTATATAAGAAGTTTCCGATTCGGAGCGGTTGGACCGCCAGCCGACTTGGCCACTTCGCGAACGTGTTCTATTTATTATTTCGAGTGCAATTAGATATTTTCGATACGACGAAATGCTAAATGTGCTATATTGCGCACGTCTCAAAGGTTAAATCCCCCAAATCAGTCCAAATAATGATAGTGAGTCGGCAACCCTTTTCCTCGGCCTGAAGAAAAAAGCCAGCTTATTGCTATGTCCAGCCGTTTGCGATCGGTAACCTCCTCGATGAAAAAAATGGTCCTGCTGTTTCTGTTTTTTGCGATTTTCCAGTGTTGCCGGTCAGGTTTTTGCGGCGCGTCCGATATGCCTGTTGGCCGTTTGATCAATCCTCAGGGATCTGTCTCCGTTCTTGCCTCAGGGGAGGCTTCGTGGCAGGGGGCACAGAACGGCCGGGATCTTTTTGCCGGAGATTCGGCAAAAACCGGCCAGGATTCCCGAGTTTCGATTCTGTGCGTTGACGAGACGCAACTGAAATTGAACCAGAATACGGTTGTCGTCCTTAAGAGCAGTGCACCTTCTACACGAATAGCGGCCGGCGTTGCGGCAACACAAAGAGAGGCCGGCGCAAGTCTTTACGAGTTGCCGGCAGGAGAAATCTGGCTGCGGAACAAAAACGAGAAAGCCAAGTTTGAAGTTCAGACCCCTGCGGTAACGGCAGCGATTCGCGGAACTGAATTCAACCTGAAAGTGGATCGAGCCGGCGCAACTTCACTCGTCCTTCTGGAGGGCAAACTCACACTTGCCAATCCTCAGGGGCAGATCGATCTCGATTCCGGTGAAGAAGGCCTTGCCGAGGTGGGCCGTGCGCCGGTGAAAAGAGTGATTCTGCAGCCGAAGGACGCTGTCCAGTGGTCGCTCTATTATCCGGGAATCTTCAGCTACCGCGATATTCCCCTCGGAGAGCCGCCTGAGGGCGTCGAAACATCTGCTATGCTTCGCAATGCCCGAACCTCTTATGATCGTGGAGACATGGACGGCAGCGAGCGGGATGCCAATGAAGCGCTGGCTCGAGACCCTGAAAATGGCCAGGCTCTTCTGATCCTTGGCTGGATATCTCTGCAGAGGCAGGAGCCGCAAAAAGCCATGGCGTATTTCGAAAGAGCCCGAAAGGCGGCGGGACAGAGGCCGGGATCGCGGCTACCTTCGACGGCCGCAGGCTTCAAAGATAGGTCAGTGGAATTGAGCGTATCCGGGCTTGCACTGGCCGGCTACCGCAGGGGCGATGCCGTTTGGGCCTATAAGCTCATGACCGCAGAGTTGAAAAAGGGTCCTCCTTCTTCTCTCACGCTGGTTATGTCGGGATATTTTTCAATGCTAGTCGGGAAAATAGAAGAAGCGAAGGCGCTTCTAACGGACAGCCGCATCAGCGGACGGGAATCGGCCATCGCACATTCGCTGCTTGGCCAGATATACCTCAGCCAGAACAGCAAGGAGCAGGCATCCAGCGAGGCGGCAACCGCCATGCAGATAAATGGTGAGTCCCCGATGGCGCTAATGACGGCTGCTTTGGTCAAGATATCCTATTTCGACTTACCTGAGGCCAAAAGACTTCTGGAAGAGTCCCTTGCCGCCGACCCCTATTTTCTGGACGCCTACGTCTACCTCGCCAGGCTCTGGCTGGGGGCCGATTATCTGGACCGTGCATGGCAGATTATCAGCAGGGCTCTCGAGATTTCAAAAACGGACAGTGAGGTTTTGAGTCTTGCTGGTTTCATTCGCCTCGGCTCCAGGGATTATGATAAGGCATTCAATCTTTTCACAGAGGCGGTAAAGCATAATCCGGGGTTTGGAGAACCTCACATCGGCCTTGCCAATATTGCGTTCAGAAATCGAAATTTCAGCCAGGGTCTGACGGAAATGCTGACGGCGACGCTGCTCGAGCCCAGGGTGTCGCTTTACCAGAGCAGTCTTGGAAAGGCGCTTTATCAAACGAAGTCTTTCGATAAGGCGCTCGAAGTCTACGATTACGCCAAGACTCTCGATCCCAACGATCCCACGCCGTATCTCTACAAGGGAATTGCCCTCACCGATCTATACCGCCCGGGGGAAGCGATCCAGGAGATCGACAAGTCTATAGAGCTAAACGACAATACGGCTGTCTTTCGGTCGAGACTAATGCTCGATCGTGACCTGGCCGTGAGGAACACCAACCTGGCAACCGCTTACAACCAGCTTGGAATGGCTGACTGGGCATACAGCAAGGCAGTTACGGCGTTAAAAAGCGACCCTCTGAACGCTTCGGCCCACGAGTTGCTTGGCTCGGCATACCAGGCCACGAACCAGCGGCTCGGCGCCTCCGAATCCGAAGTTCTTCAGTATCTACTGCTCGCTCCGGCAAACGAAAATACTTTCACTCAATCATCTTCCGGCAGCTATGTCGATTACACCCAAATGTTCGAGATGCCGTATGTGAAACTCGAGGCTGAAGCCGGCGCCGGCGGTTGGGCCGACCACGGTTCCTGGTATCAGGATTACTTGATCAACGTTGTGGGCGGCCTGCCTGGTTTAGCGGTGGATGCCCTGGCCGAATATCAATACGATCCCGGATTCAGGAAGATCAATAACCAGCAGGAAGTCTTTGCCGGGCTCATCGATGGGAAATTCGACCCCACCATCAAGGATTCCTTTTACGTCAATTATACAGGTGGTCATTACCGGTATGGAGATATCGGCAACCCGGATGATTTCTTGTACCAAAGCGATCCGAACCTGAAAATCATTGAGATACCGAATTCCGCAGAGGGCGGGTACGTCCACCATTTTTCACCTTCTGCCGTATTCATCGCATATTTCAATTGGGATAATGAAGCATATCATATGACGGATTCCTTTTTCCCTGTTATTAAACCCTATCAAAACATTTATCCTCTGAGTCAGTATGTCCACACTATCTTCGACACCAAGGATGTTCAACTGCAACAACAGCTAAAGCTTGGCGATCATACTTTCATAGCCGGCTTTGATTATCTCACCGGCGCTCAGAACTACCACTCAATCGATTCATATATTTATTACAGCCCTCCTTATTATTATATCGATACTTTCCCTGACCGGTTCAGCCCTCCGGACCGCGATACGATGATATATCTGCGCGACTACTGGCGCATCTGCCCGCAGCTCCTTGCGGAGCTGGGAATTTCGGGTGATTTTGTCACAAGTTCGCGCTCCGGTCTTGCCGATTCCATATCTTCGGGCACCGCCAATCCCCTGGCGGGTCTCGATTATGAAATCGATAAATCGAACACCCTTCGTTTGGCATACCAGGCCTATGTAATCGGGCACCCGGTCTTGAACGCCAGCATAGTTCCCACGGAAGTGGCCGGATTCCCGTCACAAATAAATACCGATGATGGTTCGAAAGTAAAGGAGTTGGGGTTTGCATGGGAGTCGCAGTGGAACCCCCGAACGTTCACCGTGCTCCGCCTGCAGGCCTATCGGATCGATGATCCTCAATATTCACCGCAGTCGTACGTAATCGATGACCGAACTCAACGCTTCGAAGGCACTTTTATCGTCAACCGCCTGTTGACCTCATTTCTTGGCCTGGCTGCCGGAATCGGCGGAAAACTGATGTCCCTGGACGACCCCTTTCTCAATCTTACCGGCGATTTCACCGAGATAGACTTCGCCGTCGGGCTTTCGTATATGCATCCCAGCGGCTGGTTTGCATCGATACAAGATGCCGTGGTCTACCAAGACCTTGACAGCCTGAGCCCGAAGACCTTTGCGCAACAACAGGCAGACATGGGAGATCCTTTCAATCTGGTCAATATCACCGTCGGCAAGTATTTTGCCAACAAGCGCGGATTTGCTTCTCTGGCAATAACCAACCTACTCAATCAACATTTCTTTTATGAAATCGAACCTGACGCTTTGTTGAGTTTTTCCCCGGATCGCGAGGTAATATTTCGGGTGGGACTTTACTTCTGAGCACTGAAGGTCTTTGATGAACATCGACTCTTTTCTAAGAACTCGAAACCGGGTTGGGGCCCTCTGGATATTCAGCCTGTTCCTGATCCTCCCGCTTGCGTTCTTCCCGCTGATCACTGGACTTGAAAACCAGCTCCTTGACCTGTTTTTCTCTATAAGGGGTGCTCAGCCGTCTCCCCGTGAACTGCTTCTTGTAGCGATAGATGAAGCATCCTTTCAGGAATTGGGCCTTGCGTGGCCCTGGCCCCGAGGCCTGCATGCCCGGCTCATCGATCGGCTGTCGGCCGCCGGCGCGCGACTCATTTTGTTCGACGTCCTTTTTGATTCTCCTTCGGACCCTGAAAACGACGCTGCTCTTGCCTTGTCCTTAAGGCGCGCCGGCAATGTGCTGCTTGCTGAAACGATAGACTATACCGATGATGCGCTTTTTTCCCGAGCTATAAGAATACGTCCGCTTGGCCGATTTGCAGACGCCGCCAAGGGGATTGGGCTTGCAATGATTGAGCCCGACAGTGACGGTGTGGTCAGGCATTTTCAGGTTCAGATCATGGGGGGACCTACTCTGCCCGCCTGCGCCATCCGTGCGGTGGGAGAGCCCGATTTGCCGCCCGGGTCATCCGGTTTGATAAAATACGCCGGTCCTGCCAGGAGCATCGACACGCTTTCGTACTATCAAATACTCGATGATGAACACCCGATCCCGGCGGAGCGCATCCGAGACCGCATCGTACTGGTCGGCCGCGAACTGCAGGCATCACCTGAGCCAAGAGGCCAAACCGATCTTTTCCCTACACCTTTCTTCGGAAGCACAGGCATTTACACCAGCGGGGTCGAGATACACGCCAACATCATACACAATCTTTTAAGCGGGCAATGGGTGAGGGAAATTGCCGCCATAGTAAAGCTCATCGCGTGCTTCGGGTATTTCTTGCTCTTTTCCCTGATATTCACGGCGGTGTCTCCATTAAGAGGGCTGATCGCCCTCGGCGTATCGAGCCTGGGCCTTACTGCTCTTTCCTACTCGCTTTTTAGCGTTTTCGATTTCTGGGCTCCTCCAATAATGTTTGTTTTCGGAACTGCTTCAATTTACACGGGTAATGTGGTGCTTCAATATCTGGCTGAAGCACGGCAGAAAAGATGGCTGCGCGGCGCTTTCAATCGATACGTATCTCCAGCGGTCGTAGAATCCATAATTAATGACCCGAGTTCCCTTGAACTTGGCGGGCAGGAAGTCCATGCGACAATTTTCTTCTCCGATCTGGCTAATTTCACCAGCTTTTCCGAACGCCTTCCTCCAAAGGACCTTGTCGCGTTTCTCAACGAATACTTTACTCCGATGACAAAGATCATTCTGGAGCATCGCGGAGCGCTGGACAAATTTATTGGAGACGCCATCATGGCATTCTGGGGTGCGCCGCTTTGGCTGGAAAACCATGCTCAATATGCGTGCGAGGCAGCCCTCAAGATGAAAGAGACCATTGCCTGTTTGCGGGAAGGATGGCGGCAGCGCCAGTTGCCGCTCCTTGAGGCCCGCATGGGAATTCACTCCGGCCCGGTTGTTGCCGGCAACGTGGGTTCCGTGGAGCGCTTCAACTACACTGTGCTCGGCGATACCGTGAATCTGGCTTCCCGGCTGGAGGGCGCAAACAAATTCTACGGCACAACCATTTTAATCAGTGAGGATACATTTCAGCTCGCCGGTCCTTCTTTTTTGGCCCGAGAGCTCGACTCGATAAGGGTAAAAGGCAGGCAGGCCCCCGTGAAGATTTATGAACTGAGAGGCAAGGGTGAAGAAAAAGATGTCACATTTCTTGATACCTTTGCACAAGGTCTGGCAGAGTATAAGAAGCGGCTATGGGAACGCGCGGAACTGCGCTTCGAGTCGATTGCTTCGCTTGACCCTCCATCCCGAACATATCTGGAGCGGTGTCGCCATTACAAGACCCATCCGCCCCCGGAGAATTGGGACGGAGTATTTACTCAAGCATCGAAGTAGAAGCGGGGCTCGAGGTCATCAGGTTAAGCGTTCCGCCCTATGGCTATCATGCGAAGATTCATGAAGCCGTAATCGCCCTGCTCCCTGTATGGAGAGAAGTCAGTGATTATCCTGACGCCTTCGAATCCGACCTGGCCGAGCAGTTCAGAAATCCTGCGGGAATCATAGAAACGGATCGAGTAAGTACGGTCGCGGATCAGGCCTTTTTTTTTGCTGAGAACCATTTCGCGGACGGATACCGTATCGGCCTCAAGTTCACGCCGGCGGCAGACCAGGATATCTTCCCCGATTTCGTGCCAGGCTTCGGGTTTGAGATTGTTCCTCACGGCCTCTCCATCGGCGAGGTCAATTAAAAGCCAACCTCGATCGCGCAGCACCCGTTTGGCTTCGATAAGAATTCTCTTGTCAGCCGAAGGTTCCGGCAGATATCCCAGTGAATTGCCCATGATGAGCGCATGATCGAAGGTTCGGGAGGCCAGCCCAGTGCTCTGCGCATCGGCCAGTATGCAATCCATGGGGTAATTGTATCGCCTTGCCTGCGATCCGGCGTGATTGAGCAAAAATTCAGAGTAATCGACCAGCGTGCATCTGGTGAAACCCCGCCGGCTTAGTTCCAGGCTGTGCCGGCCATGCCCCCCACAGAGGTCAAGAATCCTGTGGGTGAAGTGGATCGGAAGCAATTGACAGATAAGGTCCACCTCCCGCTGGGTTATCTCGTCATCGCAGACCGAGCGGGCATCTGAGAGGAGGTAGAACTCATCGAACATCGTTTTCCACCACTCGGGGTCCACGTCTATGGTCATAATGGCTCCGGACTTGCGCCGAAATCAAACAGTCCGTCCGAGGCTATAATTGCAGGACTGCCGCCCCAGGGCTGCATGCGAGCGATTTCAAGTTCTTCCTCTTCAATCTTGATAATCTCATCCAGTTCGCCGGAAAGCCACATTTTCTCCAACATCAGGCAGTCCGACCACAAAGCATTACCATAGTCATTGAGCGACAGTATCTGAGCGGCGCTGATAACCCGTGGACGCAACGCGACCTTGATGGGCCCCAGCAGATATGTAAACCGCTGCTCCACGGCCAATCTTTCCTGCATGCGGACAACCCCCGACAGGTCGCCATAGTTCATCCCCAGCACGGCCTCGTTGATGCGGTTCACCGCATCGCGTATAGTCATATCGGAGCGAAGAACGGCCAACGGCTGAACGCCGCCCCCGCTGCCAACGTTTGTCGGGACCGCGCCATACCGGCCAAGGAAGCCAAAAAGCCCTCCGGGGCCAACCATGCAGCGGAAGTCCGTTTGACAGCGATCCAGGACCACGCGTTTTTGCTCCTGGTCCAATACCGGATTTTCTTCAGCCCACAGGTCCAGCGGGACCTTTTTCTGAACGATGTAGCTTCCCTCCCGGAGCGCGAGGTCGATCGCTTCTCCGGCGTCCGGGTTCACTACACCGACACGTACCCCTTTGCCGGAATAACCCCTTTCAGGCTTGAGGACCAGGTCGCTCCAATGACGATATGTCCACTGGATCAAATCGTCAATCTCTTCGCCCCCCGGCCCAACAGTACGGCGTGCGTGGAACTGGCGCGTCCAGGGAGTTCGCTTCACGATCTCCGGATGAAACCGGCCGCTGTTGAGGCCGCCCACAACTTCGAACATACTTTTGACGTTAATCGGTTCCGTACCTCGAGGGTTGATCACGCGCTTTTCACGTACAGCCTGCAGAAGCGGCGTCAGGTCATGTTTGCGGTGCAGACCCAGCAGTACATCGGAGTTGAAATCCACGAAAACGATGGATACGGCTTGACCTTTCCAACAGACCCGTCCATTTTTTAGTTCCAGTTGCCTGGGGCTCATCAGCACGCCGGTGATTCCATCAAAGGTGCTCAGGCGCCGGGCTAGATTGATATTCTCGGTTACGTCCTCAAGGGTTTCTTCCTCAGCCACCACTGCAATCAAACCCGGATTTTTGCCTTCGCGGGCTTCATGGGCTTCGAGCAGCATTTTCACGAAGCCGTTGACCGGAAACAACAATGGATGGTCAAAGTCCAAGTCGACCCCTATGGGTGTAATGCTGTTGAGCGCTGACCAGACGGCCTTGCCGATGACCTGGGTGATGCGCTGATAGTCCCATCCGCCAGGGCTGCCGAGGTTCCATTCGGAATGGCACCCCGCAAAATCTTCCATTGCATTCATCTCCTCATTTTTGAGACGTATCCCTGCTCCTGAGCCGCTTCTCTATCAGGTGAAAGGGCAACTGTCCACCCTCGAGCAACAACCTGTGGAACCCGTCATGGCCCGTTTCACCAGCATAAGCTTCTCTAAGCCGCAATATTTCAAAACGGCCTAAACTATAACAGAGTTGATAGCCGGGATTTAGTCGAAAGCGATCGATCTGGCCCCGGGCCTCTTCCGAACTAAAGCCAGCGGTTGTCAAAAGTCTCAACGCATCATCCGGAAGCAGTCTTCCCGAACTCAACCCAATGTCAATCTGGCAGCGTGCGGCCCTCCAGAGCCTGCGCTTACGGTCGATCAGGCGGTCCATCGGGCTTTCGGCATACCCGTACTCAGTCAGGAGCGACTCGACATAATAAGCCCATCCTTCGTAAAAAAGAGGGGATTCAATTTGGCTTCGCACCGGATTTTCAAGCATCCTCCGCGTCGAGTCCAGCAAATAGTGACCCGGAAAGGTTTCATGGGCGGTGAGGAATTTATACTCCCGGTGAAAACGTTTCCTGCGAAGCTCTCCGGTTTCGCGGCTCCTTTGACCTTGTGCCTGTGTGGTGATGAAAAAAAAGTCCTTTTCCCTGCCGTCCTTCGTAAAGGCTGCGCTGAAGGAAGCAGAGCTGCGCACCGATTGAAGGTAAGTGGGAGTTTGACAAACCAGCGGCAGGCCCGGCGCAATCGTTCCCATGAAACCATTGGATTCAAAGAAGCGTTTCAGCCTTTCCATTTCACGCTGGTATAGCGTGATGGTATCTATTGCGCCTGCCTCCTCGGGACTGTAACCATGATACAATTCCCTCCATGATTTGCCGTGCGCCAAATCTTTTTGCAGGCTCTCCAATTCTCTCAGGTTTTCCGACCATTCTTCAACGGCAATCTCGAATACTTCAGACAGATTTCGAACCGACCCGAACCTGTCTCGCAAGGTTTTCTCGAGACCTGGAACTGCAAGCTCCCGATCCGGGACAGATCGAAGAGAACCCAGGTATCTGCCGAAGGCCTCAAGAGAAGACAGGGCCGCCTCGATCGCAGCCTCAAGCCGCCCGGCATCTTCCGTGGTGAGACCCTGCGCCGTCTCGCGCAAATACCTGCCACAGTCGTTCAGCATGGCAAGCGTTGCCTGATGAAAAGTCGTGGGCACGAAATCGAGATTTCCGGCGGCCTGTCGCATGAGGCTTGGAATGGCGCTGAGCCGGGCCAGCGTTCTTTCTATCCTCTCCTTGTGATTGCCTGCGGGTTTGGTGAGGGCATGGTCCAACCCTATGAAAGCTATTTTCAAATATAGCAGGGGGTTTCGCCGCCACACAGGATTTTCCTCGAGTTCGATGAGGATGCCGGCGATGCTTGAATTGAGCAATTCCAGGTCTATGAGTCTCTCCAGGTCATTTTCGCAGGAGGCAAGAAGATCGAAATTTCTTTTAAACTCCCTGAGAGTGAAAATACATTCTTCGATAAAGCCGGGATCGAGGCTTTCCATCCTGTCATAATACCGGCTCGCCGCTGCCGCTCGAGGAAGAAAGTGGAATTCATCGCTTGCGCACATTACGGGAAAGCGTTTTGCCAGGTAATCAAAATAGCTTTCAGTCAATTTCTCCTGAGACTCCGGCATTGAAATGCTCCATTATCCGTAAAGCTGGTTTTCTTAGTTTATGATACCATTTTTCTAAAATGCAAGAAGCTGTCGTTACGACCCTTGGTATCACGATAGCAGGGCAGGCGCTGGTAAAGCTCTATACGGGGGAATACGCCGGGAGGCAAGTCAAGCACCAGGAGCGGCGGGGGGCCTTTCGGCTCCCGCGGCCTGAGTCGAACTTGAGACTGATGATGAATCGAGTACTCTTAGAGGTAATCAGTATGACTGATTTGCCTTTACGGATTGCGACAGACCGTCATAGGTCCGAAATGCTCCAGGTACCCACTTTGGCATTGCTGCTGTTGAGCAAATCACCCGAGCCTGTCTTTTTGACCGGATTGTATGTTCCAGTCCCTCCAGTGGCGGGACCACCATCACCACCATCATTAATGGTGAAACTTATTTCATCCGAGGCCCAGTTACCGAAAAAACCCGTCCCCTCTAACTGGCCGTTGTTGTCCTTGTGCATAGCGATACCGGTAAGAGTATGACCGTCGTTAAATATAACGGCCAGCGGACCCGAGGTCGGCGAGGGCGGCTTCACGCTGGGTGTTTTCCACGTGCCGATTTTAGGACCGGCGCCAACAACGCTGGTTGCAACGGCTGACCAGGTACCCGAAGATGAGTTATCGGGCTGTGTCCAAGTTCCTGAAAGACCTGACGCGTTAATGCTGCCGCTAATAAAGACATGGTGACTATCGCTCGTGGTGCATGCTGCACTCAAGTTGCCGTCTTTATCAATTGTCCCATTTGTACACTCCAGGAAACCACTACCGTCATCATTTACTCCCAAGGCATGGAAGGCCGTGGCGGTCCCGTGTATCGCAAGTGTGCCGCTATCCAAACACCCCTGAGTACACTCTTCAGTCCCAATGAAAACTCCCCCGGAAAAAGGCTTGCCAAGTATAATGACATCAGCCTGGGCATAGATGCCCGGGTTTGAGGCAACCGCGACTTTAACGAAGTTGGAAATGGTGATGGTGTCATCGAGTGAGCTGTTGGGTACCGTCAGGACCCCGTTTTTGTTAATCGAACAGGACGCGCCGCCCGCACTAACAGTATCGTTAAGAGTCCAGTCAAGTTTTAAGCCTGTGATCTTCTTGTTACTGGAGTCATAAACTGTCGCCGTAAACTGCACTTCCTTCCCCCAGGCAACTGCAGCCGATTGGGGAGAGATGACGACAGAGTTCGGAACCGGAGGCGCAGTTCTCGCCATCGCCCGGGGCTCCTGAACGATGCTGACGCAAATAAAGGCGCAAATAAAAATACAAATTGATAGAACGATTCCGGATATTTTCATACAATTCCCCCTCGTGATTGTTTGAAAATAATTTCCACCTTCCAGGGTGCCGAATTTGCTCGGCATAATGAATGAATTTTATTTAATGTCAACGGGGATTCTCATAGGGATAAAATGAGGATCAAGGATACCCAAAAGCGATATTTTATACTGTAAATACAATATTATAATATCAAACTCCGATTGAGAGCGGCTTCGACCTGTGAGAAGACAAAAAGTTGTCGAACTGGTGGAAACACTTCGCCTTCGTTGCTATAATGTTTGATTGTTTGAATCGGTCCAGAGTAAGACAAAGTACTGCAATTGCCGATTCCGCTGTCCCCAACTCCGGCCCGGGGCGCCTGCCTTTTATGGCCGGAGGTCCTGCGGGGCTGCAACCAACAACGAAAGCAAGTCTCATCGAGGCGGGATTTATAACTCCCGTCTTAATCACGGAAAGGGTCCGATGAAGAAAATACTGTTTGTTCTCGTGCTGGCTCTCTTTGCCGCCCCTGGCGCTCTTTTCGCCGGGGACGTCCTTCGAGAGGTAAAAGATCTTCAGATCGTGAAGAATCTATTCCCCCCACAGGTAGAGGTCATAGAGGCAAGAGATCTCGGGAGTCTCTTCGAACTCGTGACGAAGGAGCCCGGGAGGGGAAAGCAGATATACTACGTTACGAAAGATGGAGCATACCTGATTGCGGGAGGAAACCTCATTACCGGGGATAAGGAAAATCTCACTCAGAAGCGGCTCGAAGAAGTAAACCGGGTCGATATGTCGAAGCTGCCCTTGAAGGATGCCGTTGCTATCAAGAGAGGAAACGGAGCCAAAAAGCTCATGATGTTTACCGATGTTGACTGCCCTTTTTGTAGAAAAGCCTACGACTGGCTAAAGGGCCAGACCAACTACACTCTCTATTTATTTTTCTATCCGCTTCCCATGCATCCAAATTCTCCCGGAAAAACCGTGCAGGTCCTTTGTTCGAAGAATCAGGAAACCGCTCTCGAGAATGCCCAGTCTGACAAGGAGATAGGCTCTGAAAAATGCGAGGCGGGTGAAAAAATGCTTGCCAAGCACAAAGCCCTTGCAGGGGAAATCGGAATAGACGGAACACCTCTTTTCGTAACGGACACCGGCAATAGAATATCGGGCCTTAATACTTCTGCGTTGGAAAGCTATTTGAAAAATTAGCGAACGTTGCGGGATTCCAGAAGGGATCGCAGGACCCCCATGTTTTCCTTATCTTCCTTCAGGTCCTTCCCTTTTGGGGTCTCGAGGACCATTGGGTGGTCGCGGAACCTGGGGTCGTTCAGCAGGAGGCGAAATCCATTCAAGCCGATTTTGCCCTTGCCGATGTGCTCATGCCTGTCGACGCGAGAGCCGAGTTCGCGCTTGGAATCATTGAGGTGAAAGAACCTGAGCCGGTCGATTCCTATTGCCGCGTCAAATCTTGAGAGTGTAAGACCGTATGCCTCCTCGTCCCGTATGTCGTATCCCGCCGCAAATCCATGAGATGTATCGTAACACACCCCCATCGTTTCGCCGAATCTTGAGTTTCGCAAAATGAAATTGATTTCCTCGAAGCTCGATCCAAGACTCGATCCCTGTCCGGCTGTATTTTCGATAAGTACGGAGACTGACTCGACTGCGGAGGTTTCAATGGCGCGGTCCAGGTTTTCTACGAAACGAATGAGGCCTGCCTCTGTTCCAGCACCAAGGTGCGCACCAGGATGCATGATGAGGTATTGTATCCCGAGGTTGGCGCAGCGCACCAGTTCCTCAGCAAGAGCGGCAATCGATCTGGAAAGAACCAGTTTGTCTCTTGCGGCGAGATTGATTAGATAGATGCCATGTGCTGCAACCGGAATACCCCCGTTTTGTTTCCACCTGTACTTGAAAAGTTCAATCGCCAGGGGGCTGAGTTTGTCGAAACGCCACTGTCTGTGATTAGTGGTAAAAATCTGGAGGGCGCTGCCCCGGATTTCTTTAAGCCGGTCGAAAGCCAGGTGCATTCCCCCGGCAATTGACATATGAGCGCCAAGATAGGGCACTGCGGGTATCCTTTTCCGAATTGGAATCCCGCCCCTGGTTCGATACCGCACTACAGGTCCGGCGGGATTGATCCGGTCTTTTCGGGTGACACTGAGATAAACATCAACGATCGGCAGCTATTTAATACCAAATCACCCGGTTTGTGTTTAGGCTGCTTTTGCATTATTCTGGCTCTCTGGGAAAATAGGAACTGGTAGGGCAGAGTCAAAGAAGTCAATGCAGATGTTCAACACGTGCAAAAAAGGGTAATTCACCTGCATCCCGGGAGAAAAAAATGATCGAACGCTATACTCGTCCTGAAATGGGGCGGATTTGGACACTCGAGAATAAATACCGCAAGTGGCTGGATGTCGAGCTTGCAGTTTGTGAGGTGCTCTTCCAAAGAGGCGAGATCCCTCCTGAAGACTTTAAAACTATAAAGGAAAAGGCCGGTTTCGACGTTGAAAGAATCGAGGAAATCGAGCGCGAGACACAGCACGATGTTATTGCATTCCTTACGAGCGTAGCCGAGATTGTCGGTCCTTCGTCCCGTTTTATCCATGAGGGTCTTACATCGTCGGATGTTTTGGATACGGCCTTCGGACTACTTCTTACAGAAGCATCCGGCCTACTTCTGGAAGATATCGAGAAGCTCCTCGCGGTACTGAAAAAAAGAGCCTTTGAGTTTAAGAATACAGTGCAGATCGGACGCTCCCATAACGTACACGCCGAACCGATAACGTTCGGGCTCAAGCTCGCGGTATGGCATTCGGAAATGGCGCGCAACCGGGAGCGTTTGCTTCAGGCCCGGGAAAGCATTCGGGTGGGAAAAATATCCGGTGCGGTCGGCACATTCGCAAACATTGCCCCGGAAATCGAGGAAGCCGTTTGCACGCGCCTTGGGCTGAAGAGCGCTTCCGTGAGCACGCAGATCATCCAGCGCGACCGGCACGCGCAGTTTTTCTCGACACTTGCCATTATCGGGTGTTCAATCGAGAAGATTGCAACTCAGATTCGTCTGCTCCAGCACACAGAGATCAGGGAGGTCGAAGAGTATTTTTCACCCAGCCAGAAGGGTTCCTCCGCGATGCCGCACAAACGCAATCCGATTTCCTCCGAGAACCTCTCAGGTCTGGCGCGCGTGCTTCGGGGCAACGCCCTGGCCGCAATGGAAAACGTGGCGCTGTGGCACGAGCGCGACATCAGCCATTCATCAGTGGAACGCGTTATAGGTCCGGATTCCACAATTCTGCTCGACTACATGCTGGTACGCCTCACACGCGTTGTCGAGCGGCTTGTCGTGTTTGCAGACAACATGAGACGCAACATGTCCATATCTGGAAGCCTTTACTTTTCCCAGCAGGTGATGCTTTCTTTGATCCACAAGGGTATAACCAGGGAAGAAGCCTACCGGATAGTCCAGCAGCACGCGATGGAAGTCTGGGGAAAAGGCGGCGACCTCAAAGATGAGCTCAAGGGAGACGAACGGGTGACGAGCATGCTATCAGAAAAGGAGATCGATTCCATATTCGATGTGAACTATCACCTCAAATACCTGGACGCTATTTTTGAACGGGTGTTCGGAGCAAGATAAGCGTGTAAAATTACGTTCTATTCTTTGGGGGTGTTTTACAGTTTGATAAACGATAGAATTTGACAGGCGCTAAAGTGAACCCTAAACCCGAACTCCTCGCCCCGGCCGGGAATATCGAATCATTTTTCGGTGCAATTCAGAATGGCGCGGACGCGGTCTATCTCGGCCTGAAAAAGTTCAGCGCAAGGGCGACGGCGGCCAACTTTACCATCGAAGACCTCGCCACGCTCATGCCGTTTGCACATAATCGGGGTGTTCACATCTACGTAGCGTTGAACAGCCAGATCGTCTCTAGCCAGATTCCCGATCTGCTTGACACAATTCATGCTCTAGCCTCTCTAAAACCGGATGGCCTGATAGTTCAGGACGCAGGGATTTTTCATCTTGTCCGTCGCTGGTTCCCCGGTCTGAAGTTGCACGCCAGCACGCTTACAGCCGCACATAATACAGCCGGTGTAAAAGCTCTTCAGGGAATCGGCGCCAACCGGGTGGTGCTTGCCCGCGAACTGAGTCTTGGGGAGATCGAAAAAATATGCCAGGCAACGGAAGCCGAACTGGAAATCTTCATTCACGGCGCGCTCTGTTATTCGTACTCCGGCCTGTGTTTGGCAAGCAGCTTCCGCGGCGGGCGAAGCGGCCTTGGCGGTGAATGCGTCCAGCCATGCCGTCTGAAGTTCCGTCAGGGGAACAAAGAGGGGTTTTTCCTTTCGTGCAATGACTTGTGCGCCTTGCCGCTAATCCCGAGACTCAAGAGGCTCCGAATCGCCGCGTTCAAGATAGAAGGCCGAATGAAGCCTGCGGCCTGGGTTGCCGACGTTGTAAAGGCCTATCGCCTGGTTCTGGACGCCGAATCTGCAGTCGAAGAGCAGCAGGCTTTGATTAAAGCACAAGAATTGATCGCACAGGCCCCTTCAAGACGCCTGAGCTCCGGGCATCTCGACCAGACCGGCGCAGGCAAAATTCTCGCGCCGCACCGGTCGGGCTCGAGCGGCGCCTGGTCGGCCACCGTCAAGTCTGTTCTTGAAAATAGAGTCCTGATCGATTTACGCTACCCAATTGCAAAAGGAGACCGGCTTCGCCCGGAATCCTCCGCAGGCAGAGAGCAGGAGGCCTTTACGGTATCGCAACTCTTTGACAGCGCCGGGGAAAGCATTCTTTTCGCACAAGCCGGCACCCATGTATATCTTGCCAGCCAAAAACCCCTTCATTCCGGAGACAGGCTTTTCAAAGTGGGCACGAAATCGGAATCGGCCACCGCAATCTGGAAAAAAATAAGGGAGGAAGTTCCGAGGGGTTTTCATCAAAAATCCAAATTCCCCCGCAGGCAAAGCATTCTTGACGATCTCGAAAAACCTGTTGAAGCGCAAACAAGGCAAAATGGGACGCTCATCGTCAAAGTGGACTCGGGAAACGACCTGGTAGAGGCGTTGAAATCGTCGGCTGCAATGGTACTTCTCAGCGCAACCAAAAATAACCTGGAGCGCATCGCCAAACAGAGGTTTTCGCCTTCCCAGATGAAAAAACTCGGGTTCTCCCTGCCCCCTCTTATTTTTGAGAAGGACATCGAATATTTCAGGGCCGCCGTCACGTGGTTTATCAAAAAGGGTTTTTTGCTATGGGAGATAAATAACTGGGGGCATTTCGACCTGACCGGGCAGGGCAGGGGAGTGCGCCTGGTTGCCGGATCGAGGCTAAATCTGCGAAACAGCGCCGCGTTCGCCCAGGCCGTTGAGCTGGGATGCAGGTGGAGCGTTGTTTCCCTTGAAATCACAAAGGAAGAACTCAAGGAACTTGCGCAGAAAAGATTCAGCGCCGGACTTGTTCTTACGGTCTACAGCCGGCCGCCGCTCTTTACATCGCGCCTGATTCCAGCCCTCCATGAAGACCGGCCGTTTCTGAGCCCACGAAAAGAAGTCTATCATCTGATAAAGAAGGCCGGCGGTGTAGAAATCTACGCCGACCGGCCTGTAAGTTTGCTCGACCACCTGCCTGTTCTGAGATCTTTTGGCTACGGCAATTTCCTTGTCGATTTCAGCGCAGGCCACGGAAAGCAGCCCGATTCCCTTGAAGCCGCTTTGAGAGGGTTTGCCGCCTCGAGGTCCCCGACGAATAACTACTCCCTGTTCAACTTCGAGCGAACGCCGTAGAAGTAGTTTTTAGCAGTTAGTTGCCGGCTTTTAGTCAATTAACTAAAAACTGAAAACTCAATCAGGCCGCCCTGACTTGCCGGCTTTCCAGCATTTTCAAAGAGGCTTCGATAAACGCCGGGATATCCGATGGCTGTCTGCTTGTAACCAGGTTGCCGTCAACTACCACTTCTTTGTCAATATAATGGGCCCCCGCGTATTTTATGTCTTCAGTGAGCGACTTCCATCCGGTGGCCTTGCGACCTTCGAGTTTTCTGGCCGATATGAGAAGCTGAGGCCCGTGGCATATCGCAAAAACCGGCTTGCCGCTCTCCATGAATTCCTTGACGAACCGCACGGGGCCATCGTGCGCCCTCAGGTTGTCCGGGGAGTAACCTCCCGGAATAAGCAATGCGTCGAATTCCCTTACACTGGCGTCATTTACTTCCATATCTATCTGAACGGGGGTTTTCTGTTTTTTGCCGGTGACGGTGTCGCCCTTCTTCAACCCAAGGTGCACCGGCTGATACCCGGCCTTTTTAAAGGCTTCCACAGGTTGGGAATATTCGGAATCTTCGAAATCCTTTCCGATCAATACTGCAATTTTGCTCATCTTTTTCCTCCTGAATCAGAGAACTTTCCATAAAGATTTGCATCTTGAATGAATTTGCAAGAGGGCCGGGGGAATAACCGAGGCCCGGCGGTAAGCGGGGAGACCGGTTAAATCCTGTAAATCCGTATTTACTAATTAATGAGCCTTCTGCGCATCACTATCAGTGCGACCGGGAAAAGCAGGACAAACAAAAGAGTGATGTAAGCGATACGCCAAATAAGGTCAGGGGTCAATTCGCCCAGGCAAAAAGCGCGGCACAGGTCCACAAGGTGGGTCAGAGGGAGCGCCAGGGAAACTTTTTGGGCCCATCCGGGAAGGGCGGATATTGGGAAAAATGTCCCGCTGAACAGGAACATCGGGGTTATGAAAAGAAAAATCGGAAGGTTGAACATGTCGATACTGGGCACAAGACCCGTAAAAACCATCCCGACCGTTCCGAAAGCAAGCCCGCCGAGAAAAGCGAGGGGCAGAATCAGCAGGCCGTGAGGAAAATAGACCAAGCCGAAAGAACTCACCACCGCGAGCATTATTGCGGTTGCGATAGCAGACTTGGTGGCGCCCCAGACAATTTCACCGGCGATGATATCTTCGAGGGACAGCGGGGTCGCCATCATGGCGTCAAAAGTCTTCTGGTAGTACATGCGCACGAAAGAAGCGTAAGTATTTTCGAAAAAGGAGTTATACATCATTGTAATAGCCAGCAAAGCCGGGGCGATGAAAACGATGTAGGAAAGCTCTTCTCCATGATAGTGCACCTGCCCGATAAGGGCGCTCATCCCCACTCCGAAGGCCGCGAGGTATAAAAGAGGTTCGAAGAGGGGTACGAGAAAGTTTACAAGCCAGATTTTGCGATACACTACCATATTGCGGTTCCAGACGCGGATAAAGCGCCATGAGATATTCGTAATCCGAAGCCCGCTGCTCATTCGCGAAGCTCCCTTCCGGTGAGTCTCAGGAAAACGTCTTCAAGGGTTGCCAGTCTTTTAATGCAGGTTTCCGCACAAAATTTGTCCCCGATTATGTCGAAGAGCCTATCGGCCTCCTTGCCGTAGATAATCATCCGATGGTCCAGGGCATCGTGCAGGAAATTGTGGGCGTCTACGAACTCCTTTACATCGCGGCCCGGATTTACAATTTCAACCACGTGGTCGCCGGCATGAGAACGGATCAGATCGGCGGGTTTGCCTTCAACGAGAATTTTGCCGTGATCCATGATTATCAGCCTCTCACAGAGCCGGGAGGCCTCGTCCATATTGTGGGTGGTAATAAGGATCGAAAGGCCGTTTTCCTGAAGAAGCTCCAACCGCTCCCAGACCTGGTGTCTTGACTGTGGATCGAGCCCGGTGGACGGTTCATCAAGGATAAGAAGTTCAGGATTATTGATGAGTGCGCGTGCCAGCACCAACCTGCGCATCATTCCCCCTGAAAGGCTGGTTACCTTGTCATCTTTTCGGCTCTCGAGCGCGATAAACGTCAGTAGCTGGAGAGCACGATCACGGGTCTCCTTGCGTGGAATGTTAAAATAGCGTGCAAATATCTCCAGGTTCTGGAGTACGGAAAGATCGGGGTCGAGATTGTTATCCTGCTGGCATACGCCGAGTCTGGCCTTTATCTGCCTCCACCTGGTGTTTATGTCCAGGCCGAAGACCTCGAGTCTGCCGGAAGTCAATGGAGAGAATCCGTATACCATGCGAATAGTCGACGTCTTGCCGGCGCCATTGGGGCCAAGCAAACCGAGGCACTCACCGGGAACCAGATGGAACGATATACCGTCAACGGCCTGGAAGCCGTTGAATTTTTTTCGCAAGTCCGTGGCCCGGATTATGTATCGCTCTTTTTCAGCCATTGTCTGAATTCTGTTTGAAGATTTTAGTTCTTTTCCGCACGCAAGACAGAATAAGGGGTAAGGCTGTTAAGCTCAAGATATTTGTAATGGTTCACCGGAAAACGTGGGTCTCACAAATTTAGGAGCCTCGTGCACGCAATTGACACGATAATAAGACCTTTGGTAGAAACGCACGGATTTATTCATCCGGGTCTGCATGCCGGTCTGCGGCATGTTGGCAGGCATGGAAGAGACAAATGAAAGGAGCGAAGAATACAGGAATCAAGGAATTGAGAATCAGGATTCATCCGCCAGTCCCTCAATTACCCAATCCCCGCCAAGCCCCTGGTTGCTTTTATCCTTCATCCGGTTGCTCATTCACACGATGAGCGATTCTTTCCTCGATGGTCCAGTCATCGACGTCAATATACTTAAAGACCCCCGGTCCATCCGGAAGAACGACCCGGCTGATGCCTGCGTTTATGATTACCCGTTTACAGAGCAGGCAGGGAATTACTTGCGCTACAAAATGGCCCGTTGCCACTTCAATGCCCACCAGATACAAGTCGGCCCCAGCCATATCCAGCCGTGAGGCATGGATTACGGCGTTCATCTCGGCGTGCACCGCCCGGCAAAGCTCGTAGTTCTGGCCCGGGGGAATATTTTTTTGCTGGCGAATGCAATAGCCAAGGTCGACACAGTTGGTGGTTTGCCGCGGGGCGCCATTATAGCCGGTGCTGATTATCTGATCGTTTTTGACGATTACCGCACCGAATCTGCGCCTGAGACAGGTGCTTCGCATTGCCACAGCACCGGCGATATCCACGTAATACTGGCTTTTGGTCGGTCTTTTCACTTTCACCTCGTGGTTAGTTTGCGTGCGATGTTTTCGAGTGTACTCTATTTAGATCACCGACGACGAAAAATTCAATCCGAAAATGACAAAGTGACTTTATCTCTTGACATTAGAGATCTCATCGTATAAATATATATTTATACGTTTTTCGCTCCGCTGCCTCTGGAATTCGCTCAAAGGTATGTGCGGTTGATCTTTTAGTCCTGTGAAAGGAAAAACAATTGGAAATAGCTCGAAACGAGATCTACGACGTTATCATCTTAGGTGGGGGACCTGCGGGTCTTACAGCCGGAATTTACGCCATGCGGGCGGCTCAAAAATCTGTGCTTATCGAGCAGGGTATTCCAGGCGGCCAGGTAGCCATCACAAAAGGAGTGGAAAACTACCCGGGATTTATCGACATAAGTGGATTTGATCTTTCAGACAAGTTTTTACAGCACGCCAAGTCGTACGGTCTGGAGGTAGTGCAGCAAGAGGCCGTGGCGGTTGAGCCGGGAATCGATTTCCACTCGGTTCGCCTCGCCGACGGGCAAGTCTTGAATGCATACAGCATCATCATGGCTGCGGGAGGTAAGTCCCGCAAGCTCAACGTTCCGGGCGAGATCGACAATTTTGGTAAAGGGGTTTCGTATTGTGCTACGTGCGATGGCTTTTTCTTTCGCGATAAAATCGTTTGTGTGGTGGGTGGCGGTGATACTGCCCTCGAGGATGCGCTCTATTTGGCAAAGATAACGGAGCGCGTTTATCTGATCCACCGGCGCGATGAGTTCCGTGCGAGCAGGATTCTCCAACAGCGCGTCTTTTTAGAACCCAGGATCGAAATCATTCTGAATACGGTTGTCACCGAGATTAAATCCGGTGAGCAGGGTGTCCGGGCGGTGGCGTTGAAAAACACTCAAACGAGCGAACAAAGGGAGCTTGAAGTCGATGGTGTTTTTATTTTTGTCGGTTTTACGCCACATAGCGCATTGGCGCCCATAGGCGTAAAGACCAGCACCACAGGTTATGTGCTCACCGATGACAAATGCGAGACGAATATTCCCGGGATCTTTGCCGCCGGGGACTTGAGGCAAAATTACGCCAAACAGATAGTAATTGCGGCTTCAGAGGGCTGCATTGCCGCATTGGCTGCGGCTCGCTATGTAGAAGCGAGAAAGCCGCACGGGAAGCATGCGACAGTTCAGCCTGAACCGGCCGATGCTTCGCGATGAAGCAGGTGGTTGCGATGCAAGAGATGATTGGAACAAAGCCATCAAATCCTGGTGATGCGCTGAAGGGCGAAGAACCGGTGGACGAATTGAGGCAGGAGAAACTGGTATCAACGACCGAGTATTTCCAGCCGGTAGCCTTTTTAGCGAGGAGTCTTTCGGACGAAAACCGCCTGCGGATACTTCAGTACATCAGCGGCGGGAAGAGGTCGGTGAGCAGTATAGTCGAGGAGCTAAACCTTTCGCAGCCCCTTGTATCCCATCACTTGAGGGAGCTGAAACGGTCTCTTCTTGTCAAAATCGAGCGCAACGGACCATTTATTTACTACGAACTGAACGATCCGAGAATTTTGATTATAATCCAATCCCTTAGCAGCGTCGCAAGGGATTTGCTGTCGGCAAGAAAAATCTTTTAGCGTACACGGGGGATCGAACCTTGAAGGGAGATGTGAAGAAGGTAATCGATCGGATGGATCCGGTGGAGGCGGTTGCAGAAATGGGCGAAGCCCTGCAACGGCTTTTACCCATTCTGGGTGAGGAAGACCGCATCGGATTCGTCATGAAGCTTGTCGGGGATTCGGGTGGGGATAAACTCTCGAGCATGGTGCATTTATGACTGGCTGAGTGCATGGGCGAAGGTATCGACCCAACGCAGATGTGTCAAAATCTGGTTGATAAAGTTGCTCAATCCAAGCAGCTCATGGCGATAACAGACCCGGAACTTCTGGTGCTGTTCGAAGATTGGCTTGAAGAGTTGGAGGATGAGGTTGTCACGCTTGTCAAAAAACAGGGCTGTCTTGACCCAGGGGAGCTTGCCGGCAAGTTGGGACTCTCTCAAAGAGGGGCAACCTTTCTTCTGTCAAAGCTGAAACGGGAAAATAGATTGCAGGGTTTTGAAAGCCTTTAGGACGCAGCAAGACGGCCCGCTGACAGCCAAACGCGATTGAGAAACATATCGAGCGGGACGCCTTCCGCGCTACGCGGGATACATCGCTAATGGGTGCGCAATAGAAATCACGTTCTTCTGTTAGCGTTGTATATAGTCTCTCATACGAGGGGTTTGCCATGCAAAACAAGGTGTTTGCGCTCATAGCCTTTTTGGCGGTGCTCATTACAGTTGGAGCAGTGTGGCTTACCAACCGGGCCGTCACCCCCGGGGACGCAACATGGGATGATGTCCTGGCCGAAGCGAAAGCCGGTGGATACAAGGTCATTACCACTCAGGAGCTTTCGGATCGCTTTCAGAAGGACGCCAAAAGTCTTCTTCTTGTGGACACCCGCCAGGAGTGGGAATATCGGACAGGGCATCTCGAAGGAGCGTTGAACTTTCCCGTGGAGCCGACATGGTGGTCGAGATGGCGCAAGGCGTCGGCGCTCGAAACCTTTCTGGGACCGGATAAGGATCGCACCGTCATCTTCTACTGAGCGGGCCTCACATGAGTCCGTAGCGACTCGGCGGCCCGTGTGGCCGTTAAACTTGGCTATCAAAATGTCTATCGTGACCCATGCGGTTATCCTGAATGGCAGGCAAGAGGTCTCCCCATTTCTAGCGCTCCGGCTGGTCTTGCCCAAACCGGCGAGTCGCCTAAAGCTCCGGGACCTCTCTATGGCTTGGCAATGGTCTGGACGCTCCTAGGTATTTTTGCCGGCGGCATGGCTTTAAACCTCACTCCCTGTGTATACCCCCTCATCCCCATCACCGTCTCATATTTTGGCGGCCAGGCTGCAAAGGAAGGCGAAGGCCAGGGAAAGCTCGTCGCACACGGTTTGTGTTACATGATGGGCCTGGCGGTCACCAACTCTGTACTGGGAGTTGTCGCATCTCTTACAGGTGGCCTGATGGGCGCGATGCTCCAAAATTCCATCGTCCTTATTGTCGTGGCGGCGGTCCTCATCTTTTTTGCAACGAGCCTTTTAGGGTTGTGGGAGATGCGCCTTCCAAGCGGTCTCACCCAGGCTGCCGCAAAATCCTATACGGGATACCTCGGTAGCCTCTTTATGGGACTGACTCTCGGGGTTGTGGCAGCGCCTTGCATCGGCCCCTTTGTACTCGGACTCCTTACCTGGGTTGCGAGCATGGGAAGCCCATGGCTTGGGTTCCTGATTTTCTTCACCTTGAGCTTGGGTCTGGGACTCCCTCTTTTCGTTCTGGCCATGTTCTCGGGCCAGCTTGAGAAGCTTCCCCGCTCGGGTGGCTGGATGATCTGGGTGAGAAAGCTCATGGGTTGGGTGCTGGTCGCAATGGCCGCCCATTTCATAAAGCCGGTTCTGCCCGGCCACTTGGGAACCTTTTTGTTTGCCCTTGTCGCCATTGCCGCAGGACTGCATCTTGGGTGGATTGACAAGAATCAGGCCAACTTCCGGGCTTTCCCCTGGTTAAAAGGTGGGGTCGGCGTTATTTGCCTGGTTTTGGCGACTTTCCTCGTCACGTCGTGGGCAATGCAAGGACCCGGCGTTACCTGGAAGCCCTATTCAGACGAGGTCCTGAAACAGGCCATGAAGCTGAACAAACCGGTAATCATAGACTTCTATGCTACATGGTGCACACCGTGCAATGAGCTGGAGGAAATCACATTCCATAATGTTTCGGTGGTAAATCAGGCGGATAGCAACTTCGTGATGGTTAAAGTGGATGTGACCAAGGGCGGCAATCCCGTATATGAGCGATTGTTGCAGCAATACGAGGTCAAGGGCGTCCCGACCATAGTGTTCATGGATAACAGCGGCAAGGAAAAGCGGGATCTGCGATTGGTGGATTTCCTCCCGCCCGATCAATTCCTTGGCCGTATGGCAGAGCTTAAGAAAGGCGGTAGCTAAAGAAAGGAGAAAACCATGCTGAAGGTTAGATTTTTCCTTAACGAACCTAATGGAAAGCCGTGAAAGAATTTCCTCCAAATGATGCCCAGGTTGGGCGAAAAGTACAAGGACATTGAGATAGAGGTCACATCCAAACCTATCGCCGAATACCAGTGTGATGAGTACTTCGAACTGGAGCTGCCTGTTGCTCCGGCGGTGATGGTTGGTGAGGAAATCGTGGTCGAGGGATCTGACGTATCACAGGAAAAAGTGGAATCAGTCATCTGCCGGTATTGTGGCCTTTCCGAGCCGGAGCCGGAGAAGAAGGGCATCCTTGGACGTTTCTTCGGGAAATAAGATGGCCATGATCCTTTGGATTGTCCAGGAAAGGTCGTTTCCTTGAACCGTAACTTCTTCAGCCAGCCCTCTGACTCGGGGGCCGGGGGAGTTGGCCCAACGATTGGAGTGAAAAACATGCTGAGGATGAGAGTTTTCCTAAACGATCCCGGAGGTAAGCCCTGAAGGCATTTTGCTGAAATCATCCCCAGGTTGGGGGAAAAGTACAAACTGGAGATCGAAACCACATCCAGACCCTTTCAGGAATACCGTACTGAAGAGTATGCCAGATTGGGACTGCCAATGGCCCCGGCCATAATGGTCGGAGATGAACTCATCGTGCAGGGTTGTGACATTGATGAAGAAAAGCTGGAGGCTGCCATCTGCCGCCAACTTGGTCTTCCCGAACCTGAAAAGAAAGGAATCCTGGATCGCCTCTTTGGAGACCAGCAGTTGAGTGACTGTGAGTCGGTCCATGTAATGGAGCGAGAGCAGATGCTGAAGGTTAAGGTTTTCGTAAACGATCCCAGTGGGAAAACGTGAGGCCATTTTCGTGAAATGGTTCCCAGGCTGGGGGAAAAGTATGGAATTGAAGTCGAGATCATCTCCAAGCCAAGAGAGACATATCAGAGCGAGGAGTACGCAAGCCTCGCGTTTTTCATCGGGCGCTACCTCGGACGGGATTTTGCTGCATCACTTATCGGTGACAGGCTCAAGAAATACGATGAGGGCATCGAGCGAAACGGTTTTGCCACGGTCCTTTACCTGCGGCTGGTCTACTTTCCGTTTACCCCTATGAACTTTGGGATGGGGCTGACCCGAGTGCGCTTCCAAGACTATTTTTTTGGTACTGCGTTTGGTATCGTAGTCGGTACATTCATCTTCACGTTCTTTGTCGGGACAGTCAAAAATGTCTGGTCCAGCGGCCAGTGGGCAGGATTGCTTTCGTGGAAAATTTTCTTCTCTCTTGCACTTTTCATCTTCTCTTTTTCATTCTCAAAATAGTCGCAAGGCTCAAGACATCACAAAGGGTCGAGGCTATTTAGTTTCCTGCGCTACAACGACTGAGAGCGGGCTACATCTCGAATCGAAATGAAGGAAGGTGTTTGCCGATGACGATAGAAACAGTGGTACGCTTGGGATTTTTCTTAGGAATTTTTATTCTGGTAGCCGTATTTGAAATCCTTGCGCCTCGCCGGTCGTTAAACACCTCCAAGTCGAGCCGCTGGTTTTGCAACCTCGGGATTTTTGCTTTGAATCCCCTATTTGTGCGCCTGGTTTTCCCCCTCCTTCCGGTGGCAATGGTCCTTCTGGCTGCGAAGCGCCAATGGGGGCTGCTCAACAATGTCGATCTTCCCTACTGGTTCGGAGTTGCCATCGGCGTGATCGCCTTGGATTTTTCCATCTATCTTCAGCATGTTCTCCATCATGCGATTCCGGCCGTGTGGCGATTGCACATGGTGCACCACGCTGACCTTGGTTTTGATATGACGACCGGCCTGCGCTTCCACCCCCTGGAAATCATCATTGCAATGGTGATCAAGCTCATGGCGGTGGCAACGCTCGGGCCGCCCGCCTTGGCGGTGCTGATCTTCGAGGTGGCCCTCAATACCACGTCCATGTTCAATCACAGCAACATTCATATTCCCATCGCCATTGACCGAGTTCTCCGCCTTTTCGTCGTGACACCCGATATGCACCGGGTGCATCATTCCGTGATCATTCGGGAAACCAACAGCAACTATGGTTTCAATCTTCCCTGGTGGGACCGTCTTTTTGGAACATACAAAGATCAGCCGGAGAAGGGCCATGATGGGATGACAATCGGCCTTTCCCAATTCCGAGACCCCAAAAGGCTAACCCTGCCATGGCTCATAATTCTCCCCTTCGTTGGAGACCCTGGCGGAGTCCCCATCAACCGTCATTGACAATGATTATGCATCTATAGAACCTTAGCGTGCGATTTATTCCGTTTCGTGAGCTGACCCCTAATACGGGAGACAAACAGCAATTTTGGCTTTAGTCTCCCCTGGTGGGACCGTCTTTTCGGCACCTATCATGATCAGCCTTCCCGCGGTCATCAAGGAATGACGATTGGGGTTTCGCATATTCGGGAGTCCATGAGTCAGCCTCGGCTGATCGTTATGCCTTTTGTTGATGACCCTGGCGCCGTGCCTATCAATCGCCATTAAGGTGAAAACGACGAAGTTCCGGTTCGACCATACATCCTATTTGTATAAGAAAATGTATCACACTGAATCGATATGACACGATTTCTATTGACATATCTTGCGGGTAATTCTAAGTTCGAGCCCCTGATTGTAGCACTGTTGATACAATACGAGACATTCCGTTACATATTGCAACCATCATGAAACAGCTATTGCATAGTGCAACAGCGCTGCCGATCCTGCAATGCAAGACATGCCAATAAATCTTGTCACCGTTCTTGATGAAATACCTATCGGGGTCTGCCTCGTGAGTAAAGAGCGCAGGATCGTTCTTATAAATCGTGCGCTAGAGGCCCTGACGGGCTTTGTGAGAGCGGATTGCAAAGGGCTTCCATGCTCGCACGTTCTGCGGTTCAACCACTGTTTCGACAATTGCCCGGTCAAAAGGATGGAGAAGGGTGAAAGATGCGTTCTGGAAGGTGACATAATCAACCAGGAGAATCAAAAGATACCGGTTCGCGTGACTTTTGCCACCTTGAACGATAGCACAGGGAAAATCTCCGGCTACATTGAAACTCTGGACGACTTGCGTCAGGTTCGTAATTTCGACCCGGCTCGGATAAATCCTTTCAGTTTCGGCCGCATCATCGGCCGCAGTCCTCGGATGGGAAAGATTTTTCAGTCTCTGCCCGTTATAGCGCAATCGGAAATGCCTGTTTTGATTACCGGCCAGATCGGCACGGGGAAAGATCTTGTTGCCGAAGCGATTCATCATGCTTCTTCGCGGGCTAAAAAGCCGTTTGTTACTTTCCGTTGCGGGGCCTTGCCCGAGTTTCTGGCTGAATCCGAACTTTTTGGGGTGCAAAAAGGCGCCTTTCCGGGGGCCGAAAATAAACCGGGAAAATTCCGGCTCGCTCAAAATGGGACCCTCTATATTAGTGAAATTGGCGACCTGGCGCCTTCACTTCAAACCAAGCTTCTCAACTGGCTGGACGAAAAAATCATTTATCCAGTGGGCAGCTCTAATAGCTTTGAGGCTGATGTAAGAATAATTGCGGCGACGAGCAGAAATCTCAGTCAAATGGCCAAAGAAGCAACATTTCGAAACGACCTCTATTTCAGGTTGAACGCGCTGAACCTTCATCTGCCGCCACTAAAGGAGCGAGTTGAGGATTTGAGACTCCTTGCGGATCATTTTCTCCACGCGCGTGCCTCGATCCTGAACAAGACGATGAGCGGCTTTTCGGACGCTTGCCTCAAAAGACTGCTCGAATACGACTATCCGGGAAATATCCTCGAACTAAGGCACATAGTCGAATATGCAGTCAGTTTAAGCCAGGCCGGATGGATCGAGCTTGGAGACCTGCCGGCCTATCTAACCGAAAATCTTGCCAGCCTCGATGCGGAGACCGCAATTTCGCCTCCGCCTCCGGGGTCCGCTGCGCGGAGCGCCGACGAGGGTTTCGACTGGGCCGCGATAGAGCGCAGGATGATAATGGATGCGCTCATGAAGGTGAAAGGACGCCGCAGCAAAGCGGCTGAATTGTTGGGGTGGGGGCGGAGCACTCTATGGCGAAAAATGAGACGCTACGGGATTGCTTGCGAAACGGTCGGGGTGAATGAAAAGAGTTCTCATTGTGCTTGATGGAGATGACATCGCTCCAAGATTCGATCTCACCCTGGAGCTGTTGATTGTTTCTCTCGGTAAGGATGGAAAACCGGCGGGCAAAAGCGATATAGTGCTTGCGCGGCCATCGGCCGAGGCGCTCTGCCGCGTGGTTACTGACGAAGATGTGCATACGGTGATATGCGGCGGAATCGAAAAGGAGCACCTTCAGTACCTGAGGTGGAAGAATGTAGAGGTAATTCACTCGGTCATAGGGCCGGCCAAAGTTGCTCTCAGCCGATTTCGAAAGGGAGGCCTTAAGTCCGGGGACATACTTTTAAAAGAACGGAAGGCTTGAGGTGTCTTTAGCCGGTTGGCTCAAAAACCTGAGTTTGCTCGAGTTTCCCGATGAAGGCGGGTCCCCTGAAATTTACCGCCTGCTTCGCAGACGGATCATTGTCCTGATGATAGCGGTCACGGTCATTCCGCTTTTTTCCATGGCGATGATAAACGCACACCAGTACCAGAACACGCTCAGGCAGGAGATCGTTAACCCGCTGCTCGTCCTGGTGAATAAGAGCAAGCATTCGATGGAGCTGTTCCTTGCCGAACGACTTTCGGCCTTAAGTTTTATCGGTTCCGAGCATACCTTTGAGGAACTGGCTGAGGAAGGAAACCTAAACCGCATATTCCGTGTCATGAAACAGGAGTTAGGGGGGTTTGTAGATCTGGGTGTCATAGATGAAAACGGAGTGCAGGTGAGCTATGTGGGACCCTACGATCTCAAGGGCCGCAACTACAGCGATCAACCCTGGTTCCAAGAGGTTCGATCACGGGGTGTGGCCATGAGCGATGTTTTCATGGGTTTCCGCAGGTTTCCGCATATTGCCATGGCTGTGCAGAGAAAAATCGAAGGCGGAAAATCCTGGATTCTGCGGTCCACCATCGATACACACACGATAGATGAGCTGATTGCTTCGATGCAACTGGGTGCGAAGAGCGATGGATTTGTCGTAAACCGCGACGGCACCCTGCAAACCACCAGCCGGAATTACGGAGGCGTTCTGGACCATTTCCCCCTGGGCCTCCCACCTTTTTCAAGCGAGCCGACCTACACAGAGACAAAGGATTCACTAGGCCGTGAAGTTCTGGTGGCATACGCCTATTTCCAGAACTCTCCCTTCATACTCGTAGCCGTCAAACCCAGGGGAGAACTTTTCAAGTCCTGGTACACACTAAAAAGCGAAATATTCTATGTGTTTCTTGCAGGCGTACTGATAACCCTGCTGGTTGTATTCAAACTGACCGGTTCTCTCATTAGCAGGCTCCAGGAAAGCGACGAAAGGCGTGAAGCCGCTTTTCGGGAAATCGAGCACAGCCAAAAACTCTCATCCATCGGAAGACTCGCCGCGGGGGTGGCGCATGAAATAAACAATCCGCTTGCGATTATAAATGAGAAAGCCGGCCTGATGAAGGACCTGATCGAGATCGAGAGTGATTTTAAGGACAGGAGTAAATTTCTCGCTTTGAGCGATGCGATTATCAGCTCCGTCGAGCGCTGCCGATCGATTACCCACCGGCTGCTCGGGTTCGCACGCAGGATGGAGCCCCATATCGAGAATCTCGACATCAATGAGGTGGTTCGCGAAACCGTGGGGTTCGTTGAAAAGGAAGCGCACTTCCGAAATCTGGACCTTCGGCTTGAACTTGTGGACAACCTGCCTGAAATTGCCTCGGATCGCGGGCAGCTTCAGCAGGTCTTTCTAAACTTGCTGAGCAATGCTTTTGCGGCTGTGCAGGACAGGGGAACAATTGTCATATGCACCCATGACAGTGGTGAAACTCTTTCGGTGTCAGTCGAGGATAACGGCTGCGGGATGTCGCAGGAAACGCTCGATCGCTTATATGAGCCGTTTTTTTCCACAAAAAAGAAGGGGCATGGGACCGGGCTCGGTTTGTTCATTACCTACGGCATCATCAAGAGGCTTGCCGGGCGCATTGAGGCCAGCAGCAAGGAAGGGCAGGGGACCAAGATGACTGTTCATTTGCCTAAAGAGCTCAAACCGATGCAAACGGGGTAATCCCGCATGGAAAAAATCCGAGTGCAAGAAACTGATATGCCTATTTTTGAGGGAATGTGTTTATGCTTCGCAAGGTTTTTCCGTTTGTCGAGTGGCTAAAAGTTACGAATCTCTCCTCGGTCAAAGTTGACATCGTTTCCGGCTTGACTGTCGCCCTTGTACTGATTCCGCAATCGATGGCTTATGCGCAGCTTGCAGGGATGCCTGTTCAGTATGGTCTTTACGCCTCCTTTCTCCCTCCCATCCTTGCAGCTCTGTTCGGATCGAGCCGGCAGCTTGCAACGGGTCCGGTTGCGATCGTTTCCCTCATGACCTCAGCAGCCCTGTCACCTTTTGCAACTACGGGAAGCGAGGGCTTTATAGCCTATGCGATCCTGCTCGCACTCATTGTCGGAGTTTTTCAGCTTGCCCTGGGAATTCTGCGGCTGGGACTGGTTGTGAATTTTCTTTCGCATCCGGTAGTAAACGGATTTACCAATGCGGGCGCAATCATCATTGCCACTTCACAGCTCTCGAAGATGTTCAACGTCCAGGTGGAAGACGCTGAACACCACTATGAGACCATATACCTGGTCATTAAAGCGGCGCTTCGCTATACACACTGGCAGACCCTGGCGCTGGGAATCGGCGCTTTTGTGATAATGTACGGGCTGAGGTGGATCAACAGGCGCATACCCTACGTGCTTGTCGCGGTAGCGGTTACGACTGTGATTTCCTGGGCAATTGGATACGAACACAACGTCCGGGTTCCTGTTGATACGATCGTTTCAAATGAGTGCAGGGACCAGATCGCCAAATTCAATGAAGCCGCAAAGGAGTCGAAGGAGCTGGCGAAAACCCGTGCCGAACTCACTCCCCGCCTCACAGACGCCGAGAAACTATACGGCAGCCACTCCAAGGAAGCCCTGCAGATAAAGTATGAATGCGACGTGGTCGATTTAAGAATCGCCGATCTCAAGGAGACAATGGCTCGAAGGCGCTCGAGGATTAGAGATTATCTCTTTACCGCCGCTTCGGACGCTGATGGAAAAAAGATTTACCTTCCTTACGACGACCTCCATGGAACTTTAAAGGGAGACGGTTCGACCTGGAGGGTAAGACTCGGCAATTCTGCGGTCGACGAGAAAGCTATCGTAATGATGGGCGGGGGAAGCGTTGTCGGAAGTATTCCACGTGGATTGCCAAGTTTCGGGATTCCCAGGCTGGATTTGACTATGCTGCTCAAGTTGCTCCCGATAGCGGTTATCATCTCTCTTCTCGGATTCATGGAAGCAATTTCGATTGCCAAGGCGATGGCCGCTAAAACAGGGCAGAGGCTCGACCCGAATCAGGAACTCATCGGTCAGGGTATTGCCAACATTATGGGGGCTTTCACAAGAAGCTTTCCAGTATCGGGATCTTTCTCCAGATCGGCCGTAAATATCCAGGCGGGTGCGGTCACAGGGTTATCAAGCGTGGTAACCAGCATTACAGTTGCCATAGTGCTTCTTTTCTTTACCCCGTTTCTCTATTACCTGCCTCAGTCCGTGCTTGCTGCAGTTATCATGATGGCGGTCATCGGCCTGATAAATGTATCGGGTTTCATTCACGCATGGAAGGCTCAATGGTACGACGGGCTTTTCTCAATCCTGACCTTTCTGGCAACCCTTATTACGGCCCCACATCTTGACAAGGGGATCATTTTCGGCGTTCTGCTTTCGCTTGGGATGTTTCTCTACAAGAGCATGCGTCCGAAGGTGACAACCCTTGCGATGCATGAGGACAGTTCTTTTCAGAGTGCTCGCGATCACGGCCTCAAAGAGTGCAGGCACATTGCCATGATCCGTTTCGATGGAGCACTGTTTTATGCGAATGCAGGCTATCTGGAAGAAAAGGTTACAGAGCGAATTCGTGCGATGCCGGAACTCAAACACATTCTCATTATCTCCAACGGAATAAACGATATGGACGCCTCGGGGGAGGAAATGCTCTCACTCATTGTCGATCGGGTGCGAAGCGCCGGCTACGGGATATCGTTTGCCGGGCTGAACGAAAAAGTGCTCGGAGTTATGAACCGCACCCATCTGCTGGCAAAAATCGATGAAAACAATATCTATTCGACGATCCCCCATGCCGTTGAAGCAATACACTCCAGCAGTCACACGCAGTGCGGGGAAATCTGTCCGCTCCTTTCGGTCCGCTTTGTAGATGACATGCCACATCCCGCAAAGAAGGAATAATCAATCATGCCGGTTCTCAATGTTTTTTGTGGTTCTTATTGCGGTGCTGAGGAAGTCGTACGCAGCGTTATAGAGAAAACGGGCTACACGCATCTTGACGATGCCGCTCTGGCGGCTGCGGCGAGCAAGCGGTTCAATATTGAAGAGAGCAAAATCTGGAATGCGCTCAGGGGGAAAGTTTCTATTTTCAATAAGTTTACGCATGAAAAGGAGCGAAGCCTGGCCTGCCTGAGGCAGCTTGTTGCCGATTCTCTGAAGAGCGATAATTTCCTCCTGTTCGGACTATGCACTCTGATGGTTCCAAGGAAAATATCTCACGTACTCAACGTGTGCGTGATTGCGGACACTGGATATCGTTCCAACCTGGCCTCCCGCCAGGAGAGGATTTCGACGAAGGATGCGTTGAAGAAGATCCACAAGGATGACGAGTCCCTTGTCCTCTGGGTTGAATATCTCCTGCGGCAAAAAGACCCTTGGGCCTCCTCGCTATATGATATCGTTATACCGATGAATAAAATCGCTCACGACGATGCGGTCCGGCTTATATGCGACCATCTTAAGAGCAGCGTTCTGACGGTATCGCAGGACTCTCTGAAAGCTGTGGCAGATTTTGCTCTGGCTTCTGAGGTCAATCTGAAGCTGGCGATGGAAGGTCATGATGTTTCGGTTTCGGCAAAGGATGGCCTGGTAGTAATGGAAATCAACAAGCACGTGATGATGCTTGCTTCGCTTGAAGAAGAACTCAAAAGGCTTGCATCGACTATTCCGGGCGTGAAAGGGGCAGAGACCAAAGTGGGGCCTGGATACTACCAGAGTGATGTCTACCGCAAGTTCGACTTCGATCTTCCCCTGCCCTCAAAGGTGTTGCTGGTAGATGACGAACGAGACTTTGTCGAAGCCCTGTCGGAGCGCCTTCAGATGCGTGATTACTCTTCGGCTGTGGTTTACGGTGGAGAAGAAGCGCTCTCGATAGTCGAAGAAGATGAACCCGAGGTAATGGTCCTGGATCTAAAGATGCCGGGCATAGACGGTCTGGAAGTTTTGCGCCGGGTCAAAGAAAAGCATCCGAATGTCGAGGTGATTGTACTTACGGGTCATGGTTCGGAGGATGTTGCCAGGCTTTGTGCCGAACTTGGGGCATGCGCCTACCTGGAAAAGCCGGTTGATATTGAGAAACTCACTGAAGCAATGCAGCAGGCCCATAGAAGGATAAGAGAATCAAAGGCGAAGGCCAAAGTTGACTGAACAAGCGCCATTTTACGTAAAAATCGTTCAAGGGGAATTGTGGTGAAAGCAAACGAGCTTGCTTTTTTCGGTAAAATTGCCGCCAGTGTGACTCACGAGCTGAGAAACGTTCTAGCCGTAATTAACGAATCAAATGGGCTGATGGCGGACTTCCTTGCCATGACGAGGGAGGCCCCGTTTCCGCACCGGGAGAAGTTTCAGCGCTCTGTGCAAAAGATCGAAGAGCAGGTTCGAAGAGGGGTCGATATCACTTCCAGGTTCAATCGCTTCGCTCACAGCATGGACCACACCTGCGCCGATATCGATCTGAATTCAATCCTGACTCAGACGATTTCGCTGGCGCAAAGACTAGCCGCACTCCGCAACGTGGAACTCAAGGCAGAGGTATGCGATCACCCGATCATGCTTTTTTCCAATGCGTTCAGGATCCAGATGGCTTTGACCATGGCCATCGAGGCCTTTATAGGATGTATGAGCGGCGGCAGTGGTTCTATTTTGATTCTCGTAAGCGACGATCCCGGTTCTCCAGGTCTTGATTTTTATTTCGAGGGCGAATCCTGTGAAAAAGTTGTAAAAGAAGCCGTTGCCAAGTTCAGCGAATGGCAGGAGTTCGAGGAGTTGGCCTCCAGTTTGGGTATGCGTTATAATTGGCGAGCCTCTGATGCAAGCTTTGTCCTCTTAGTTCCCGGTGGGCGAACCCCTGAACCAGCCGCCTCGCCGGAATGATTTTTCGCACCGGCCCGATCTGGTTTCCGGGTCTTGAAATTTCTATCTGAGAAGGTTTGATCTAAATGGGAATCGAGATTCTTATCGTTGACGACGAAGTGGAATTTGCCGACGCTTTTGCGGAACGGCTTCGGTTGAGGGGGTTCACCGCTCATACGGCCTCCACTGGCGAGCGGGCGTTGCAAATTGTTGACCAGGGATCGGCAAAGGTCATGGTGCTTGATCTCAAAATGCCCGGAATGGATGGCTTGGAGGTCTTGCGCCGCGTGAAAAAAAGTCATCCCGAGGTCGAAGTGATAATCCTTTCGGGCCATGGGTCGGAAATGGATGAAGCGTACGTCCGCAATCTCGGTGCGTTCGCTTACTTAAGAAAACCGGCCGACATCGGCGATATTCTCGAAGCGGTGAAGAGAGCTGAGAAGCTTCTGGCAAGCAGGACCGTTTAACGCATTCTTTTAGTTCTATGAACGAATCCGCCTGAAATCCGATATGAAGGAAAAGCATTATTACACATCTTTGACCAGGAACATGACCCTGATCGTGATCGTGGTCTCCTTTACGCCCCTCATTCTGATAGCGGGTCTCATCGGTTACTATTTTGAGACCTCTTATCGGGAAAAGGTCATGGAGCATCTCCACGAACTGGTGGAAAAACATCAGCAGCTCATAAATTCGTTTCTCGATGAAAAGCTTTCCTACGTAAAGGTCCTCGCCGATTCTTACACTTACGATGAATTGACTGACGAAACCTTTCTGCAAAACAAACTGGTTATTCTTCAAAATGCCTATTCGGGTGTTTTTGTCGATTTAGGGGTAGTAAACTCAGCGGGTGTGCAGATTTCATACGCTGGGAGCCTCAAGCTCGAAAACGCCGATTACTCTAAAGCAGAATGGTTCCGGGAAGCCATAACGAGAGATTATTACCTGACCGACGTATTCCTTGGTCTTCGCCGTACCCCGCACTTTGTCATCACTGTAAAAAAAGGGCGAGGCGACACAGAATGGCTCTTGCGGGCAACCATAGATTTCGCGGCATTCAACTCGCTGGTTGAACAAATCCACATCGGTAAAACGGGCTCAGCTTTCATAGTGAACAGTGCGGGAGAGCTTCAGACGCGCCCCTCGACTGAACTTACGCCCGACATTACCCGTCTGCTCAGCAGAACTTCATGGGCCAGGGTAAGAGGTGCGGAAAGCGCCGAACCCGGCGCCAGCGGCATTGAGGAGGTCAAAACGTCCTCATCGGGTAGCAATGCCGTGTCAGGAGTAGTTAGGAGCCAGAATAGAAACATCATCTACTTTCTCATGCCGCTCAAGTCAGGCGAGTGGACGCTGGTCTACCAGCAGGACCAGGCTGACGCGTTCTCCGAGGTGAATCATGCAAGGATTATTGCCCTGGCTATTTTTGTATTCGGCTGCCTGGCAATTGTCCTGGTTGCCCTTTTTATCTCGAAAAAGGTGGTAAGGCATATCCAGAAGGCGGACATTGAAAAGGAAATGATGAACGAGCAGGTAATAGAAGCCGGGAAGCTTGCCTCAATCGGCGAACTTGCCGCTGGGATAGCTCACGAGATAAACAATCCCGTCGCCATTATGGTCGAGGAAGCGGGGTGGATGGGAGACCTGCTCGAGGAGGAAGAGCTTAAGGAAAGCCAAAACGTCGACGAGTTCAGACGCTCTCTCAAGCAGATAAGCCTTCAGGGTGTGCGGTGCAAGGAGATAACCCATAAACTGCTTAGTTTTGCCCGCAAGACAGACCCCGTTCACCAACAGATCCAAGTAAACGATACAATAGAACAAATATTGAGCATTTGTGAGGAGCGCTCAAAATTCAACAACATAAGAATTCAAACCGAATTAGATCAGGACCTGCCGTTTATTTCGGCTTCCCCTTCCGAATTGCAGCAGGTTTTCATGAATCTCATCAATAATGCCATTGACGCGATTGGTTCCGGAGGCGGGTTGCTCGAGATACGCAGCGGGGTGGAAGGCGACAAGGTGGTAGTCGACATTGCGGACACAGGGCACGGAATCTCCAAAAGTGTTATCGCACGCATATTCGATCCCTTTTTTACCACCAAGCCTGTCGGAAAAGGCACCGGGCTGGGACTATCGATATGCTACGGGATCATTCAAAAACTCGGAGGAACTCTTACCGTGGACAGTTCGGTTGGGCTCGGCACGACTTTCCATGTACACATTCCCATTCACGATGAGGCCTCATGATGCAGTCCGGAGACTTCATTAGCACTGAACAAGAGCAAAGCAAGGGAACCAAGCTTCTGCTTGTCGATGATGAGGAGACCTATGTTACAGTCCTGGCAAAAAGGCTGTCCAAGCGCAATTTTCTGGTCAAAACCGCCTTCTCGGGAAGCGAGGCGATTCGCATTTTGCGAAATGAACGTTTCGATCTCGCTGTTCTTGACTTTAAGATGGAAGATATGGACGGCATTGAAGTTTTGAAAGTATTCAAGACTATGGAACCCAAAATGCCGGTTATCATCCTCACGGGGCATGGGTCTGAAACCGCTGCCCGCGAGGGAATAGAATTCGGGGCGTTCGATTACCTTGTCAAGCCCTGCGATCTTTCCGAACTGGTCGAACGTATCAGGCAAGCTTGCGCCAAGGGCGTCTAATGTGTATTAAAGGCTCATTTCAGGTCCCGATTGAGTATGTGAATCATTTGCTTCCAACCTCGAGATGGAAGGCGTCGCGAAATGAGCCTCACGCTCTTTCTTCAACAACTTATAAACGGCGTCTCGCTGGGTAGTCTCTATGCTCTGATTGCCATCGGATATACGATGGTTTACGGAATTCTGAGGCTCATCAACTTCGCTCACGGCGATCTGTTGATGGTTGCGGCCTATGCCGGCATGTATGGAGTTTTGCTTTTCTCACTTCCCTGGTTTATTAGTTTTCCTCTCGCAGTCATCGCAACCGGGGCACTGGGTATTCTGCTCGATCATGCAGCTTACAAGCCTTTGAGGCAGGCCCCTCGTATTTCATTGCTGATCTCCGCAATCGGGGCCTCTTTCCTGATGGAAAACCTTGCCCTTGTGCTCATTGGGGGCGTTCCAAAGCCCTTTCCAAGGCCTGATTTTTTCGGCTACGTCATCAAGGCCGGAGACCTCCACATCCTGGTGCTCACGATTTACTCTCCGATCATAACGCTGCTTCTGGTTCTGGGATTGCTTTATATCGTCTTCAAGACCAAGGCAGGCAAGGCCATGCGCGCAGCTTCGCTGGATTTCGAGGCGACACGGCTCATGGGCATCAACCTCGACAGGATCATTGCCCTCACTTTCCTCATAGGCTCGAGCCTGGCCGCAGCCAGCGGGATCATGTGGGCGATGAAATACCCGCAGATAAATCCGTTCATGGGTGTCATACCGGGTTTAAAAGCTTTCATTGCAGCGGTTATTGGAGGGATCGGAAACATTGTCGGCGCTGTTCTGGGTGGTTTTCTGCTTGGACTTTGCGAGATTCTGATCGTGGCCCTTTTGCCCGACCTTGCTGAGTACCGGGATGCATTCGCTTTTTTGATTCTTATAGGCGTGCTGCTTTTCAGACCAACCGGGATTATGGGCGAGCCTATAATTCAGTAATTCGGGATTGGGGTCTTGAGCGAAAAATTGAAGTTTTGGCTTAATGTTGCCTCGCTTGTTCTGCTGTTCGGCGTTCTTTTTCTATTCAGCCGCTACGGTTCGGGCTATCAGATCAGAATACTCAATAATATCGCTATTTTCATCACCCTTGCGGTCAGCTACAACCTGGTAAACGGCGTCTGCGGCCTTCTTCATCTGGGCCCTAACGGTTTCATAGCAATTGGCGCTTACACTTCCGCGTTGCTGTCGATGAGCCCGGCGGAAAAGCAGCTCAATTTCATCATTGAGCATGCAATCTGGCCGATAAACGTTATCCAGGTCCCCTTCGTCGTATCGCTTATCGCGGCTGGAGTTGCGGCGGCTTCTGTTGCCTTTCTCATCAGCTTTCCGGTTCTGCGTGTGCGTGGTGATTATCTGGCGATCGTAACCCTGGGGTTCGGGGAGGTCATCCGGGTACTCTGCAATGCCGCTCAAAGCGTGACGAATGGGCCGCTTGGACTCAAAGGCCTCCAGGCGCATACGAACCTCTGGTGGTCATGGGGTGTGGCGACCCTGGCGGTGGCCGCCATTCAGCGGTTGATAAACAGTAATTACGGCCTGGCGATGAAAGCAATCCGGGAGGACGAGACGGCCGCAAGGGCGATGGGAGTCGATCCGTTTCAGCGCCTTATGCTTGCCTTCCTGATAAGCGCTTTTTTTTCCGGAATTGCCGGGGGACTGCTAGCTCACCTCATAACCACGATTTCACCCGGTCTGTTTACATTTTTGCTTACGTTCAACCTCCTTATCATGATAGTCGTGGGAGGCCTTGGGAGTACGACCGGAGCAATCATCGGGGCGGTGCTTTTCGCCTGGGGGGGCGAGGCGCTGAGAATAGTCGAACGGTCCATGGAGATCGGCCCTTTCACGATTCCTGGAATCCCCGGAATGCGCATGGTTATCTTCAGCCTGATTCTTATGCTGGTTATTCTGTTCGTCAGAAAGGGAATCATGGGGCGCAGTGAATTCAGTTGGGATTCTGTGGCATCGAAGTTCGCCGGATGGAGGAGAACTCAAACACCGCCATGAGATCATTTTTCCAGATGCGCCATGTGACAAGGGAGTTCGGAGGGCTAATGGCGGTAAGCGATTTCTCCATCACGATTGAGCGGGGTGAGCTTATGGGCCTGATAGGTCCCAACGGAGCCGGAAAAACTACGGTTTTCAACATGATAACCGGCATGTTGAGGCCCACTGCAGGCGATATAACCTGGAAGGGAGAAAACATCACCCGTCTTCCCACTCACCTGATAACGGCAAGGGGCATTGCGCGCACTTTCCAGAATATAAAGCTTTTCGCCGATATGAGCGTACTCGAAAATGTTATGGTTTCCTGCCATTATCCGCTCGATTCGTCCTTCTTGGCCGCGATGCTCGGGTTGGCCAAACACAGAAGGGAAGAAAAAAGAATTCGGGAGCACTCCCTGAAATACCTTGTAGAAGCAGGGCTTGCGCCCTTTGCGTTTGAAAAGGCTCAAAACCTTCCTTACGGCCTCCAGCGGAAGCTCGAAATCGCCCGGGCGATTGCCACCGAACCAGGGTTGCTCTTACTGGACGAACCTGCCGCCGGGATGAACCCGATGGAAAAAATGGAGCTTGCCGCCTTCATTCGCCGGATACGGGAAAAAAGCGGGATCACTATTTTCTTGATCGAGCACGACATGAAGTTCGTCATGAACATTTGCGAGCGCATAAAGGTCATCAATTACGGCCAGTCGATCGCCGAAGGCAGTCCTGATGAAATCAGGAGGAACCCGGAGGTCATCTCGGCTTACCTCGGAGGCGCATCTCGTGCTCAGGGCTGAGGACCTCCACGTATATTACGGAGGGATACACGCGCTTAAAGGGGTCAGCCTAACAGTCGACCAGGGCCAGATAGTCTCTTTGATCGGCGCCAACGGCGCGGGCAAAACGACGGCCTTCAAAGTGTTTGTCGGACTCGTCAGGCCGAGCTCCGGCGCGGTCTATTTTCTCGGAACTCAAATAACGCGGCTCAGTACTCACAGAATCATTCAACTGGGTATCGCGGTCAGTCCTGAAGGAAGGCGGATATTTGGAAACCTGACCGTTATGGAAAACCTTGAGCTTGGCGCTTACAACCGCACTTTCGCCGAATTTAACAGTGGACTCGAATGGGTGCTTTCGATTTTTCCGCGGCTTGCGGAGAGGCGGACGCAGTTGGCAGGGACGCTCAGCGGCGGTGAGCAGCAAATGCTGGCGTTCGGCCGTGCGCTAATGAGCAGACCGAAGCTGATTCTGCTGGACGAACCGTCCTTGGGGCTTGGGCCCCTCATGGTGGAAGAGGTCTTAAAGGCCATTAAGCAGATCAATGCCGAGGGGGCGACCATCCTTCTGATCGAGCAGAACGCAGTAGCCGCCCTCAGCATAGCGCATTACGGATATGTACTCGAGACCGGTAAGGTAGTTCTCCAAGGCCCGGGCTGGCAACTGCTCAAAGATGAACGTGTCCGAAAGGCCTACCTGGGCGAGTAGCGCAAAGTCAGGAGACCTGTTGGGTGGGTCCACTTATATTACGAGGAAAGTTTATCCGGCTCTATCGGGTCCCGGGTTTGATTTTTCCTGGGAGGCAGGGTTGCAATCTCGGTCCAATATTCGGCGAGCGTTTTCATGGCTGAAACCACCTCATCGAAACTTGCCTGCTTGGTAATGTACGAATTAGCGCCCAGATCGTAGCAAATCTTTACGTCCTCCAATTCCTTCGACGTTGTCAGGATGATCACCGGAATGGCCCGAAAGCGAGGGTCCGTCTTCAATCTTTTCAGGACCTCACGGCCGCCCATCCTCGGCATGTTGAGGTCTAACAGGATGATATCCGGAACGGGGGATGATCCAGGCTGCCTGTAACGTCCGATTCGATTTAGATAGCCCATCATTTCGATGCCGTCCCGAACGTTGCGAAAAGTGCACCCGGTACAGGCCAGTTTTAGAGCCTCGCTTACAACAAGACAGTCGTCCTCATCATCATCCGCCATGACTAGAACCACCCGGTCCCGTTCACCGTGTTTGCTCGAGATCTGCTGAAAAGGGAGACCGGCAGGAGGGGTTTCGGGTTTCTCGGAGGGGTCGCCGGAACATTGAGAGGTCTTTGACATTGTGCGCCTTCTTGTCTTTCGGGAACACCAAATAATTCATTACTCAATCCCCACCACAGATTTTGACGATTGAGAACGGCCGGTTCCCTATCTGGATAAAGATTGTTAGGCTCTAATAACTATCATTTATTGAAAAAAGAGGCCACTGATATTTTGACTTTAGGGACAGTATCTGTTCCAGCAGGTTATAACAAAAAGGGCAAGGCCTCGAAAAATGAGCAAATCCCTGGTCTAACGGCGCTCACATCTTCACGGGCCCAAACCAATAATCACACGTTTTCTTCACAACATTGACCAGTTCATCCCAGGGAACCGGCCTGACGATTAAAGTATTTGCGCCGAGGTCGTAGAATCTCTTTATTAAAGCGTCCGGCACCAGCCCAATGAGGACGATAATGGGTATTTGCCTCAAACCTGGATTTGATTTAATCGCTGCTATGATCTCAAATGTGCTTTCCCATGGCAGGTCGACGCCCAGGATCACCAGGTCGGCTGCCCCGCCGTTTTTCCCCTGGCTGCCCTTACTTTGGTTCAAGTAATCAAGCAGGTTTTCACCCTTTTCAAAAGAATGAAGCTCTATATCCTGCCGGCACTGATCGAATGCCTCGTGCAACAGAAGACGATCGTCGGCATCTTCATCCAGTATGGCGACAACAGGTGATGTCTTTGCTATCAAGGCTTCCCTCGGGGGTCCAGCGCCGGACAAGATCGGGCTTGAGTTTGAGCACGCAAGATTATGGCTCCTTGCTACTGTTTTTTAAGCAGTCATAAAGTACTTATTTGGGGCCGGATTGAAAGCCCAAGAATTTGAGGGGTAAATACGGGGTAAAAACTGGTATATTATGTAAGACTCAAAAGATGAGACCGCAGGTTTGCTCCCGTTCCTCGCATACCCAGCTTGGTCCTGATATTGTTCCTGTGAAATGAGGCCGTTTTTTCGGATATGCATAAGAGGTCAGCGATTTCTTTGCTGGTTTTGCCATCTCTTACGAGCGCTGCGATCCTCATTTCGGTAGGCGTGAGAACCCTGTATTCGAGGGCGAGAGTTTTGCCGAATTTTGAGCTGAGTTCTTTTAAATGAGATTCCAGGATTTCAAGCAGTGAGGCCTGAGTGCTGTTCAGGGGCCCGCTTTTGAGTCGCTTGATGTAGGGCAGAATAAGGTTTTCAATATTGATCAGAAGAGCTTCTTCGAACTCTTTTCTGTCTTCGTCCCTTTGCCGCAACAAAGCTTTCAATGCGGCGTTGACTTCCTGGAGACGATAGGATTTTGCCTGTAGCTCCTGCTCCATATTCTTGCGCGCTACGATATTCTTGATACGCAGATCCTCTTCCACGCGTTTGTGCTCAGTGATGTCTCGCCAGACTACAATCCCTGCGATTACATTGCCATGTCGATCGAGGATGGGTCCTGAATTGCAAAGCAAGTTCAGCTTGACCCCATCCGAGCGCCTCAGCAGCCATTCCTCATTTGTCACAAGCTCACCCTTGAGAGTGGCACGAATCAGCGGCAACTCCTCGCAGGGGGTCTGAGCGCCCTCGGTATTAAAAAAATCCTGGATTTTGCTGTACTCCTGGTACGTAATTCCCTCGACCTTCTCCTTGGGATGGCCGAGTAGCTCCCTACCGTATTTGCTCACCATTCGAACAGTGAGGTCCCGGCCATCGATGATAGTAATTGCTTCGGGAATATGCTCCACGATGGCCTCAAGAAATCCCCTGGCCTCGGCCAACTCGGCTTTTAATCGGATATTTTGCTCGATGAGACTCTTGGGGTCTTCGACCAACTGATCTCCGTGTTCATGCTTCATGTGCCGCTTCCAGCAACATAGGGCTCGAGTTTGGACTTAGGGATTCAGGAAGCTCTTGTAATTCACAATCCCTCAATCTCTCAATCCCTCAATAAGTTTCTCTATCTTTTTTTTTGAGTTGAGAGATCTCCCCTCGGGGGAAGTGTAGCTGTGTCCAACCAGTACTCTTTTACCACCTTAACCGCAGCAAGCAGCCCCGCAAACGAAGGCTCCTTGATAATGTACGTGTTGGCGCCTGCATCGTAGCAGAAAGCGACGTCCTCCTCATTACTCGAGGTCGTCAGGATGATAATGGGGATGGCGCGAAACCGTGGGTCTGCCTTTAACTTCTGCAGCACTTCGCGGCCGCTCATGCTGGGCAGGTTGAGGTCGAGCAGGATGAGGTCCGGACGCGGTGCACTGTCAGATTCATAATAGGGGCCGCGCCGGTTGAGGTAGTCGAGTACCTGCAGGCCGTCCTTAACGCAGTGAAAATCGCATTTTAAGTAGGCTTCGTAGAGAGCCGCCTCCACCAGCAAACAATCATCCTCATCATCATCAACCATGACGAGCACTATTTTGCTGACTGTCTTGTGATTCATATGGGCGGACTCTCAAGAAGTGTAAAGTTCTTATACCACACATAGGGAAAAATGAACAATGAACATTTGCGCGAGCTTGCGTTATCGCTCCATCCGGCCACAGGCAGCAGTCGGCAATGAAACCAGAAAACAGCGCCTTTCTCGCTAAAAAGCTGGAATATTCGTACAGTTTCATTAGAATTAGGTTTATCCTTCGGGAACTCCATTTTCCGAGGGGAAACATACGGCTTTTCGCTCATGGGGCGGCGAAGGGCATGAGATCGACCTGGCGAAACCAGAAGCCAATGGACCAGTTAAAGATGTTCGAAAAGATTTCCGTTGATGAACCCGGGGGACAGGCGCCTCTGGCCGAACGGATGCGCCCGAGGAACCTTGATGAGTTCATCGGGCAGTCGCACCTGCTCGGGCCTGGAAAGATACTCGACCGAGTTCTGCGCAACGGGCGCTTTCACTCCCTTATCCTTTGGGGGCCTCCAGGTTGCGGCAAGACGACTTTGGCCAAAATTATAGCGACGCATACCGAAAGCCACCTTGTGTATTTGTCTGCGGTGATGGCGGGGGCCAGGGAAATAAGGGCCGCTGTTCAGGAAGCCAAAGAAGTTCTCGCCAAAAAGAAAATGAGAACATGGCTGCTCATGGACGAAATTCACAGGCTGAACAAGGCACAGCAGGACACCCTTCTGCCCCACGTTGAAAATGGAACGGTGCTTCTGCTCGGGGCCACCACGGAAAATCCATCGTTCGAAATTATACGTCCGCTGCTGTCGCGGGCTCAGGTTGCCGTCCTGGAACCGCTCGAACAGGCTGATTTGAAACAGATAATCGACCGTGCTCTCTGCGATCAGGAAAGAGGACTTGGAAAATTCCCGGCGCGCCTTGTCGAGCAAGCCCAAGATTATTTGCTTGCGGCCTCCGGGGGGGATGCACGAGTCATTCTAAACGCCTTGGAAATTGGTGTCCTGACTACTTCGCCTGATTCCGAGGGTCTGCGTACCGTGGATCTTGAAGCCGCAAAGCAAGCTCTGCTGCGCAAGTCCGTGCATTACGACAAGGCGGGCGAGGAACACTTCAACCTCATTTCCGCCCTCCATAAAAGCGTCAGGGGAAGCGATCCGGACGCGGCCCTCTACTGGCTTGCCCGGATGCTTGACGCCGGCGAGGACCCGCTCTACCTCGCCCGACGCATCATAAGGATGGCCTCCGAGGACATCGGTCTTGCCGATCCAGCCGCTCTTGTCCAGGCTGTAAACGCCTTCCAGGCCTATCATTTCCTCGGCAGTCCCGAAGGCGAGCTTGCCCTTGCTCAAGCTGTCGTGTATCTTTGCCTCGCGCCCAAGAGCAATTCGCTCTACGTCGCTTTGGACCGTGCTCTGGAAGCAGCTAAGAACAGTGGCGCCGCCCGGGTGCCTTTGCACCTGCGCAACGCGCCTACCGGACTTATGAGAGAACTCGGATACGGCAGAGAATACAAATACGCTCACAATTATGAAGAGGGGTGGCTCCCCGAACTCTACATGCCCAGTGAACTCGCTGGCGTGCTTTTCTATGATCCCAAAAATACGGGATGGGAAGCCGGATTCACAGATAAGCTCGAGCAAAGGCGCGCAAAGGTAAAGCAGCTACTGGACAAAAAAGACGGCTTAACAACATGAGATCGATTCAGGCCAAAAAAAGAGTTCTGGAAAGCGTCAAGCCGTTTCAACTGGTCAAGTATCTCGCGCTTTCAAGTCTTATGGTGATCATGGTTTGCACCATTGTTCTGTCCGGATTTATCTCGCAAAAAGCAAAGGCCATTCTGCTGAAGAAAAGCGAACAATACGCCCTCATCGTTGCCGAAAACCTCAATCACCAGGTTTTTTTCCAATTCACCCTGCCTACACTGATCTCCGAGGGGGAAATCCACCTTAGCCGCGAAAGCCAGTATGAAAGGCTCGACAAGGTCGTAAGAAACACGATTCACGGATTGTCGGTGGAGCACGTGAACATCTACGATTTGGACCAGATACTAACCTACAACAGTACGAATAAGGAATTGATCGGGACCAAGGGCGACCTTGGCGAACCTTTTACACGAGCTTTGAACGAAGAATCCGTTTCGATTATGTCGGCCGAGGAGAGCAATTTTTTCGGATTCGAACTTAAAAGCGGCGCCAGGAGGCTTATTACCTATCTGCCGATGTGGGAGGAGAGGCCGCTTAGCTGGAGAAAGGGAAAGGTCCTCGGAGTCTTTGAAATAACGCAGGATATAAGTCATGATTATGTAACCATCCACCGGTTTCAGTGGATAGTCGCCTTCAGTTTTCTCCTTTTCGTCGGCATCCTCTTTGTCACCATTCTCTTTATCGCCCGGCGCGCTGAGCGGATAATCGGAGCAAGAAGCCAGGAGAAATACAAGCTCGAAGAGCAGCTTCACCAATCGGAGAGGCTTGCTGCGCTTGGGGAAATGATTGCCGGCGTATCCCATGAAATCCGCAATCCCCTTGGTATCATAAGAAGCACAGCAGAGTTGCTCGATTGCCGCATGCACGACGATAAACAAAAGAGGTTTTCCTCGATCATCGTAGAAGAATCCACACGCCTCAACGATATCCTGACTGAGTTTCTGGATTTCGCCAGGCCCAAGAGGCTCCAACCTGCGACATGCAAGATTGAAGATATTCTGGACAGGAATCTTTCGGTAATGGAAGCTGAGTGTCAGCGGCTCCGAATCGAGGTCCAAAAAAGTTACCAGAAAGGGGACTGTTGCCTGGAGGCCGATCAGGACCTTCTCTATCGCGCCTTTGTCAATATCTTCGCCAATTCCATCCAGGCGATGCCCGAAGGAGGAATACTAACCGTGCGGACCTCGATTACCAACGGAAGGGATGGCGCCTCTTTTGTGGAAGTCCAGGTCCAAGATACCGGGACGGGTATTCCAAAAGAGACAATGAAAAAGATTTTCAATCCCTTTTTCACAACGCGCGAAAAGGGAACCGGACTGGGACTCGCCATAGTTCAGACCATTATCGATAATCACAGCGGCGAAATTGAAGTGCTCAGCCGCGACGGGCAGGGCGCCACCTTCATCATACGACTCCCGCTTACGCAACCGGAATTTGAGGCCGAAGGGGAAGCTGCGGAATAGAATGAATACAGTTCTCATAGTCGATGACGAAAGAAATTACCTGCTCGTTTTGGAGGCGCTGCTTTCAGAAGAAGGCTATCAGGTGATCACCGCCGAAGGGGCCCTGCGTGGGCTTGAATGCATCGAGGAAAACGAGCTCGACGTGGTCATAACGGATATGAAAATGCCCGGAATGGACGGTATGGACTTTATGGAACGCATTCAACTGCGGCAGCCCGATCTTCCGGTCATTATGATGACCGCCTTTGGCAGCGTAGAGAAGGCTGTCCAAGCTATGCGAAAGGGCGCTTTCGACTATATCTTAAAGCCCTTCAAGAACGAGGAATTAAAACTCACCATCGGCAAGGCGATCAGTCATTATAAGCTGATCAGGCAGAATCGGCAGATGGCCCGCGAGTTGCAAGGTAAGTATCACTTTGGAAACATAATCGGCAAAAGCGCGCAGATGCAGCGCATATTCGAGCTGATTGAAAAAGTGGCGCCAACCAAGGCAACCGTTCTGATCACGGGTGACTCGGGTACCGGTAAGGAGTTGATTGCCAGGGCAATACACTACAACAGCCCGCGAAAAGACAATCCATTCATTTCAGTAAATTGCGGGGCCTTGCCTGAAACGCTGCTCGAGAGCGAGCTTTTCGGGCATGAAAAGGGCGCGTTCAGCGGCGCTATCAGCCAGCGGAAGGGCAGGTTCGAACTCGCTCATGAGGGGACTCTATTTCTGGACGAAATAAGCGAGATGTCTGCTCCGCTCCAGGTTAAACTGCTTCGAATTCTTCAGGAAATGGAGTTCGAAAGGGTAGGGGGCAGCCACACCCTCAAGGTCGATGTCCGCGTAGTGGCCGCCTCTAATCGAAATCTCAAGGAGGAAGCCTCAAACGGGCGGTTCCGCAGCGATCTTTATTACCGCCTGAACGTGGTCCATGTCTATCTGCCCATGTTACGCGAGCGGACCGACGATCTGCCTCTGCTTGTAAATCACTTCCTTGCCAAGTACGCAAAGGATAACCATCAGGAGATGATCTCCATCTCTTCGGGCGCCATGGAACGCATTCTCGATTATCACTGGCCCGGCAACGTACGCGAGTTGGAAAACGTGATCGAGAGAGCGATTATTCTTTCGGACAGACATGAAATTTCGGTCAAGGACCTGCCCCCCGAAGTAAGACAACCTCGTGCGGAGGCGCCTGCAACCACCACCGAAGACAGGAAAATCCCTGCCATGGGCATTTTGCCCCTTCCGGGGCTCAACGCCGGTGACCGTCTAAGTGATTCGGGCTTTAAGGTGCGGCAGATGCGCGCAATGGAATTCATAAAAACACACGGGTTCATTACTAATAAGTATTACTCACAACTTGCCGAGATTTCCGAGCGCCAAGCCTTGCGCGAACTGAGCGAACTGGTCGACTCGGGCAGACTCCTCAGGACAGGGAAGGGAAGGGCCTGTCGTTATGTACTGAGCGGGCCGGCTGGAATTTAACTGCAGGCCCACCTCGCGCGATAGACCTTGGCACGATCCCTGGCCTAGTGTCAGCGCGATCCAGTGATGGGGATGTTCCCTGAATAACATATCACTTGCATATTCGATTGGAAAATCTTAAGGTTTTTCGGGCGTTCCGGAAGTTTTTCGAGCGGAATCCGATCCCAAAATGCGGCTCGGATGCATAGCGCACAACTCGATGCCTTATTCCGATCAAAAGTATATCCTCATCCACATACTAGACAGAACCTCTGGTGACCCTCATTGCGGCCATTCTTATCCTTCGCGTGTCAGGTCTTCTGAACTACCGGATAGCGGTATTACTCATAATAATTAGAAATTCAGGGACCTATCAGCTTTTTCTTATGTCAAAAAAGGGCAAAAAATGGAAATGGAAGCATTCTGGGCACAGAGATGGAAGGCACTGGGATTTGTTACGGCCCTGGGGTTTGTTTTTTCGGCTAACTATACCAACCATGGCCCGTTGGTGCCGACACTGGTCAAAGACCTGAATATCACCCTGGCTTTGGCGGGGTTTCTAACCACCGCCATCTTTCTCACGCATGGCGCCCTGCAGATACCCGGTGGAGCGCTGGCCGACAAACTGGGGGCTAAAAGAGTAGCCCTGTGGTCACTGGTAATCATCACAGCGGGTAACTGCCTCATCGGCCTTGCCAGCTCTTATTATCAAATCCTCGCGTTGAAGTTCTTCATCGGCATAGGCACAGGTGCAGCTTTTATCGCCGGAGCCCGCTATGTCCCCACATTTTTTGCCGGCAAAGAAATCCAGCTTGCCCAAGGAGTTTATGGGGGTTCCATTCTCCTGGGATCCGGGTTCGTCATCTACGGTGTGCCCCAACTCCTGGCGGCGGTGGGCTGGCATGGCGTTTTCTTCGTCACCGGCAGCATGGCGGGGGTGTTGGCGGTGCTGTGGCATGTCATTGCTCCCGATACTCCCATCCATGCCGTCAGTCCCAAGATCAACTGGACCAATGTCCTCGCCAACCCCAATATCTGGTTGCTGTCAGGGGCGCAACTGGGCAGCTTTGGGGTTATCATTGCCGCAGGGGTATGGGTCAACACGCTTTTGATCAAGAGCATCCACCTCGATCCCAAGAGCGCCGGCATGGTGGGCTCAACCGTGTTGTTGCTGGGGATTATCTCTCGGCCCCTGGGTGGTTTAATCCTGGGGCACAAGCTTCTTTCTACCAAACTACTCCTGGTGCTGGCCTGTGCCGGCCTGGCTCTGGGGTTTGCGTGGATGGGTCTATCAACCACGATGGGCATGGCCACCTTGGCCATAATTTTTACCGGCATTATGGCGGGCTTGCCCTTTGCCGGTATTTTTAACGGCGCCCGGGACAATTGTCCGGTCTCGCCCGGCGTGGCCATGGGATTTGTCAACACCTGGGGCGCCGCCGGCGTCATGATATTGCCGCCTATCATCGGCAGGCTTGTGGATATGACCGGCACCTTTGTGAGCGGCTTTTATGTTCTGGCGGGCGTGGCCATGGCCGCGTCCCTGGGTTGCCTGGCCCTGAAGCCGCCCAAGCCGGTGGTGGCGACAGGCAGAACCGGCCGGCGAGGTAATTACGGTTACGGCACTATTAAGGGCGGATCCGAGTAACAGGCCGCCAAAAAAAAGAGATTTTGAACAAATTTCCCGGGAGGGCCAGCCATGTCCATGCTCCTCACGCGACGAGCCGAACAGTATGGCGAGCGGACGGCAATCATTGCGCCGGCAGGCAGTTTTACGTACCGGCAACTTGTGGACGCATCGGGCAAGGTCGCGTCCTTTCTCCTGGACGGTTCCGTAGATTTAAAAGAAAGGCCAGTGGCATTTTTGGCCCCTCCGGGGTTCCAGTACGTAGCCTTGCAGTGGGGTATCTGGCGAGCCGGGGGGATTGCCGTCCCATTGTCTCTGTTCCACCCGCTGCCGGAATTGGAATACGTTCTTGATGACACCACCCCCGTGGCGGTGGTGGCGCATCCGGATTTTGTCAATCGGATCAATCCGCTGGCCGAGAAGCGTAACCTTAGATTCGCATCGAGCAGCGAGGCGCTGGACCATGCAGCGGGTCCTCTGCCGTCGGTGGCGCAGTCGCAGCGGGCGATGATCCTCTACACCAGCGGCACCACGGGCAAGCCCAAGGGAGTGGTAACAACCCATGAAAACATTACCGCCCAGATTACCAGTCTGGTTGAAGCTTGGGGATGGACCGGAGAAGATCGGATTTTGGAAGTTTTGCCGCTGCATCATATCCACGGGATTGTAAACGTCATCGCCTGCGCCCTCTGGGTGGGGGCAGTGTGCGAGATCTTTCCCGCATTCGAAGCACAGAAAGTCTGGGACCGTATCGCCCAAGGCGGTCTGACCCTCTTTATGGCAGTCCCCACCATCTACGTAAGGCTTATAGACGCCTGGGAGAAGGCTTCTCCTGCCGAACGGGAACGAATGTCCAATGGCTGCAGGCGGATGCGGCTCATGGTGTCCGGTTCAGCGGCCCTGCCGGTCCCTACCTTAGAGAGGTGGAAGGAGATTTCCGGACATACCCTCCTTGAGAGATACGGGATGACCGAGATTGGCATGTGTCTTTCCAACCCCCTGCATGGGAAACGGTTTCCCGGATGCGTCGGGGCCCCCTTGCCAGGGGTGGAAGCGAGGTTAACTGATGAAACAGGGGCGCAGGCAGAACCTGGAACTCCGGGAGAGATCGTGGTGCGAGGCAAAACGGTCTTTGTGGAATACTGGAACAGACCGGAGGAAACAAGAAAAGCTTTCCGGGATGGTTGGTTCTTAACCGGCGACGTAGCCGTACAGGAGAACGGGATCTATCGCATTCTCGGGCGCAGCAGCGTCGACATCATCAAGACTGGTGGTTACAAGGTCTCAGCCCTGGAAATCGAAGAAACCCTCCTTACCCACTCGGACATCAAGGAATGCGCGGTAGTGGGAATACCGGACCCGGTCTGGGGAGAGCGGGTTGTCGCCGCGCTGGTGATGCGGGAAGGGACGAGCTTGAATCCCGATGCACTAAGAACCTGGGGGAAGGAACGGCTCGCTCCTTACAAGGTCCCCAAAGATGCGCTGGAGTTTCAGGAGTTGCCAAGAAATGCCATGGGAAAGGTTTCCAAACCCGATTTGAAAAAAATCATCGAAGGCCGTCAAGAGAAGCAGGGGGACTGCGAATAGTGAATGGTGAATGGTGAATACTTATGGCTGATTATCCCTTCCGGAACCAAGACACTTTGCGTTCTTGACGATCTCCTGCCGGGCGAGCTCGTCGCAACGCTCGTTTTCAGGATGGCCTGCGTGTCCCTTTACCCAAACCCATTCGATCAGGTGCTTTTGTGCCAGATCGTCGAGAGCCTCCCAAAGCTCACGGTTTTTGACCGGCTGCCTGCCTTTGGTCCTCCAACCATTGCGTTTCCATTCATGTATCCAGACGGTAATCCCGTTGCGCAGATATTGAGAGTCGGCATGGACTCTCACCCGGCAAGCTTCTTTCAGCATCGCGAGGGCCTCGATCACCGCTTTCATTTCCATTCTGTTGTTGGTAGTCTGCCTTTCAAAGCCGGAAATCTCCTTCTCGGATCCCTTATAGCGTAAAATGGCGGCCCATCCGCCTGGCCCGGGGTTTCCCGCACAAGCGCCATCCGTATAAATATCCACGCTCTTGAGCGGAGGCGGACCTCCCCGGATCATTGGATCATAGTAGGTATTATTATTTATATCAATGGTATACACGTGATTAGCTAATACTTCCTAAAAGGAGAGAGGCTTCGCCGAACAAACCGTTCTATCGAGCTGGATGTTAAAGTCCCAATTACCTCAGACAGGCGGTTAAGCGGAATCTCCGCGCGGGCCATCGACTGATGTCCGCCTGCACATCCCATGGATGCAAACGTGCGCCTGATCAGCTTGCCGGCGTCCTTGCGATGTCCGTTGTTTCGAACGACTATTATAAGGCTGTCTTGATAGATACCCGACACAATGCTCCAGCAGATGTCGCGAATCTTGAGCATAAATTCGGCGACCTCGACCAAAATGTCTGAAGAGGGCACCTGGTCAAGGTATATAAAAATCCGGTCCTTTACCACATGTTTTCTTTCGAAAGCCTTGTGGAAGATCTTGGTGTCACTAAGCGAAAGGTCTGAAATGTCGATTTTTCCTAAAATGTTATGGTCGGCATATTCGAAGAGGTACCTGAAAGCCTCGATGTCTTCTATTAACGTATGGCGTTCAAAATTGCGGGTATCCGTTTTTATTCCATAGAGAAGGGCGGTTGCAAGGGCTTGCGAGGGTTTGATCTTTGCGGCCCGGAGATATTGTGTCATTATCGTGGAGGTGGACCCGTACTCCGGACGCACGTCACTGAAGCCGGCGTTCACCGTCTCAGTTTGCGGATGATGGTCGATCACTGCCGTATAATGAAAAGAACTGAAAGAATCATTGTGACATGGCTGGCCGTCGACTAAGACCACCTTGTCTGACTTGTGGGTGTCGGGCGTCTTTAAGAGAAGCAAAGGAACTCGGAGCAGCCTGACCATTGCGAGGTTGTTCAACCTTCTTATGGGCCTGATGATTCCTATCGAAGTTGATGCAACTTTATGCCAGAGCAGCCTTTTGACGGCAAGGGCCGAACCGACGGCGTCCGGGTCGGGATCTATCGTAACCAGAACGGAATCCTTGGAGGCGAAGCAGGAATAAAACTCATCAAGCTGGGTTTGCCAGCTTTTCCTTTTGTTGGCATGGATTTGGTGAACGAGCGCGCTTTGGTTCATGATTTAGAAATATAGGCAGAAGTCGTTGGAAGTCCACAAAAAAAAAGGGCGGTTTCGAAACCACCCTAAATCTGCCATGGAGAGCGGGAAACGGGATTTGAACCCGCGACTTCAACCTTGGCAAGGTTGCACTCTACCACTGAGTTATTCCCGCATAAAAAGCTCAAATAAGATATTGGAAGGGGGGCATCAAGTCAAGTCGAAAAAGAATGTGGCGCATGTAATGTCTGATAATATATATTATGTAAACCTGGCTAACCACCGCCAGGATTTACATAACATCGGCGGAATCATTGCCTTTTCTGATAAGGCCGATACTGGCTTTCAGGTTCTCATTGGACGGCGCCGGTCTACGCCAGGTTCAAGCCTTCAGGAAGCCCTTCGGTACATAATAGGTTTTATCCTCCGCGCGCCGGATAATGCCGCCTTCAGAGCCCTGTGGTTCTCGATTGGGCGCACGCTATAGAGAGATAAAATTAATAAATTAATGTCTGATAATAAAAATGAGACGAATTTCCCAATGATATCAATGAACTGTCAAATAAACTATATATAGATTCAAGTAAAGGGGGGCGGCTTCGCCGCGATCGCGGCCTTTCTCCACCGGGGGGGGAGGCACAGGCCGCGCTCTGAGCCTTTTAGTAACAGGGAGGAAGGGTTCCATCGTCCCCCGTTGAGTACGCCCCTTTACGCTCATACTTACCCTTGTGAAAAAGATAAGTCAGTAAGTTGGATGAACGTCCAAACTGTTCAGCCCAATAAGAAGAATCCCCTTCCTCGGGTTCGAATGATTCACAATGACTGCATGTAAAACTTTTCCATTCAAGCCAGATAGCCTGATTAAGACAATACCCGTAATTCCGACACATCACACGTCTACCTGATGACTCGTCACTTGGACAAGGCTTTCGCATAATTCCCCCCTACGAAATCATACAAGGCCCTTTTTAAGCCGTCTACCAGATTCCCCCGCCCCTGAAGTCGGCACCTCATACCCTGATAGCAGTGAAGGGTACGAGGCGACGACTCAGGGAAAAGGAGGGAAATAGAATACACGGCCCGTGAAAAGACTCAAGAGGTATGCCACACCCCCAAGAGGGATGCGCCAGGGCGGGGGGGGCGACGCCCGGAAGCCAGGCGCCCGCCCTGTCACACCCTTTGGGAGAGGCGTCACGGCAACGTTTGGATGAAGGGGAACTTCAGCTCCGATCTTGGGAAATGGAATTTTAGAAAAACAAAGAAGAGTCCCTGCCCGGCCCGCGACCGCTGGCTAGGATAAAACCCGATTATGTAAACCTGGCTAACCACCGCCAGGTTTCCATATAATCTAAACTCCACATTCAGAAACTCAGAGCCCCAAACCACGCTGCCCATGGCCCACGATTGCCGTGCACTCCGCCAACCTCCGGCGACTCGAACACCCAGTTCTCGATTGAACTATTCAATGGAAACCTTATAATCTAAACTCCACATTAAAAAACTCAGAGCTCCAAACATGCTGAAGCATCAACCTAAAACTCTCGCCAAAACCCTCGGCTACATTATCACGCACTCGCCCGGCGAATACGGGCTCTTCTGGGACCCTGACGGCACCATGCCGTGGAAGGAATTCTACTGGGCCCTGCAGCAAGATTTATCCCTGCGCTTTGTGCGTCAATCCACCATCCAGGAGCTTACGCTGCTTGGGATCGAGCTTCCGTTCGGACTCGACGGAAACCTGTTGCGTCTTCGTCCTGGATTTGCCCTGCCGGTCTATCCGCCAGCCTCTGATGTACCCAAGAGGCTCTATTTCGGCTTGAAACCCAAAAAGTTGGTTTATACCCAAGAATCTGGTCTTAGGAGCTCCCGTCGCCGGTTTGTGCCGGTTTGCGGTGAGCGAGAACTTGCGCTGCGGATCGCCCGAAGAGATGAAGAAACCCCTATCCTGATTGAAATACTGGCTCGGGAAGCTTGTCAAAGCGGCTTGCCGCTCCTTACCGCCGGGCTGCATTTATACCTTGCGGAATCAGTCCCCCGGGAATTTATCCTCTTTCCACAAATTCGCCAGGACTTGGCCGAAAGACTCACTACGCCCGCCCGCAAGGCGGAGGTGCAGCCCCCCCACCCTGCCGCTCCAGGCTCATTCATCGTTCAGACCCACCATTTTGAATCGTTCGGCGCCGGGAAACCAGCTAAAAAAGGCGCAAAGAAGGACGCAAAGGAAGGGTGGAAAAAAGAGGGACGAAAAGAGAGGCATAAGAGAGAAATTTAAATGAGTTTGCCCATGAGTTCAGATATCGAAAGCAGGATTCGCGAAACGGGATACCGCCTCTACGATCTTATGGAGGAAGAAGCGTGGTCCATCTTCAGCAGGCAATACTGGGTAGGCAAGCTTTTCGAGTGGTGCATGCACAACGAGGCCTTTAAAGTGCAGATGTTTCGCTTCATCGATGTGTTTCCCTACCTGAAGGATGCCGATTCAGTAATCAATCACATCCAGCAATATTTTTCGGAGCCGGCCCTGAACTTCCCCTCTGCGGTGAACTGGGGAATCAAATACGTTGCCCCCTCTTGGATGACTTCCAGGATTATTGCCGGGGCAATCGCACGAAACATCGGCAGGGTGGCGAGGCAGTTCATTGCGGGGAGTTCTCCGGAAGACGGCCTTCCGGTGCTTGAAAAACTGCGTTCCCAGGGCCTGGCGTTCTCGATAGATCTTCTGGGCGAAGCGGTCGTATCCGAAAATGAAGCCCAGGTGTACCTCGAGCGCTATCTTGAGTTGTTCGACTCCCTTAACGCCGCCTGGCGCAAATGGCGCCCCCTTGGCGGAGACACGGGTGAGCTCGATTGGGGTCATTCTCCCATGGTGAATGTGTCGGTCAAAGCCTCTGCCATGTACTCACAGATGAACCCCTGCGCCTTCGACCACTCCATCGAAAAATCAAAGGAACGTTTGCGTCCGATCCTGCGCAGGGCAATGGAAGCCGGCGCATTCGTGCACCTCGATATGGAACACCATGGGATAAAGGACCTGACGCTTGCGCTTTATCGAAGTCTTATGGAAGAGACCGAGTTCAGCAACTACCCGCATACCGGTATTGTCATTCAGGCTTATTTGCGAGAAAGCGAACAAGACATCGAGCAACTGATTGACTGGGCTGCCCGGGGCGGCTTTCATTTTACAATCCGCCTCGTGAAGGGTGCTTACTGGGACCAGGAACTCATCGTTGCGAGCCAGAAGAATTGGCCTTCGCCGGTGTTTACAGACAAATCTCAAACAGACGCGAATTTCGAGCGCCTTGCCGGGATCATTCTTAAAAACAGGGGCGGCATCAAGCTCGCTTGTGCCTCTCATAACGTCCGGTCGATAGCGGCGGTTGCCGAAACGGCCAAAGAACTTGGCGCAACCGAAAAAGATCTCGAATTTCAGGTGCTCTACGGGATGGGTGAGCAGGTTCGAAGCGCTCTTCACAAAGCCGGTCTGCACGTTCGCGTCTATTGCCCCGTGGGCGAGATGTTGCAGGGGATGTCCTACCTGGTCAGAAGGCTTCTCGAGAATACGGCCAACGAATCCTTTCTGCTGCAGGCCTTTTCACAAAAACTGCCCAGGGAAGACCTGTTGAGAAACCCGGCTGAGAGATTGAAGAAAATGGGGGAAGAGCCGCAAAAAACCGCCGAACAAAGCGGCATGGGCCCTTACAGGATAGAGCCCGTTTTCGACTGGTCGCGCACAGAGCATCGCGTTCGATTCGCCGATGCCTTAAAGAGAGTGCGCGACAGCTTTCCCATACAAGTTCCGTTACAAGTGGGCGGCAAGAAGATTGAAACCGCATCACGGTTTTCCTCATTGAACCCTGATCGCGCCGATGAAACAGTAGGAATTATCTCTACGGCTGGCGTCAAAGAAGCCGAATCGGCAATGGCGGCCGCAAAGTCCGCTTTCCCGTTGTGGCGGGACACCTCGGCGGAAAAAAGAGCGCAATATCTTTTCAAAGCAGCGGCTTTAGCCCGGTTCAAACGCTACGACCTCGCAGCGCTTCAGGTTTTTGAAGCCGGCAAATCGTGGAGCGAATCGGATGCGGACATTTGCGAAGCAATCGATTACCTGGAGTACTACGGCCGCGAGATGCTGCGGTACAGCCGTCAGATTACGCTGGGACACGTGTTGGGTGAAACGAGCCATCTTCTGTATGAACCGCGCGGAGTGGTGGTGGTTATCGCCCCCTGGAACTTCCCGATGGCCATTTCTGCCGGGATGAGTTCCGCAGCCATAGTTACCGGCAATACTGTAGTCTATAAACCGGCATCTCAGTCACCGGTCACGGGGTATATGCTGAACGGCATTTTCGAAGAGGCGGGGTTGCCTGCGGGGGTTTTTAATTTTGTTCCCGGCCCCGGCGGCACGATGGGAGACGCCCTGACAGGACATCCCGACGTCGCTATGGTCGCATTTACGGGCAGCAGGGACGTTGGCCTTCACATTCTCGCAAAGGCTCACGAAATCCAAGAGGGATCTTCTGTCATCAAAAACGTTATCGCCGAGATGGGCGGCAAGAACGCCATTATCCTCGATTCGGACGCCGATTTGGACGAGGCCGTCATTTATGTGCTTCAGTCGGCTTTCGGATACCAGGGGCAGAAATGCTCTGCATGCTCCCGGCTGATAGTTATCGAGGGCATTTACGACCGCTTTGTGGAGAGGTTGAAAGCAGCGGCGCAAAGCGTCAACATCGGACCTGTCGAATTCCCTCAGAATTTCATGGGGGCGGTCATTGAATCGGCCGCCCGAGACAAGGTGCTGAGGTATATCGAGATCGGTAAAAATGCCGGATCCCCGCTGTTTGAACGCAAAATTCAACTGGAAAACGGCTATTTCGTCCCCCTGTCGATTTTCACTGACGTGGACCCTGAAAGCAGCCTGGCCCAGGAGGAGATTTTCGGGCCTGTGCTTGCCGTAATAAAAGTAAAGGACTTTGATGAAGCGCTTTGCGTGGCAAACGGGACACAATACGCGTTGACCGGTGGCGTGCTTTCCAGAAGCCCGGCAAATATCCGCAAGGCGCGGGAGAGTTTCAGGACCGGGAACCTCTATATAAACAGGGGGTGCACCGGCGCCGTTGTGGGACGCCATCCGTTCGGCGGGTTTAAGATGTCCGGTCTTGGATACAAGGCTGGTGGCCCGGACTATCTCCAGCACTTCATGATTGCTCGAAACATAGTGGAAAATACGGTTCGCAGAGGATTCGCCCCGCTTGAGGAAACAAAAACGGAATAAGAAACCTTAATGAGACTGAGGGATTGAAGAATTGCCGGTTTGAGGACTTGAGGTTTTAATTCTTCGGAACCCCTGAATTGTTTTAATTCCTAAATCCGTGATTCTTTCTGCGACTCTGCTGTAAATACTAACGTCAGAGCTGGTCTTTCTTTTTAAGGACCCTGTGGCCGTCTTGCCTGATGAGCGAATATCGCTGGCCTTTATATTCGAAATCCTCCATGTAGCTGTAAGGAAGATTCAGGTCCTGCGCTTCCGACATGGTCTCGAGCAAATAGGACAACAATATTGCGTATTCCTCCATGGACACGAGGAATTCGTTCCGCCCTATCCATATCTCGTCCAGGTCGAAAAGCCCACTCAGGCCGCGAGTCTCGAAATGAGCATCCGCCTCGCTCATGATAACGCTTATTATCTGATCCGGTTTCTTGCTGTTCTGGATCTGCAAGAAAACGGCATAGCCGGTATCAGGCATATCAAAAAGATTCCTAAGCTGCCGCCCTGCCATTTTTAATTTTTTTCAGAGAGGCAGGATGAGCGAAAAAGGCATTCGAGCTGATCACAATAGTCCCCAGCGCTCCCGTAGCAATCGAAATTGCCCTGCTTTCGTTGAATCTCCTTTATAAGTTCAGCCTTGCTCATGCCGAAAGAATTTATTCCCAAATTTTTTGCGATGACGCGCACCTCACTCATTTTCATAGTAGAACTCCTTTTTCCCAATCATTTATCTACCGAAATCATGCCTCGAGAAGATGTCAACCCCGGTCTGCTCGGCACCAACCTGTGTTCTGAGCGACACACCTCTCAACCTGGACTTAGTTAGTGTCCATCCGGAAACCCCGGGACAAATTCCACGCCTCGCGAGGTTTCCGTTCGGAGAGGAGGCATTTTTCGTACAAGGAAATCAAGTGGTTGGGCGGAGGCGTACACGGGTACCGCGTCGCGGAGCGTCGAGATCCTGGTTCTGCCACCGCCGCAGGCAGTGGCGATCCTGGCTGGCGGTCCCACCGCCCCAGGGCGGAAAAGGACCCTTTCCGGACGGAAACTGGTTACCATCTGTTCCCTTCACACCCCTTCCGTATAGGACATGGAGGCCGGGCGTTATGTCCCATCGATACCCCATGCTGCGGATTCGCCGATCTTTGCCCGAGCATGAAGATTTTCGAAATTAATCTGAATCTTGGGGCCTTCTGCTCCCGGTACTGCCCTGAGATGAACTGCCCCGGAAATATCTTTAATGGAAAGAATAGATTTTCCCTGCTGCCTGGCTTCAACGGTGCCCGAAACAATCTGAACCCTGGGAAGTTGAATTGAAGCCCATAATGGCTCATCAGATGGCTCACCGCCAGCCGGAATTTGCCTTCTGTGCCCTATTCCTTCAGGCGGGGCCGGGACCAGCCATTTGCCGTCGGCGCTTCTTTCGAGCTGTAGAAACGGCTTTTCCAGGTAGACTTCTTCAACAATGATGTAAGGCCGCCGTGTTGATAACTTGTATTTGAGGCGAACGTTGCCGCAGTCGAGTATTTGCTCTCCTTCCGACTCGATCTTGACATCGGTCAAATATATGCCTGAAAAGGGCCACCACTGATAGGAGCGGATTTGCACCCTGAAATTAGTTGCGGCCTCTATCCGCGTGACACCCCTGAGTATGATTTCCTTCTGGATCGCAGGTACGTGCAGCGCGATAATCGCCGACAATGGCAGAAAAAGCAGGGTTGCGGTCCCCCATCCCGCCAGCCGAATAAGAAATGGCGCTTTGTGAGTCCGCGTTCTTTTGGTATTGTTTTGGTTGGACAATGAAACTCCCTTACGTTCCTACGGTTGGGCAATTATGAAGAATTTGTGCAAACAAATCAACCAGCAATAAAATAAGGGGGAGATTATGAAAGCGATGGTGCTTGAACAATGCGCGCCTGTAGAATCAGCCCCTCTTAAGTGGATGGAGCTTCCCGATCCTTCCCCCGGCCCGGGGGAAGTCAGGGTCCGGGTGAGGAGCTGCGGCGTCTGCCGCACGGACCTTCACGTTGTCGAATGTGAGCTGCCTTTCCTTGGGCATCCGCTCATCCCCGGACATCAGATCGTGGGAATAGTCGATCAGCTTGGGGCGGGATCAAAGCGATTTGCGCTCGGCCAAAGAATCGGCATAGCATGGCTGCGCCATACTTGCGGGGAATGCGTTTACTGCCGGGCGGGCCGGGAGAACCTGTGCGAAAGCGCCCGGTTTACCGGCTATCACGAACACGGCGGATACGCGGAGTTTGCCGTTGTAGATGAGGAATTCGCATATCCGATCCCGGATGTCTTTTCAGACCAACAGGCTCCGCCTCTGCTGTGCGCAGGTATAATTGGATACCGCAGTCTGAGGCGCAGCGGGCTGCGTAGCGGCGAAAGCCTGGCAATATACGGGTTCGGGTCTTCGGCCCATATCGTGATTCAGGTCGCTTTGCATATGGGCTGCAAAGTTTACGTTTGCACGCGGGGGAAGAAACATAGAGAGCTGGCAGCAAGGCTGGGCGCAGAATGGGTGGGTGAAAACCCCGAAGACATGCCGGCCCTGGCGGACAGCGCGATAATTTTTGCACCGGCGGGGGAACTGGTTCCCAAAGCCCTGGAGCATTTAAAAAAAGGCGGTACTTTGGCGCTTGCAGGCATCTATATGTCCACCGTACCGCAGATGGATTACGAAAATCATCTTTTCTATGAAAAAAACATCCATAGCGTAACGGCTAATACTCGCAACGACGGCATGGAACTTCTTCGGATTGCCGCCGAAATCCCCATCAGGCCCGAGGTACGGATTTTTGCGCTGCGCGAAGCGAACCAGGCGCTGCTAAGCCTAAAAAGCGACAAGTTGGAGGGATCCGCAGTTTTGGTTATCGAGAAAGGCGCACCATAAAGATTTAAACCGCGGATGGGATATTCGCGATATCCGTGGTTTCCCGCATTTCCCAACGAAGATCTTGGAGAAAATACATTGAATCACACTCTAAATTCGACTGACGATCTCCAATTGCTGCTAGAGGTGCTTCCTCCGCACATTCGTGAAAGGGTTGAGTCGAGGCGGGACTTACCTTCTCTTATTGAAATCGTACTCGACCTCGGGAGAAACCCCGAAGCCCGCTTCGACAATATGATCGAATATCTCTCGAATGAGCAGGTTACACGCGACGATATAACCTATGTTGCTTCCCATATCGGGAAATTCTCCGAAGACAACCGGGCGGGAATCGAGCGCACCCTGCACCGGATATCCGCAATGAGGAGCAGAACCGGGTCGATCATCGGCCTGACGTGCCGGATTGGAAGGGCGGTCTTCGGCACCGTGGACATCGTTCGGGACGTGGTTGAGGAAGGCAAATCGCTGCTGTTGGTGGGTCCGCCCGGCGTGGGGAAGACTACCCTTCTACGGGAGGCGGCACGTGTTTTGGCGGACGATCTGGGCAAAAGGGTAATCATTGTCGATACCTCAAATGAAATCGGCGGAGACGGTGATATTCCGCACCCCGGGATCGGCCGTGCGCGCCGCATGCAGGTGCCTTCGCCACATAGGCAGCATGCGGTTATGATCGAGGCCGTCGAGAATCACATGCCGGAGGTTATTGTAATAGACGAAATCGGCACCGAAGCCGAAGCAACTGCTGCGCGAACCATTGCCGAACGTGGCGTTCAACTCATCGCCACCGCACATGGCAGGACCCTCGAAAATCTTCTTCAAAATCCGACCCTGATGGACCTTGTTGGCGGAATACAGGCTGTTACCCTCTCGGATGAAGAGGCCCGGAGGCGCAGAACTAAAAAGACGGTGCTCGAGCGCAAGGCGCCTCCAACCTTCAACGTGATGATCGAGATCCAGGAGCGCGGCAGATTGGCCGTATACGATAATGTGGCCGAAGTGGTGGACCGATTTCTGAGGGGGGTTCCACTGTCCCCCGAAATCCGAACCAGGACTGAAGGCGGTCTGGTGAAGGTCAGCCGGAGCGAATCGATCGAAGTGCACAAACCGGCAGCCGCAAAGACTGCCGCTGCGACCTTTGAGGCCGGCTCCGTTCTCAAACCGGCGCGCAGGCGGCAGAGGCTGAAAAATGTCAGGATATTCTCCTATGGAGTGAGCAGGATAAGGCTCGAACGTGTAATCGAAAAACTTCGGGTACCTGCGGTAATTGCTTCCGACATCAACAGGGCCGACCTAATTGTCACCCTGAAATCCCAGGAGAAGCGGCAGCCGGGAAGTATTCGCGAAGCCGAAGCGCGGGGAACGCCCAGATATGTTCTGAAGAGCAACACTACGACCCAGATGGAGAATTTCCTGCGCTCGCTTTTCCCTTCTCTGCCTCCAGATATTATGGACGAAGATGAGGCGGCGGCAATCTCAGAGGCTCAGGCGGCCGTCGAAGCAATTCGCGTATACGGCAGTCCCGTTGAACTCCTGCCCCAAAACGCCCGTGTGCGCAGGCTGCAGCATTTGCTGGCCGAACATAGCGGGTTGAGATCGCAGAGCATCGGCAGGGAACCAAACAGAAGAGTGATAATACATCCGGAGCAAAGTTATTTTACAGGTATGTAAGATTGGCTCAGCGGCTCTGGCGGTATCCGAATTCAAGCAGGGCTTTCGGGTCTTTTCTCCAGTTTTTCTGAACGCGCACAAAAAGACCCAGGTATATGTGGCATCCCAGAAATGTCTCTATTTCCCTTCGGGCCTGTTTCCCTATCTCCTTGAGCATCAGCCCGCCCTTCCCTATTATTATGGATTTCTGGGACTCACGCTCCACATTGATTGTCGCCTCTATTTCTATGAGGTCTTTTTCGGGTGTTTCGCTGAATTTTTCGATAATCACAGCGACCGCGTACGGAATCTCCTGGTGAGCGAGATGAAAAATCTTCTCTCGAATCAGCTCTGCGACAATAAAGCGCTCAGGCTGGTCGGTGATGTAATCTCCGGGATAATATTGCGGCCCTTCAGGTAAAAGCGCAAGGACCTCCGCCAGGATGTCCCCTGTCCCCTCCCCTTTCAGGGCGGAAATTGGAATTATAGCCTTAAAATCAAACTTCTCCCTATAAGCCTGGATCAGTGGCAGCAATTCGCTTTTATTTCTCAGCGTATCGACCTTGTTTATCACGAGTATTGCGGGCGTATGAATCCGGCGAAGGTTGTCCAGTATGTACTCATTTGTGGGCACATATGACTCGGGCTCTACCATGAACAGCACCGCGTCGCTTTCGCCCAGCATGGAAAGTGCTGTTTCCACCAACCCCCGGTTGAACTCATCGCGCGCCTTATGTATTCCGGGGGTATCCACAAAGACGATCTGGTAGCCGTCTCCAGTAAGTATTCCGGGAATCCGGTTCCTGGTCGTTTGGGGTTTGGGCGCTGTTATGGAAATTTTTTGCTTCAGCAGTTGATTGAGCAAAGTCGACTTTCCGACGTTGGGCGCCCCTACGATTGCAATGTATCCGGATTTGAACTCTTTTTTTTCAACAGTGGGCGCCACAGAAAGCCTCCTCTATATTATCAGTTGGTGTCGAACACTGTCAGCAGCTTTTCATGTCCCTTCGGGACACCCTGAAACCATGAAAAGGGGCGGGGTTCCCACTTTCGTCATTCCGGCAGCGCTTTTGGGCCGGAATCCAGTGTCTTTTCGAGACAGTCAAGGCTAACAGTTATTTTCCACAATCATTTCAATCCCAGCCAGGCCGACCCCGCCGGCAACCTTTGTGCTTATGCCCCATCGTGCTTTCCAGTGCCGGAGGTTTGACTTTCGGTGTCCTATAACGTCGCCCACCTGATTTGGCGAGACCAGCAAAACAATGTCTCGCCCGCCGAGTCGAGGGAATGAAGCAAAACACCGATCCATGCGGTCCCGCCACCAGCGGCATCTCACAAGGCAGCCGAAGGCCGGATGGTAAGGTCCGGCCAGGATGACTCCGGGCTTTTCCAGGGCAGGGTCGGGTTGCAGGCCCATTCTGATTACAGGTATGCCGGCCCTGAGCGCCAAATCATACGCAGGTGCAAGCCAAGTTACAGCTTCATCGAGACTCAGAGGAGTGTAAATGCCGTTTCTAAATGAGTCAGCCAAATCAGTCCCTTCAAGGACAAGGGTCGGATATATGCGAAGAAAATCGGGCTCAATCCCTATCGCTTTACGCATCGACTCGAAAAACAGGCCTTGAGTGTCTCCAGGCAATCCAGCCATAAGTTGAATGCCGAGCTTCCATCCCTCATCTCTGACCCGTTTTGCCGCATCATAGACCGCTGTCACGCAATACCCCCTCCGGCTCTTCTGCAGGACAGAGTCCGACAGGCTCTGAACGCCGAGTTCAACCGTGCAGATGGGGTATCTTGAAAGGAGATCCACAACCTCGCCCCCAAGACAATCCGGGCGGGTTGAAAAACGAATCCCGGTAAAAATCCCTTGCCTTAAGGGAACAGCGACAGCGGCAAGGATAGATTCGATCAACGCAATTGGCAATGCGCTGAAGGTGCCGCCAAAGAAGGCAATCTCGCCGGAGCGGCCTGACCTGCAGATCTGGTTGGAGTATGCTCTCAAAGCAGCCTCTACAAACTCGATGATGCCGCTTTCCCGACTGCCGTGAGAGACAACCGCCTGTTGATTGCAGTAAATGCACTGGAACGGACATCCTGCGTGTGGCAGGAAAACGGGATAGATCACTTTTTTAGGAAACATCTGAATGAAGCAGTCCGGTGTCTTTTTCGATTTCAACCATGGCCTTGCGTGCGGCTTCCTGTTGCGCTTCTTTCTTGCTCTTGCCAGAACCGTGCGCCAGCACTCGATCCCCGATTGCAACTCTCATGAAAAAAGTCTTATCGTGGTCAGGCCCTTCTTCGGCCTCGAGAAAATAGATGGGGGTAAGCTTCAGCTTCGCCTGCGTGATCTCCTGGAGCTGAGTTTTGTAGTCTTTATCAAGGGCTTTGAGCAGATAGTCCTCTTCCCTGTGTTCCAGGTAGCTGTGAAACATCTTTCGAACCAGCCGCACCGCTGAATCCAGACCACCGTCCAGGTACACGGCCCCAAGCAGCGCTTCGAGCCCGTTGGCCAGAAGAGAAGATTTCTGGCGCCCTCCCGAGAGTTCCTCCCCCTTTCCCAAAAGAAGAAAATCTCCCAGATTGATGCTCGATGCGATTTGCGCCAGCGCCCGCTCGTTGACGATAGAGGAGCGGAGCCGTGACAACTCTCCTTCATCATAATCCGGAAAAAGATCGAGCAATAGATGGCTTATTGCCAATCCAAGGACCGAATCGCCAAGGAATTCCAGCGTTTCGTTATCCGCCGCAACGTCTTGATTCTCGTATGCAAAGGAACGATGGACAAGAGCGCGGAAAAGAAGGTCCCTGTTCTCGAATCGGTACCCGAGTTGATCTTGCAGTTTTTCGAGATCGGTTGTCAGGAGCATTGTTCCGTGTCAAAAGTAAAATATGGTGAAAAAATTATGATCGATTCCACTTTCAACCCCGGCATGTTTATAATATACACCTTTTTACATGCCCGGTTTGAGTATATTCTCATTCAGATGGGATGCAACGGTAGAAATGCTTGTATGGCTCAGTTCTCCCCAACCGAAAAATAGCCGGTTCCTCCTTTTGGACCGTGATGGCGTATTGAATGTAAACCGGCCCGATTATATAAAGAGCCTCGAAGAAGTTTGCTTTTATCAGGACGCTCTCGAAGCGCTCAAGCTTCTCAATCGTAACGACACAGGGGTCATTTTGATCAGCAACCAGTCCGGAGTCAATCGGGGTCTGATCCACTGGGACGATTTCTGGAAAACCCATGAAGGAGTCATTCGGAAGGTTGAGGAATGCGGCGGGAGTATTGCGGCCGCCTTTTACTGCCCCCACCGTCCGGACGAGAAATGCGAGTGCCGCAAACCCGCGCCATCCATGATACTTACCGCTTGCCGATTTGCCGGCATCGACCCTGGCCAAACATATTTCGTTGGAGACCATGAGTCCGATATGAGGGCCGCCGAAAACGCCGGGTGCCCCGGAATTCGGATCTGCCGCGGCGGCGATGCCCCGCAAACAGATATCAGCACCTCTCAACAGCCCTGTTTTACGACTCTGCTGGATGCGGTTTTAAGTATTCTGCACTGAGAGCATTAAAGACTTTGCGGACTTATATTGAGACCTGTTTCAGTCACCTTATCCGGATGCAGTCTCTACCCGGTTCCCCATCCGGTTCAACGCTACCTATCAGCCAGGAGGGATGCTAAAACATGTCATCAGCCGACAATAGCCGTTATGCGCCGCTCTTGAAAGAGAAAATGTCCGCCGAGAGTTACCGAAAACTCTTCGAACTCGATAACCTCACACTGTTGGAGTTCGTGGGCGAGTACACCGAGCTTTGCGAACCCGATTCCGTCTACATGTGTGACGATAGTGACGAAGATGCGGAATATCTTCGGAAAAAATCACTGGAACTCAAAGAGGAAAAACCCCTGGCAAAAGAGGGCCAAACAATCCATTACGACGGTTTCAATGACCAGGGCCGAGCTCCCGGGGCCACAAAGAACCTGGTGAGAAAGGAACTTGTTCCTCTGATGGGCGCACTTCTCGCCAAAGAGAGGGAGGAGGGTCTGGCAGAAGTACGGGACATTCTCAAAGGCATCATGAAAGGCAAACAGGCGGTCATAAAACTTAGTTGCGAAGGCCCGACCCACAGCCCATTTTCAATAGCATGCGCTCAGATGACCGATTCCTTCTATGTTTGTCATTCCGAAGAACTGCTCTATCGACGGGGATATGGGCACTTCCGGCAGATGGCGTCCAAGGACAAATTTTTCCGGTTCGTGCACAGCGCGGGCCGTCTCGATGAGAACGGTAATTCCGTAGACCTCGACAATCGGCGGATTTACCAGGATATGGAAGACTACATAGTTCTTTCCACAAATAATCAGTATGCCGGAAACAGCGTGGGGTTGAAAAAACACGCCATGCGCCTGTCAATCAAGCTCGCCGGGACCGAGGGCTGGCTATGCGAGCACATGTTCGTCATGTCTGTCCAGAATGAGAAAAAAGGCCGTTCGACTCGCTTTTGCGGCGCTTTTCCCTCAGCCTGTGGAAAGACTGCGACGGCGATGCTGCCCGGCGAAAAGATAATCGGGGACGACATTGCCTACTTCCGCAATATAGACGGTGAGTTTAGAGCCGTTAATGTCGAAAACGGCATATTCGGGATCATAAAAGACGTAAATGCTCAGGATGACCCGCTTATTTTCAAGACCCTCCAGACCCCGGGACTCGAAATAATCTTTTCAAACGTGCTCACGGGTCCGGACAATGAACCTTACTGGTTGGGCATGGGGGTAGATCACCCAAGACGCGGCTGGAGTTTTTCGGGGGAATGGTGGGAGGATAAAACAGACGAGCAGGACAACCCGATTCCATTTGCGCACAGTAACGCCCGCTATACGCTAAGGCTTGGATATCTCGAAAACATCGACCCGGCTTTCAACGACAGGAATGGCGTACTGGTCAGGGGCATAATCTACGGGGGCAGGGACAGCGACACTTCGGTCCCCATAGAAGAAGCTGCGGACTGGAAGAGCGGAATTATCCTGAAAGCATGTACTCTGGAATCCGAGACAACCTCGGCGACCATCGGACAAGAGGGTGTGCTCGCTCCTCAGCCGATGGCGAACCTGGATTTCATCAGCTACCCGATAGGCGAATATATCAGGAATAATATTCAATTTGTCGAGGGCATCAAGCAAGTCCCGAGAATCTATGCGGTCAATTACTTTCTGAGAGATGAAAATGGACATTTTCTAACTCACAAACTTGCCAAGAAAGTCTGGCTGCATTGGGCTGAGCAGCGCATCTACAACGAAGTTGACGCATACCGGACCCCGCTTGGATTCATTCCGAAGCATGAGGACCTCAAATCTTTATTTCAGGAAATCTTCCGGGAGGACTTTTCAAAGGAACTCTACCAGGAACTCTTCAAGTTCCGGATCGATGCATGGACAGCCAAAATATCGCGCGCCGTCCGCTTCTACAAACGCATTGCGCCCGATTGCCCGGAAGAGTACTACGATATATGGAGATCGACCATAAAGAAACTGCAGGACCTCAGGCGCCAATTCGGGCCGTTTATTCAGCCCGGCGCATATAAAGAATAACGGCCAGTGTCTGGAATCACTTCCTGAACCAAACCCCGGTCCGTTTCTGAGAGGATGGCCAGATGTTTTTTCCACCTTTTCTGATTTTTTTCGGGTTCATATTCATATTTCTGCTTCTGGTGGCTTTCGGGCTGATCCAATTCGGTCTTTTTTCATGGGCGTTCAGCAGAATCGGCATTCCGCCCGAGTATCTTTTTACGCTGTTGTTCCTGTGCATTGTCGGCAGCATGATCAACATTCCCCTGCGCAGGATCCCGCTTGAACAAGATGTCGACGACTGGAAAACCATCTCTTTTTTCGGAATGCGTTTCCATCCTCCACGTTCAGAACGGCCAAATGAAATGGTGCTGGCGATAAACGTGGGAGGCGCCGTAATTCCTGCTCTTCTTTCGCTGTACCTTCTAATCAACTCGCCCCATCCGATCCGAATGATCCTCGCTCTTGCCGCTGTCAGTTATGTTGTTTATCAGAACGCGCGTCCGATCTCCGGTGTTGGAATCGCTGTTCCATGGCTAATTCCACCCCTGGCCGCCGCAGTTGCGGCGATGATATTCGATTATGGTTTTGCCGCTCCGACGGCATACGTCGCAGGCACATTGGGGACACTGATCGGAGCGGACATTCTTCACCTGGATGAACTGAAATATCTGCGTGCTCCCGTGGCATCGATCGGCGGGGCTGGGACCTTCGATGGAATTTTCCTCGCAGGGATCATTGCCGTATTGCTCGCGCCTGTCGGGGGTTGAGCTAATTAGTATCCATCCGGAAACCCCGGATTAGACACTAGCAGTTTCCGATTTGGAAAGGAGGCATTTTTCGTCCTGGCGCGTACAGTTTGGTGCCCCGACATTTCCGGATTGCCCAGCGCCGCACCGAAAGGTGCTAGGAAATCAAGGGATTATGCGGAGGCGTACATGGGTACCGCCTCTGGTCGTGGATAGGTCAGGGATAGCGTCGAGATCGATCCTGCCTTTGCCGCCGCCGAAGGTAGCGGCAAATCTGGCTGGCGGTCCCACCGCCCCACCGCTGCAGGCAGCGGCGATCCTGGCTGGCGGTCCCACCGCCCAAGGGCGGAAAAGGGCACTTTCCGGATGGAAACTAACTAGAAAAGAGGAGTGTGATGGCGAGCCCGGTTTATTTTACAAGTTTGCGTGCAGGATTTGAAAATAGCCTGTTGACAAAAATCAAGCGCCTGGCGCAGGCCGCCGGGTTGGAAAAAATCGTCAGGGAAAAGGGACTTACGGCAGTCAAGATCCACTTCGGCGAAAGAGGAAACACTGCCTTTATCCGGCCCCTGCTCGTTCGTCCCGTGGTGGATGCGCTTCTGGAAGCAGGCGCCAAGCCGTTTATTACCGACTCGGGGACACTTTACCCCGGCACACGCGGCAATGCGGTGGACCACTTGAATACGGCCATTCTGAACGGATTTGCCTACCCGGTTGTCGGCGCTCCCCTCATCATTGCCGACGGCATCGACGGACGAGACGAGGTAGCGGTGCAGGTGAACCTGAAGCACTTCGAGGAGGTGTTTATCGGTGCGGCGATAGTTCGCGCCGCTTCTCTGGTCTCGCTTGCCCATTTCAAACTGCACGAAGCGTCGGGCTTCGGCGGCGCAATAAAAAACGTCGGAATGGGAACGGCTTCACGGAAAGGCAAACTGGCCCAGCATTCGGAGGTTGCCCCGGAAGTAATTTCCAAGAAGTGCATAGGCTGCGGGGTTTGCCTCGAACAATGCGCCCACGGCGCCATTTCCCTGGTCGAAAGGCCGCCGAGTCTCCCGGCCCCCAAGGCGGGTGTCACCAGGATCATGAGGATCGACCAGGAACTTTGCGCGGGTTGCGCGCGGTGCATTCACGCCTGTCCGCAGGGTGCGGTCACCATCAACTGGGAAAAAGACCTGCCCAAGTTCATGGAAAGGATGGTCGAATATATGGCCGGGGCGCTCAAGGGAAAGGAAAAGCGCTCGCTTTTCATCAATTTTCTTACTCAGATTTCCCCCGCATGCGACTGCTACCCCTTTGCAGATGCTCCGATCGTCGGAGATATCGGCATCACCGCTTCAACGGACCCAGTCGCGATAGACCAGGCATGCGCGGACCTGGTAAACAGCCAACCTTATCTTGAATCCTCACGTCTGAAAGGTACCAAGATGCCGTGCGCCGACAAGATCAGGGCCGTTTATCCGCACATTGACTGGGAGCGCCAGTTACACTACGCATCCGAACTGGGGATGGGGTCCAGGGAATACGAACTCGTGACGGTTTAGGCCTGCGGTCATTGGATTTGGCGAATAAATCCGGATTGCCAAACCCTTCGCAGCAGTTTATATTCACCGCTTTGGAAGCGCCAAGCTCACTGGTGGGGCTCCCGGACTTCAAATCCGGTGTGAGGGCGTGAAGGCGTTCTCAGGTGGGTTCGATTCCCATGCGCTTCCGCCAGAATTCTAGTATTTACGGGGGTTTGTCGGCTTCAATCCAGAATTTGCGGTGTCCCTTTAGTGTCCCCCTTAGCCGACATTAAATGGCTTCCTCCAGTGTGATATAGTCGACCTCTGTATTTGGTTCGGGGATAGGAAGTCCATCCTCCCTTAACCCCGCCAGGTGCATTTCGAGCGCTTTTGCAAGGCGTTTAATGGTGATTTCCGGGGTGCTGCCCGTAGCAATACATCCCGGCACATCCGGAAGATATGCGGAGTAATTCTTCTCTCCTTTTTCGATTACAACCGAGTACCTCATCTACCTCTCCAATCCTGCTTGTCTGAAAATGCTCTTCAGGGTCTTCGGGTTAGCATCGTCGCTTAAAGCTCCAGCCACTGCAACCCGTCCCTTCTTCGTCGGGTGTTTATATTGTCGATGACTTCATTTCTGATTCACGAGGAACCAGCCATCTCGTAGCAGAATATCAAATTATGGCCTTGATTTTCATTCGGTTTCTCGTGGTCATGCCGATAACACGGCCGCCGTTTACTTCGATATATCCCCCTAGATTAGCCAGGGTGCCTCCAAAGCCTACGTTATGGGTTGCTTGAATACATGGATGACCTCAGAATAAGAAGACGCACTTCTTTCTGTCGAACGTATAGCGCCTCTGATGGTCGGTTTATTGCTGTCGATAATACGGACTGTGAACATGAAAAATTGACACAATGGAGGTGTCACCAAACCTCCGGCCGACAGGTTAATCCGGATTACCGGCGAGCTCCGAGCAGCCGAGGGCACACAGCACCGTGGCCATCGGAACCCAGAGCAGCCCCCTGAAGTAATGCGAAACCAGTATCCCCGCCAAACCCGCCCCGCAGCCGTAAGCGGCGAATGTCCCGAGATGAGCCCTGACGCCCACCGACGAAGCCGGAGCGCTGGCGGGATGGGCGAGTGTGCCGGTGAGGGACATCACGATACGGATCAGCACGCTAGTGAAGACAATGGTGCTGATGCCCGAGGCATTGATGCGGTGTGCAACGACGCCCTGGATGCCCATACTGACTGCGGAGAGCAAAATGACGGCGTATAAAGAGCGCTCCCTTGGACCGGATCGCGGCTCACGCTCCAGAGCGCGGCGCAACCGCCGAGGAAGACGGTCTCAAGCAGCAGAAGGCGCCGGAGACGGTGCCGCCCATTCTGCTCCGAGTCCACGGGAGCGTAGATTACCGTGCCCAGCGCCACGCCGAGGACGAAACCGAATAGGGCGGTCACGCAACGCGAGGCGACGAGCATCTGGCCGCGGCCGATGGCGATTGCGAGCAGGGCGGCATTGCCGGTCATTGCCGAAGTGAACACATACCCAATCTTGAGGAAACTCAGCACGTCGGTGCACCCGGAAGCGAACGATAACCAAGCCAAGCCGAGTTCCTCGTATCCGATGCGCCTATTTTCGGAAACGATGTTCATAGCCCGTCCTTCGGTTGATCCCGTCTGCGTCTTTTCCCTGATTATCAGGGTAAGAAGCTTGGTGGAGGGGGGCAAGAGCGTAGAAATTTTAGGCAAATGCTGACAAAATATCACAAGGTGCGCGGTCGCAAGATTATTTGTTTGCGGATTGTGGCGGCGCGAATGACTCTGCGATTTATGGGAGCCGATGCGCCATCTCCAAAAGATTTGTTCGCGCACAGGGACGTGGCTACAACCGGATACTTATGCAGCGGATCTACCGGGTTTTCACACAGTCAGACCAATCATACTCGTATGCTTTCCGGCCGGAGCGGGATTTTCCACGTTGGCAAGGTCTATCAACTTACCTCACTATCGGATGCTCACCAGATCCCGATATCAGAAAGAAATTTTTGCAACCTCAGTTCAACCACCTGAAAGACATGAACGTTCATTGCCTTCCTGTTGATCCCGGTTTACAATAATCAGACTTAACGTTCACGGAGGCGATAATAAATGAGGTTTCTTAAGCTTGCGACAGCGATTCTGATCCTGATCGGCATGAATGTCGCGATCTCCTGCGCCGATGAGCCGCACCCGACACCGTCATCTAGCCCAACGCTCACGAGGAACGTTTTCGACGGGCCTAACGGGCCTTTTGACCAGACCTTGCCCAAGTTCGAGAACCGGCTTGAAACCGAGCACTTCGTTCTCAAATGGACAAACAAAAGCATGTATTCGCCCGATAATATCAAAGATCCTCAGATAATAAAGGAAACCGCCGACTATCTCGAAACGGCCTGGGCAAAATATGCGGAACTGTTTGGAAGAACGCCTTATACCCCGCCCGGCAAGGACAAGGTCGAGGTTATTTTTAGAGACATCGACTGCTACGGATTTGCCGATCCCCCGGATGGGCCTATTGAGTTAAGCGCCGGCGCCTGGAGAGACCCAAAAAGCAGCGGAATCCGGCGGTCCACTTCCGCACACGAGTTGTTCCACAAATTGCAGTACGCATACGGTTTCAAAACTAAATGGAAGCCACAACAGCCCTATAAGTGGTTTTCAGAGGGGACGGCCGCCTGGGCGGAGGTCTACGTGTGGGGCAGGGTCAGCAGTGTCAAGAAAGTTGACGACATTTTCAAGAACAGTTCAATGGACCTTTACGAGGCCGATGACAGGGCGATGCCCTTCTGGATCTACTTTGTCCAGGGCAACGAGGAGCACGCAAACAACGCGCTCATGCGCAAGTTTTTCGAAGCATGCGAACGGCTCCAGGACGAAAACCTCGCTCTGAAGGAAGTCGTAGAAGAAACGTACGGGTCGCTGGACCGCTTCTTCCAGGACTTCAAAAAGGAGCGCCTGACCGGGTTTTGGAGAGGTCCCTGTGAAACTCCTTACAGGTGCATTCTGGGACCCGACGGAAACGACCTCGTTCAGGAGGTGACCAATTACCAGATAAGAAAAACCAGAAATCAAAAAACAGGATTATTTTGAGGTAGTAAGGTTCAACATTTTTCTTATCCCTTAATTCCCCTTCCATGAAAACCTGGTGTAGTGAATCAAAAATTCGCAACAGGATTCATACGCCGAAAGGACGCAAGCCGTCATTCCGGCATGTTTTAAGCCGGAATCCGGGCGCCTTTCCCGTGCGTCATCTCAAATACAGGGCAGATTGAACCCGGACACAACAGAAACTATGTTGAGATGTGAAATAAGGGCAGGGTCAGTTTAAGTGGCTCTGCCTTTACTATTTCCAATGAGGCCCAGAGTTAACAAAACTCTCCTCATGCCTGAGAAATGGAGCGCCAAAATCTTCGCCATCGGATGAACGTAGGAGAATTTCACCTTATAAGACACTAGCAGTTTTCGATTCGGAAAGGAGGCATTTTTCGTCCTGGCGCGTACAGTTTGGTGCCCCGTCATTTTCGGATTGCCCAGTGCCGCACCGAAAGGTGCAAGGAAATCGATGGGTTGCGCGGAGGCGTACATGGGTGCCGCCTCTGGTCGTGGACAGGTCAGGGATAGCGTCGAGATCGATCCTGCCTTTGCCGCCGCCGAAGGTAGCGGCAAATCTGGCTGGCGGTCCGGCCGCCCCACCGCCTCAGGCAGTGGCGATCCTGGCTGGCGGTCCCACCGCCCAAGGGTGGAAAAGGACCCTTTCCGGACGGAAACTACTTAATATCACTAAGCTTCCATGTGCCCACGACATCACCGCCGGCATTGAGCATGTTCCCGGTTGCCGCTTTGTGTGCAGGGACATAGGTCCCGGTCGCGTTAGTTGAGGCGTTGGTGTCTGCGCCGCCTTCAGCAAAGGAGGGGAAACTCACAGTGTCGGAACTCACATCGTCGCCGGTCCATGTGCCGGGAACCGATATCCCGTAGACCAACTGGCCGTTTTCCTTTATCAACGCGACGCCTGCCACGGTAGTGCCGTCGTCTGCGAAGATGGCGGCAAACGGACCGGTGAGGCCCGCAGCCTTCGGCGTCCTGGTTGCAGTAATCTCCCAGGTGCCCACTTTACCACCGGCGCCGGCCGTGGCGGCCAGAGAGGTCGTCCAGGTGCCGCCATTCCCGTTTTTGCTCGATAACCATGTTCCTGACATACCCGATGCAATTCCATCTGGATAGCCAAGTGTGCCTGTTAGTGTGATGGTTGAGTTATCGGCGGTATTTTTGAAAGTTGCACTGACGCTGCTGTCTTTGACAATCTTCCCGGTAAACTCGATGAAATCCGTCTTAACAGTGTTGTCGATCAGCAAGCCGGTGAACGAACCCGGGAGCGCATCCATCGCTAAATCGTAAGTGTCGCCGTTGCACGTCCCCTTAGTGCAACTCATTGTTCCAATGAAAACACCCCCGGTGAAGGGAGTATCAATGACACTGAAGCCGGCCGTACCGGAAATGGCCGGCGTTGCAGTAACCGCAGCCGTAACTGATTTAGCAAATGTGCCTATTAATGCGCTGTCGGGCACAGACAGCACTCCGTTCTGGTCAATCGAGCAGCCGTCGTCAGTAGCTACTTGGTCAAGAGTCCACGTCAACGCCACCGGTGTCGTGATTTTAGCGCCCTTCGCGTCAAAAACGGTTGCGGTGAAAGCTTGTGTAGAAGTCTGTGTCTTCCCTATGATAACGGCAGGGTCTTTGGGACTGAGCACAACTTTGGCGGGAGTTTCGGGCTGAGCCGAATAAGCGAAACCGCCGAATGCAAAGGCACAAAACAAAACGCAGGCGAATACGACAACTGTCGAACCTCTCATCTTTTCCTCCAGAATCTGGTCAATTAGAATGAACTAATTTACCGTCCCGGTTTAATCCTCCACAAATCACGTTACTGGATCTCCCAAATAAAAAAAGCCCGAAAAAGAACAGACCCCTCCTCTGAAGGAAAATCTTCTGTTCAAATTCCGGGCTTCCCGGTCCCTTGACTTACGAACAAGGTCGGGAAAGTACCACGAAATATCGATATTTTAAGGCAAAGAGCAAAGGTTACAGCTATGCTTTTATAACTTACCAAGAACGAATCCCGCGTGCAAGATAAATTCTATCTCGTGTCCATCCGGAAACCCCGGATGGGAAACAGGCAGTTTCCGATTTGGAAAGTAGGCAATTTTCGACCTGGCGCGTACAGATTGGTGTCCCGCCATTTCCGGATTGCCCGGCGCCGCACCGAGAGGTGCAAGGAAATCGGGGGTTGCGCGGAGGCGTACCTATGTGCCGCCTCTGGTCGTGGACAGGTCAGGGATAGCGTCGAGATCGATCCTGCCTTTGCCGCCGCCGAAGGTAGCGGCAAATCTGGCTGGCGGTCCCACCGCCCAAGGGCGGAAAAGGACCCTTTCCGGACGGAAACTATCTCGATATCGCGCAGATACCTGCCACGGGCTTCCGGGCACAATGCTCACGATTATGACAATTGAATGGAAGAGGGGTTTCAAGGCAGCTAACAGACGACCCAGACGGTCCTGTCCTTTGCCATGTGGATTACCCGGTTGCTGACCCGCCCCATTACGAATTCCTCGACCTTGGAAAGGCCTCTTCTTCCGACAAGGATGGTATCGTATTCGCCTTTTTCGGCTTCTTCCATAATGGTTTGGGCCGTGTTGCTTTCGCCCCGTGCGATCTTCTGATGAATTCGGGCAGGATCCACTCCATGGGAGATCAGAGCAGCCCTGGCTTTATCAAACGATGGTTCCATGAGTCCCGCCGCTTTGTCCAGTTCTGCGTGGATTTTTTCAAAGGTTGCTTTATCCCCTTTCGAAGAAAAAACTTCGCGCATGAAATTCCTGAGACTGTGGAAGCTGGGAACAGCATGGAACAAGGTGATTTCGAAATCTTTCGAGGTGTCCAGGACGTCGCCAAGATGAGTCAAAGCGAGCATTGACCCTTCGGAGGCGTCCAGACACGCGAGGACGTTTCTCGGCAGGCTTTCTCCCCCCACAATCCACACGGGGATGGATACAAGCCCCAGAATGTGCTCAGCGACGGAGCCGAGCATAAAGTCCTTGAGATCGCTGAGCCCCCTTCGCCCGACCACCAGCGCCTTGTAGCCGTTTTGCGATTCAGCGGCGATATCCCGGGCGGTCCCGATCTTTCTGTCTTCGATTCTCAGCGCTATCGCTTCTTTCGGGAATCCGGCTTTGATCAGGATCGCCTCAGCTTTTTCCATGGACTCCCGGATGGCCTTCTCCTGTTGCTTCGTCCACGTTTCTACGCTCACTATTTCGTAGTGGTAGGCAGGAATTCCTTTTTCGAGGTCGATGAATGATTCGGGGAACCTGGTGACGACATGAAAAAGGACGACCTCGAACCGATCCGGATCGAGGATGGAAGCGACGTACCTGACCTTGGGCAGAGAGTGTTCGGACCCATCGTTTGTAACGAGTATTCTGTCCCGCGCTGAACCATTCATATGGCATCCTTTATTTAGCTATTTAGTATCCATCCGGAAACCCCGGATGAGATACTAACAGTTTCCGATTCGGAAAGAAGGCATTTGTCGCCATGGCGCGTACAGTTTGGTGCCCCGCCATTTCCGGATTGCCCAGCGCCGCACCGAAAGGTGCAAGGAAATCAATGGTTTGTGCGGAGGCGTACATAGGTACGCCGCACAAGAAAACCCGAAGATTGACACAGCCAAGGAGGAAAAGGGCACTTTCCGGATGGAAACTATTTAAGAACCGCGGCACATGCGGCGGTGCGCGGGCGATTCAATTCAGGGCAGCGCGGCTCGAGGACTTCGAGAGTATCACGGACGAAATATCGGCAAGCATTTTGCTCTTGAGTTGCAGACATGAGGCGTCATCAAACATGATCATGTCAATCTGGCGAGTGTGCATGAGCAGGTATCCCAGGATTTTGAGCATTTCCTTCATCACCTCTTCATCGCAGCCTTCCAGACGCGCCGTCACACCGTCGTCCCTGACGTCACTCCTAAATTCGAACTCTTCGAGAATATCGCCCACAAAGCGTGCGCGGCGCACGCGCCTGGCATGGTCGGCGGCCCCGCCCTTAAAAGTGAAACTGATGTAGTTCTCGCCGGCCCTATCACCGCCAAGGGCCTCGATGCTCGAGAAGTGAAAACCGAACCGGGAACTGAGGCTGCAATAATTCTTCGATATCATAAAATAATTACGGTTCGAATAAGGGGAAGGCATCGAAGGATCGAGCGCCGGATTAGAGCTGGCTTCCATGAGGATCGACATGAAACCCTTTGAATCCATGGGTGGAGGCCCTTGCCACGGTACGGCGACAATGCCTTCCCAAAGTGCAAGCATAGGGATCGAAACGATATTGTCCAGGTCCACGAACTTGCCCGGCAGGTCCTCCCTGAACCCGTCATCAAGGTTAAGCACCCACCACTGCATGGGAACCCTGCGACGCACCAACTGCTTGCTTGCCCTTTCCGAGAAATGGTGATCTTTTCCGAAGCTGAACATCTCCAGGACGGATTTCTCATGGCAGAACCTGGTTATATCGTGAAAACTCCGGCATTCAGAAGGTTTAAAATCCGATGCATCCGGATCGAGCAGATGGAGAGGGATTATTTTCGCGGATACCCTCTTCAGGATGTCCAAAACTGGAGAGCCGTCCATAAGACTTATGCATGCTTCATTACCCTGGAGCAGGGGTTCGACTTTTCCTTTGCAGACTCTTAATCCGTCCGCATCGACCGTAACGAGCTGAGCGTTTTTGAGCAAACCGGTTGCGCCCTCAAGTCCCAGGATTGCCGGCACGCCGAATTCTCTGGCCACATTGGCGAGATGTCCGGCCTCCGTCCCCTGTTCGGCGACAAGGGCCGAGGCCCGTCCGAGCAAAGCGGCCCACCTGGGCAGCGCCTGCTTTACAACGAGGACTGCTCCCCTGGGAAAAAGAAGGGCCTCGCCCTCTTTCCTGACCACGAAAACCGGTCCAAACCCGGCTCCGGGACTTGCAGTAAGACCGCCCGAAACGATCACTTCACAATCAGGGATGACGCACCCATCCTGCCTGCGTTCAGCGATCGTGTTCCCCTGCCTGAGAGGGCGGCACTGAAGCGTTATTATTTCCCCTTTGTCATCCAGCGCCCACTCGATATCCTGTGCAACCCCGTAATGATCTTCTATCCGCAGGGCGATGTGCGCAAGCTCCAGCGCAGTATGATCGGCGATGGAAGCCCGGGAACCTTCGTCGCCGACGATTTCAAGCCTGCAGACACCCTCGTCGGGGTAGCAGACAAATTTCTGCCGCTTCTCCGCGATGAGTTTTTTGACGATCTGAGGCGGATGATTTCTGGAGACTACAAAAAGATCGGCCGCTTCGCTGCCGTCCACCACCGATTTAGGCAAGCCAAAGACTGAGTGAATAAAAATCCGCTCATCGCGCGTATCAAGAGGATTTTTCGAATAAATCACACCACCCGCCACGGCGTTTACCATGGACATGCACCCCACGCACATATCGACGTCTTCGTCGCGGATTCCCCTGTTCAACCGGTAGGTGATCGCCTGGAGGCTGTACTTGCTGGCCACTATTTCCTTGTAAGCATGAATGAGGTTGTCGGCGCTGACATTCAATTCGGAGAGGTACATCCCGGCAAAGGAGACTTGGGCGGAATCTTCGCCAAGTGCGCTGCTGCGAAGCGAGACTTTGATCCCCTGCCCTTCTTGTCTTTCAAGTTCGGCGTAGGCGCTTAAAATAGTTTTTTCCACCCCGGCGGGCGTAGCGGTCCGGGTGATAAGCTGCTGGATTTGTGCGCTAAGCTCAAACAGTTGGTCAATTTCTTCGGCAGCAGATGACTGCATGAGGCGGTCTATCTCAGCCTGAAGGTCACCGGCGCCAATGAATTCGCGAAACGCCCGGGAGGAAATTACAAAGCCATCGGGGACCTTTATACCAAGGCGATTGCGAATTTCTCCGAGGTTCGCCATCTTGTTGCCGGCCTCATCCGACCTTGTTTTATCTACGTCCCGGAGAGAAATTATCAGCGGACCGCCGCTCGTTTCTTTTTTTTCGGACAAAATGCCGGCGATGCTTCCCTGAATCGACCTGAAGCTGTCGTATAGGTCGGTATATTTGTGGGGCGCCAGTTGATCCATGCACTGCACCATGCGGAAGACATTGACGGAGACAGCCGTGCAGTTGGCCCGAATAAAGGACATTCCGAAAGGCGTATCGCCTTTGCGGGCCTGCTCAAGCTCAGACATGAGCTGCAGGGCTTTGTTATTGGCGCCAAGGAGCAGCTTGAAATTATAGTACCGGGTCTGGAAGGCGGTGCGGAGAGCTTCGGCGTCAATAGTTGTGAGCGTCTTCTGCCTTCTCCCTATTCCAAGTTTTTGGAGGCTTTTTTTTATTAAAGACATTCACCAATCCGTGGGCCGGAACCATTGAACAGTTCGTCAACCGGATGCGTCGCGTGTTTTCTCGATCCCGGCTTTTTCATTCAGCCTTTTTCTTTTACAGGCGTCCTGTATTTTATAGAGCAGTTCGTCGATTTCGATCGGTTTCATCAGATAGTCAAAAGCGCCACAGTCCATCCCTTCGATGGCCACTTCCATATTCGCATGGCCCGTGAGCATGATCACTTCCAGCAGGCTGTATTTTTTCTTTATTTCGCGTAAGGTATCAAGGCCGCTCATACCGGGCATTTTTATGTCCAGGACGACGATATCGACGGGGGTTTTCTTCAATTGTTCCAGGGCCGCTTCACCACTCGTGACGCCGTTTACGTCGAGTTTTCTTTTCCTGAGTCTTTTGACCAGAGTCTCCAGGAATTCGACTTCGTCATCCACAATCAGAACGCTTAAATTTTCCACCTGCACAGCCTCCAAAAAATAACCCTTTGGAAAAGGGCGACCTCAGGCGCCGCCTATCCTGGTCCCGCCGCTCGTCCAGGAGTTGCACCGGGTCCCGGATGGACGCCAGCGTCAAGTTTATTATTGCCAATAAGCGGGCATTAATAAAGAGATTTCTCGAAGAGTTGACCGTGTGAAAGGTGAGGAGTGAAGAGTGAAGAGTGAAAATTTCACCCTTCCAACTTCACCCTTTACACTTCTGATCCGGAATGCACACAGCTATTGTGCCTGGTCGGCCGGTCCAGCAATAAGAGGCTGGTCCGGGTAAAATCTATTAAGCATATCCTCGATGGCTGTTTTAAGATGTTCGATATTGCCGCTCTTTTCGATGTAGATTTCCCCTTTGTTCAAGCTGATATCCCGCTCGGATTCTTCGGTCAGAAAAGTATGGATTACAACCGGCAAAGGGGGCCGGCGATTCTGGGTTTTCTCAAAAATCTTCGAGCTGTCGGCGCCCGGCGTTTCGAGGTCAAACACCAGCAGGTCCACCCCATTCTCGCTCTCTATTTGAGCAAGAATCTGGCCGCCATCGCCGGCGACCACAACTTCGTAACCTTCGGCCGAAAGTTCGCGGCGAAGAAAATCCCTCACGTTCCTGTTCTTGTCTGCGACCAATATTGTGAACCTCTTTTGCATGTTTCAGTGCCCGTGGAATCCGGCAATGCAGTTCAGTCAATATCCCCGGTCTTATACTTCCTGCTTCACCCTGGCCTTTTTCATGCTAAGGCCGACACCGTCGAACAGGTAGAAAATCGCAAACCCCCACCACAAGGTATAGAGTACGTAAAAAAGCAGAAGAGCCGTTGCAGTGAAGGCCTTTTCCCCTATACTCTGGGGCTCGATCTTGTAGAAATTGTAGGCCGGTTCGACGCCCTTTTTCATGACCTCCAGAATAACGTTTGAACGGGCGGTGTTTCTGCTCTTCTGGAGTTCTTTTACGACACGGTTCAGCGCGCCCCACCAAGTCGCCATCACTTCTTTTGCGTCCATGCCGTACTTTTCCCTGACTTCCTCGCCTTTGTTGAAATACATCGAGTTGGAGTCTTCCAAAACAGCTCCGAGCAGTTTTGCAAGATTTCCTCTGATATTGAGTTGGACACCCTGCGAGGTGGTTTCCGGGGTGGCCATTGCAAAAATCTTTGCCGCCCTGGCCGCTTGCTCCGCATTTTCCATTTTGACGCTGACTGCAAGTTCCTCTTTTTCAACCTTCTTCAGGCCGGCAGCGAGTTTCGGAACGAAATAGGAGGAGCCTTTAGCCAGCTTGTTGAAAAGGGCATCCGAGTACTCCAGGCCGTTCCTCCCGTCTCCGAATACAGGAGAGAAAATCAGGGCCAGAACTCCAAGGAAAGTTATCCCAAGCAACAGACCGATATTCATTGTCTTTTGATGTCTGAGCAGCATTTCTATTTTCTCCTCTGTCCGCTTGCCCTAAGCAGCCGGTTTGACGGAAATTTCAGGAACCCCTGTTTCTTCTCTCAGGGGTCCCAGATTGGCGAAGAACTTTGAAAACAGCCAAATCCCAAAGACGGCTACGACAATCCAGAAAACAATGTTGCCCACGAACTCGATATTGACGGTTATAGATTTAGGGATGCTGACCAGTTCGAGTTCAACCATTTTCCGGGGCAGCGTAGAAGCCCGGTTTATAAACCCGGCGAGAATCGACACCGCATAGAATCCGCGGATGTGAATGCCTTTAACCACTTTTGTGGTAAGTGCGCCGACCTGAATGCCCAACAGAGAGCCGACCAACATTCCCATCGCCAGGGAGTAAAATACGTATCCATAGATGGCATATTGAGCGATAGACGCCAGACCCGCCGTGAAGATGATCTGAAGAATATCGGTGCCCACTGTCGTCATGGAGGAAACCCCGAATACATAAACAAACATGGGGAACGTGACGAAACCTCCTCCCACACCCATGATGGAGGCAAGAATCCCCACAACGGCTCCGCCGGTTGCAATGACCACCCAGGAAATTCTTTTCCCGCCGGGGACGAAATCCTCGTCGAAGGGAATCATCGGTGGAATATTTACCGACTGAAGTTTCACGGCTAAATTGGTGGTGCCGGAATGAGCGTAACCGTGAGCTCCGCTTGCGGCGGGGACTAGACCTTTGCTGGATTTCAGAAAATCAAAGAGCGCATAAAAACCCAGAAAGCCCAGCAAAAGGGCATAAATAAGGCTGATGAAACCGTCGCTCAACAGGGGATCAATGTTATAAAGCATCCTGTTAAGCGCCCCCCCAACGAAAGTGCCGGCCCCGGAACCGATCAGAAATGCTATTGCCAGTTTCAGGGAGACATTGCCGAGCTTCTTGTGGACGGTGGTGCCCATGATAGCCTTGGCAAAAATGTGAAACAGGTCGGTCCCGACCGCCAGGATTCCCTTTATGCCGGCAGCCATGAGAGCTGGAGTGATGATGAACCCGCCCCCGGCGCCGATACACCCGGTGATCAGTCCGGCAGCCAGGCCAATCGCCATCGAAACCAGGAAGATCATTGGTGAATAGAAAGAGGGGGCATAAGCCTCTTTGCCGCCCAGCAGAGGAGCCGCTTCAAGCAGAGACACAAGCAGAATCGGTGCGAGCAACAGAAGCAAAACTAAAAGTTTCTTGCGGTTTTTGATGATGGACATAGAGACTTCATAATCCCATTGCGCGTGTGCGATGGACGAAGCCTTAAGGAACTCGTAAACCTGACGTGAAACACTCATCGGGGGAAGCCTCCTGTTGACCTATTGGAGATGGAACTCAAATTCGAAACGACAGCACAGGGCGGAATTCAGCCATCAAAGAGATAGGCAACTTGCATGCCATAGAGCGTTTTTATGAATAGATTGAATAACAGTATGATTTACCTGCATAATTATGGAGCATCGCTTTCGGATGACTGTAGATTCATCGGGTAAAGTGTCAGCCTTTTTTACAAACTGTAAAGCAATGGGGAGAAAGCTCAGACAGGATTAGCAGGATTAGCAGGAATGGGCATGGATCGGGGAATTTTGCAATTAATCCCTACTCTATCGCTCAGGAATAAAAACAGTTCAAGAATCTCAACCGGGTCTCCGATATTAAAAACTGAGACACCAATGGGTTTCGGCGACCCCGGATTTTTATCGATAAAAGGAGGAAGAAATGAAAAGAGCGGGATTGGTTCTGGCGTGTGTCGGTTTCCTGTTTGTTTCTTGCCTTGGATTTGCAGTCGCACAGGAAAAGGCCTCCAGGGATGAATGCGTTGCGAAATGCAAAGAGGCTGCGGCCTTGATCAAGGAGGTCGGGGTTGAAGCAGCGATGGCCAAAATCCAGGACGCCAAAGGGCCGTTTGTCTGGAAAGATTCGTACGTGTATGCATCGGACCTGGAAGGCAAAGTGCTGGCGCACCCGATGGCCCCCGGGCTGGTTGGGAAGGCTTTGAGGGGGTTGAAAGACCCAACCGGCAAGATGTTCGGCTCTGAGATCCTCGATGTGGCAAATAATGCGGGCGAGGGCTGGGTTGAATACATGTGGCCGAAGCCCAACGAACAAGCGCCTTCTCATAAAGCGACTTTCGTCTACCGTGTACCAGGGCAATCGGTATACGTAGCCGCCGGTATTTATGAAGATTAGCTTCCTGTAAACAAAAATCTTGGTAAGGAGAAAGCCAAAATGAAAAGAGCAACTCAAGTTTTAGCCGCTTTTGCTTTCCTGTTTATGTTCTGTCTTGGCCTTTCAGTCGCGCAGGAAAGGGCCACCAAGGACGAATGCGTTGCCAAATGCAAAGAAGCTGCCGCTTTGATCAAGGAGGTCGGGGTTGAAGCAGCGATGGCCAAAATCCAGGACCCCAAGGGGCCGTTTGTCTGGAAAGATTCATACGTGTATGCAGGGGACCTGGATGGCGTATCGTTGGCGCACCCGATGGCCCCCGGGATGGTTGGGCATAATATGAGAGGGATGAAAGACCCAAACGGCAAGATGTTCGTGACCGAGCTCCTCGAGGTGGCGAAAGATAAGGGCGAGGGCTGGATTGAATACATGTGGGCGAAGCCCCATGAAGAAAAACTATCTCATAAAGTAACTTATGTCCTCCGTGTGCCGGGACAGAACATATACGTGGCTGCGGGGATTTATACAGATTAGTTTCTCTCTTACGCACTTCCAATTTATCGTGCGCAGATTGCAGGAGATACTGGATACCTGAGGCCACTCCCCTATAAAGCCCCCGGGTATCCGGCGCCGCAATCGCGCCGGGACGAGCGGAGTCTGGTTGCAAGGCACGCGCTGGAGGAGAAAAAAGATGTCAATCATAAGGCGGATCAAATCATTTAGCATTCGCGGCAAAATCTTCATGCTGGTAACCCTCGGGGTCATAGGTGTGGCCAGCATTTCAGGATTCGCAAAATACTCTGCGGTAAAGAAAAATACCTACATGAGCGTGCTTGAGCATAGTCAGACTGTTGAAACGCTAATGCTGAAAATTATGATGGGAGAGGAAAAATTCATAAACACGCTGGATTCAAAGGAGTTATCGGGCTTGGACGAGTATCGGCGCGGACTCAATGAGGCCCTCACCCGGATAAGGTCATTCGACGCCGGAGCCGGGATAGCGAATGACGCCGCAACCATGTCCCAGACCGAAGCAGAACATGCGCGTGTCTTTCAAAATGTGGCCCAGGGTCTCAATGACATAAGCAAAGACAAAGCCGATCTCTTCGCCAACATTGGATCGGTCAATACTAATGTGAAAAAGGTCCTCGACACCATAGAATCAGAAGAGGCCCTGCTCAATATGAAGGGTGAATTCCTGGCTTTCGATAAGAACGCAATACGTAAAGAGCTGAGCGACATCCTGGTGCTTTTTTCAGACAGGATAATGAATATCCAGGATCTTTTGCTTCGAGGCGACGCTTCGAAATACCGGGAAACCCGTCAGGCCATTGAAAAGAAACTGGAACTCAAAAAGAAAAACGTTGAGCTGACAGTTTCCACCATGAAGGATTTCGCTCAAGCCTGGCATGCTTCGGAACCCTTATTAACTCAAATAGCCCGCACCGAAGATGCCATTTTTGAGCTGTGGGGCAAGAATAACGATTTGAGGAAGACACTGCAACTTACAGCGGCGCAGATACAACAGAAATCAAAAGGTATATTCGAATCCTCGAAAGCAATCATCGAAAGCAGCAACAGGGCGACCGATCGGATTAGCCTGGCCGTATCACTGGGCGGGATTTTCATCCTCACCGGTCTAGGTGTCCTTATATCGAGATCGATCAACGGGTCCTTAAGGAAATCAATAGCCGGCCTTATCGAAGGCGCCAGCCAGGTAGCCTCAGCCTCAAACGAGGTTTCGTCGGCAAGTCAGCAACTCGCTGACGGAGCATCGCAGCAGGCCGCTTCAATAGAGGAGACTACTGCCTCGCTGGAAGAAATTTCCTCCATGACAGAGCAGAACGCCGAAAACGCCTCCCAGGCCAATCAATTGATGACTGAAGCCAGGCATGCCGTCGGAAAAGCAAACCAGTCCATGGTTAATCTCACCGAGTCCATGGGGCAAATTACCAAGGCCAATCTGGAAACTCAGAAGATCATCAAAACCATTGACGAGATAGCCTTCCAGACAAACCTGCTTGCCCTCAATGCAGCGGTGGAGGCGGCAAGAGCGGGCGAGTCCGGGGCTGGGTTTGCGGTCGTGGCCGACGAGGTGAGAAACCTTGCCATGCGCGCTGCCGAGGCCGCAAGAAACACGGCGGACCTTATCGAGGGAACTGTTAAGACGGTTAAGGAAGGCTCCGCTCTGGTTGGCACGACCAACACCGAATTCAATTCAGTTGCAACCACCATTTCAAAATCGGGAGAATTGGTCAGTGAGATCGCGGCAGCTTCGAACGAGCAGGCCCAGGGAATCGGGCAGGTGAGCACGGCGGTCGCAGAGCTTGATAAGGTTGTCCAAAGCAATTCGGCAACTGCCGAGGAGTCTGCCGCCGCCTCTGAGGAGATGAGCGCCCAGGCGGAACAGATGAAGGTTTATGTAAGTGAACTACAGTCACTTGTCGGCGGCTCGAATGAAAAGCGGGAAGCGAGGAGTGAGAACCGAGGAGCAAGAAGGGGGGCAGACGTCGCAAATACGGCCGATATGGCCCGGAGCAGCGGAATCCATCCGCAGGTATTTGCGGCCCGAAAAAATATGAGCGGCGCTCGTGTCCCAAAAGGAAACGGACAGAGCCACGGCGATATGAAAAAGGTTGAGAAGCGCCCGGAAGAGTTGATTCCTTTTGACGAGGGGGAACTCTCGAATTTCTAACAGTTCTTCTGGTCCCCCGGGGCGCCCTGAAACCACGAAAATGGGTCCATCCACATCCTGCCGCTGAGCGTCAGAATGGTGAGTTCATCGCGATTGGATCGACGCACAACTCCACGAAAGGCTGCGGCAAAGCCAAAGCGGGATGTTTTTGCCAGCGATTCCTCACAGGTGTGGTATTGTTATTTATCGTCATCTTTGCCGGCAATGCCTATCGGATTAGGACCGAGAGTACCGGAAGGTACTGAACGAGACCGTTGGAACTCCCCATGACAGATCGTCTTACACCAGAACAAATCGAAGAGATAAACAGACTGCAGAAAAAGTACTTCAACGACAACGTGGATCTCTTTGAAGCTCCCCTCCCGCAAGGGGTGCCTGAGCGACTGAAAACCACCGTAGAAGCAAGCGGCCTCCGATCGGGCGAAAGGGTCCTGGATGTGGGAACCGGCACCGGGATTCTCATCACCTTTATTCTGAAGTATGGGCCTGCCGAGATCCATGCTTGTGATCTTTCGGAAAACATGCTTCAGCGGGTAAAGGAAAAATTCCCCCGGGTCATAGTCCACCGTTGTGATATCAGGGACCTGCCGCTTCCCGACGACAGTCTGGACGTAGTCTTCATCAACGCTTGTTTTTCCAATATAATGGATAAAGCAAAAAGCCTGGATAACCTCTACCGGGTGCTGCGGCAACAAGGTAGATTGGTTATCAGTCATCCTCTGGGCAGGAACT
>JBKQTS010000252.1:0-4577 GCA_052143075.1 Syntrophobacteraceae bacterium | reverse complement strand
AACCAGGGCAGGGTGGCGTAGGGGCCTCATTGCGCAGTCCCCGCTTGTTCCCCTTGCCAAAAATGGAGATAGTTATGAAAAGAAAGTCATGTCAGCAGTCACTTTCACGGTCCCCTGATAAACTCAGGGATTACTATAATCGCATTTGGAGCAAGGTCCAATATGACCTGGTGGAATTGTCCATAATTCCGAACGTTCCATCAAACACCTCGGCCCTTTGTGAGGAAGCACTGGAGGATTTGCTGGAAATTCGGGGGTTGCTAAACATCTATATCCGGGCAACTCGCAAGGAAAAGAAACGCCTGGAGGCCAAGGAGTCCTGTCTGGCCCGCAACGCCGAAGTTTATGGCGAACATCGCGTCCTGCTGTTCACAGGAAAATCAGCAAGAGAAAAGAAAGAGGTGTAATCGTGGACATTTATGATGAGATAGTGGACTTGTTGCGTCGGTTCCACGATGAGGTCCGCGATGACCGCGAGGAATGGCTGATTTTAGCGGAGTTTTTGGAAAAGTCAGCCGGGAGTATCCATCGGCATTTCAGCGTGACGGATATTTCCGAATTCGTTCGGATCGAACCTTGGTAGAACATTAAAGACCAGGGTGGTGTTCTGTTCCCCCTGGGTCAGCAAGGAGATGTGTCATGATTGATTTTCATCCAACTACAGGTGAAATCCTCGATTTTTTCAGGATCTTGGTAGATTTTCCAGACAGTTCTATCGTCAGCTGTTTTTGCCTTGAGGATTCGGAGATTTTCCTGGGACTCAGGGATGGACGTGAATTAGTCTTCCGTGGAGACGGTACCGTCATAACCCATGAATCGGACTGTTGGGACGAGTATCAGGGTTGTCTCATTCTTGCAGAGATGGCGGACTCTAAGGATATGGAAATCTGCTGGCCGCGTCTGGAACTCATGGAAAAGAATCCCACCTTAGCTATCCCGCCCAAACTACACATTGTCCGGTAACATAGGACATTGTAGGATCCGGCTGCGGCGACCTCAAGCCCGCGTTTTGCAAGCTCCTGGCCTTTGACGTCTTCGAAATCAAGCTCATCTTTGGCGCCGGCGTTATATATGTGATCGGGATCGGCCTCGACCGCAGGTAGAAATGTGCTAGGACATGCATCAGCGGGAAGTTGAGGCAGCTTTTAGGCAAGGGCAATAAGTGCGGAAGAAGTTCTGGCGGAATGCAATCTTTACTAAAGGAGAATTGTTAATGTGGAAGGAAATTTACTGGCAACTCGCAATTGATGATTACCTCCCCGGGGAACACTCTCCGGGAGTATCCACTTTAGAGGAACATGATACCCTTAGCAATTATGACAGAGACGGATACCATACCATGTGCGATACGGGGCGGTTGACAGGTCCCACTCAAACCTACGAGGCACATGGTATCTACCACTTCTCGGCTGCGGATATGAGGCGATTCAAAAATGGTCGGGATATCGCCAATCTGAAGGATAGATTAGTAGCTGTTGAGTTCTACGATGGAGACGATGAAATGTACACAGTCACCAGGAGAAGATAAAGCTCAGAGGTCTCAGTAGGAGGTTTTGACAACCAGCACAAGTTTTGGTGGGATGGGGATCAGTGGGCCGCCGACTAAACGGCCTGACAACGACCGGTCGTGGCGTCCGGGGCAAATATGAAACTGATACTTAGAAGAAAAGGTTTTGACATATAGGCTGGCGGGAGCGACATTTTTTAGGATTGGTGATGAGTTCGGGCACTAGGAGCGAGGACATTCTGGCCATGAAAGCTTTTCACTGTGAAGAAATATCCCAGTAGTAAAGAGAAGATGCGAGGACCAGGATGTCTATCTCGAGGACCGCTTCCAAAACTTCGGCAAGGTCGTCTTTGAGTGCGCGCCTGTCCAGTTTTGTTTTGTAGGCATAGCAACCCTAACAGCCACGAAAGTTCAAATTGTTTAGCTTGAAGGTCCTCACTTTTGCCCTGAACTTCTGTGCTGTTGTGCAAAAACGTCGAAAAACCAAGGCCTTCTGATAAAGATGCAAGTGCGAAGGCCCATTCAAAAAACGTCATAATTCCTAATGTGGACTCCATCATCGAGTACCCCTTGGGGCTGGGGCATCATTCGTGGATAAAAGTCAGTACAGCGGTGAGTAGACCGGGGGAATTGCACCCCCAGTCCCTCTCAGAACGGTGCGGGAGCCTCTCGACTCACACCGCTCCCATCAAGCAAAAGACCCCACCATCCCTCGTTGCCAGTGTGCAAAGAGATGCGGCATCTGCTTCGCAATGCGTAGAAGGAAGAGACCTGCACGTGTTGGATGGTCTTTGAACCTCCTGAACTTGCGCATGGCCCAGGCAACCAGAGTCCGATTGAAGTGGCGGAGCGCCGGATGGAGCGCCGAGGGGTAGAAACGCCCGAAATAGCCGAGCCGACTCCGCAGCACAGGATTGTACATCCGCGCGATGTCCTGAAGGCTGAGATCCGAGCGATTCCGAAGGTTGGAATTCAGGACTGCACGGTCTTATCAACCAACTGTTTCCTTTAGCTCTTCCGCCAGAGCTTCACGAACTCTCTCATATTCCACTTCAAGCACGGGCAGCAGAGAGGTGCTGCTCGCCGTGGTCCCTGCTCGGCCCATACTCTCCAATTCTTTACAGAGTTCTACGAGCGCCATGGCGCCGAGGTTTCCGCTTGCAGATTTCAGGCTGTGGGCCGCGTTTTGAATTGCAGATGCGTCCCCAAGGCTTATCGCTTGATGGAGAGTTTCCATCAGCTTTGATGAACTCATCATGTATATTCCGATGACCCTTTTGAGAAGGCTGGATTCCCCATTTCGCGAAGGAGACCTCAAGAAGTCCAGTACTTTCCGATCGAGCGGTTCCATCTGAGAGAGTCGATTAAAAGTTACACTGGCCGGCATGCCGGATTCTACGTTTGTTCTATCCAAAGAGGCGCAAGTCCCAGATGGGTCCTGAGCGGTTTGTCCTTCCCGCGCACCACTAGCGGCAAGGCGAGTATCCACGGGCAAACCGGCGATCGATTTCGACGGCAGCCAACGCTTCAAGACCGTGCACAACTGGTCCAGGTTGAAGGGTTTGCTGAGGTAGTCGTCCATTCCGGCGGCGATGCACTGTTCATGATCTCCCTGCATGGCGTAGGCAGTCAGGGCAATGATTGGTGTGCGGCGAATGCTGAGACCTGGCTCGCTTCGATGCTTTATTTGCTGCATTTCTTTTTCCCTGATGATCTGTGTGGCTTCGTAACCATTCATTTCCGGCATCTGGCAGTCCATGAGCACAAGGTCAAAAGGAGTTTTTGAGGTGGCTTCGAGGGCTTCTCGCCCATTTGAAGCCAGCTCAACACTGCAGCCAAGGTCTTCCAGCATGTATAGCGCGACTTCCTGGTTTACAACATTGTCCTCGACAAGGAGCACCCGTGCTCCAAACACCACTTTGGTCAGGTCCTTAAGATGATGATGTCCGGCAACTGCCGGGTTCAGAGGATGGGAAGCGAATTTCAAGCGCACCGTGAAGCGGAAGACGCTGCCCTTATTGAGCGTGCTCTCGACCATGATTTTTCCACCCATCATCTCGCACAACTGCTTGCAGATGGCGAGACCCAAACCCGTGCCCCCGTATTTCCGCGTGGTAGTGCCGTCTGCCTGTGAAAAGGCTTCAAAAATATGCTCCCGGACTTCCGGGGCAATACCAATCCCTGTGTCACGGACTTCAAAACACAGGTGTGCATGATCTTGCTCTTTTCCCAAGGCGGTTATGCGGACGAAAACCTCTCCATGCTCAGTGAACTTGATGGCATTGTTAATGAGGTTTATCAGTGTCTGGCGCAAGCGGCCCGGGTCGCCTCGCAACGCCACGGGGACATCGTTGTGCAGATCGAGCCCCAGTTTGAGACCTTTCTTATGTGCCTTTTCTGCGAAAAGTTGTGTGGTTTCTTCAACGCACTCGCGCAGGTCAAAGCTGATGTCCTCAAGTTCCAGCTTGCCTGCTTCTATTTTTGAGTAATCCAGGATATCATTCAACACACTTAGAAGCGCTTCGCCTGACCGCAATACAATTTTAGCGATATTGCGCTGTTTATCATTCAGATCTGGTCCCAACAGCACTTCTGCCATGCCGAGCACGCCATTCATGGGGGTGCGGATCTCATGACTCATGTTGGCAAGGAATTGTGATTTGGCCAGGCTGGCTGCCTCGGCCGCTTCTTTTGTTGCAGCAAGTTCCCTGTGCTGCTCCGACAGCTCACGGTGTGCCTTATCCTTCACAAACTCGAAGATAAACGAAATAATTGCCACGACGATGAACGACGCGGTGAAGCAAGCAAGGAAAGGGGCGGAATAAACTGCCACCGGCACCGGTGGGGAGAATGTCCTCAAACATAGCGAAAGAATGAGTGAAGTGGCAATGAGGAAGGCGCTGGCCATCAGGCCCGTTCTATTGCCTAGCAAAAAGGAGGAAATGAGCGGGAAGATAAACAGCCAGACCGTGTTTTCTATGCCTCCTGTGACGAAATAATATACGAACAACATCCCTGTCCCGATGACGATCAATTTGCATGCCCGATCGACATTGCCGCCGCGGCGGAC
>JBKQTS010000251.1:0-4080 GCA_052143075.1 Syntrophobacteraceae bacterium | reverse complement strand
TTTGACGAATTTGCGACACAATATCATATGGTTGGAGTGAACGCAGTATAATTTTCACGCATGCTCACGCATAATCCAGGTTTATATGTGGTAGACCACTCTGGCCCCAACCTCTACAAACTGACTTATCATCCGGGGAAAGCATCATTTCAGCGGCTGGATGATGTCCGGTCCAGTGAGTATGCAAGAAGAGGATCAGCTTTGAATTTACGTTGGCGCTGACCAAGGTGAGATCATTGGCAGAAGACGGTATAGTGGATCGGATGCGGGCGTCGTTCGAAAGGCTCTCGTTTGGATCGACAGCGGACCGTAGATCCTGTCAGGCGCATTGCTCTTCGAAAATGCGCCCATGGGGCCGGCATGGCCTGGCCGTCTTTGGCAGGGAAACCGTGAATACGATCTCCCCCTGCTCCTCCGAATAGGAAATTGTGCCTTCCATTGCCTTGAGAAGCCTGTTGCACAGAGGAAGTCCTATGCTCTGCCCACCTTCGTCGAAAGGAAGAAACAGGCTCTCCGGATCCTTGACCAGTGGCCTCGTGCTCCTGTTTCTGAATTCTATGTGGAAATTGTGATCGCCTTCCAGGGTGCGCACTTTCAGGGTCCCGCGCTCCACTATGGCTTCGGCCGCATTGCGAATAAGGTTTATGCAAACCTGGCCGAGGATGTCCCGGTCAACGCATGCGGCGGGCATGTCCCGGCTCAGATCGAGAAGGCAGTCGATTTGTCTGCGCTCGATTTCAGGCGACAGCAGATCGAGACTATTCTCCACTATAGCGTTGATCGAACAGTCTTCAAAATGGACATCCAGGGGCTTGAGATAATCCCTGATTCTCTCCAACATCCTTTCGAGTCGGCCCGCTTCGTTCAAAATGATCTGGAGTTCCGGTTGGTCCATCCCCTTTTTTTGAAGACGCCTTGCAAACCCGCCGATAGCGACAAGAGGGTTTCGGACTTCGTGCGCCACTTCGGCCGAAATAGCTCCCAGCGTCCTCAATTTCTCCCTCTGCACCAGGGCCTTCTCCATGGAAATACGGTCGGTTATGTCCACAATCGCCCCCTCGACGCATACCACATCGGAACCATCAGTACACCAGCAGGTGGAGATGGATTTTACTATCGTATGGATCACACGCCCTTTTTTGTGGATCATACGGCAGTTGGTGGAGAAACCGGGTCCCCCGTCCTGGAACATTGCCTGGAAAAGCTGCAGGACGCGCTTGCGGTCATCATTGTGAATCAGTTCAGGGAACAGTCCGGGAATGTTAATGATTTCTTCCGGGGTGTAGCCCAGGATGGAAAGGCAGGTATAGTTTACGAAATCAAATCTAAGGTCTTTACGCAGGACGAATACGAGCAGCGGCAATCCCTGCACGAGGTCGTAGTAGCGCTTTTCGGCCAGTTGTATTTGTTTTCTCAGAGACTTCCGCTCTTCGTATCGACTGAGGCAGATTTCCAATTCGCTCAGGTGGAAGGGCTTGGGAAGAAAGTCGCTCGCCCCCAGCTTGATCGCCTGGACCGCGTGCTCCAGCACGTCCGAACCCGTAATGAACACCACCTCCGCTGCCGATCTCTTTTCTCTCAGCTTCACGACCAAATCGAGTCCGCTCATGTTCGGCAGATTGATGTCGACAAAAGCCAGCCCGAACCAATGGTTGTCGGAGAGCTCCAGGGCTTGCATGGGATTGGTGCAGACTATAGGATCGTACCCCTTGAGCTCCAAAAAAGATTTCACAACCGTGCAGATATGCACATCGTCGTCAACGACCAGGATTTTTTCGGATACGATCTCGGTTTCCATCGGGAACCCCCTGGAATGAATTGAGCCGGGACTTTGTCCGATTCCTGCCCAGCAGGAGTTATCTATCTGAAGCGTGCATTAACTTGGCTATCTGCACATGCCAAACCGCCCTTTGCGGTCGGTTTTCGCTCTGAAAAAAATCGTTGAACAACTCGGTAGCTCGCAAAATTATAAGGATTCTCAATCAACCGTTCAACTGATGACACGTAAATGAAGCTGGTCTTTTCGCTTTCAGGACGCGCGCCCTCCCCACAGTCGGTGAACCCGATCCGCCACGCCGCTGGATGACAGGTTCAAGCAAATAGGACGCAATATTAACGGGGAAGTGAAACTCTTGGGCCGTGAAAAGAGAAAAAAGCTTGTGGGTAGAGTAGAGAGCAGGCATTGAGCCTGCTCTCCCTCATCAAACCGTGCATGCGGTTTTCCCGCACACGGCTTTCCGATGTTCTTCACCTCAAAGCATGCGCCTTTGTCCAGCCTGCTGTCGTCGGCACTTTGTACAAGCCGTAACTGTCGTACAGAGCCTGATTGCCAAATCTGGCAAAACCCGCCTTCCTGTCCCTGACCTTGTGACGCTTGCGCAGGTGTGTCCGCAGCCGTTCTTCAACGTGGCCCCGTACATGCTCCAGGGCTTTGCTGCAGTTCTTGTAGTGAAAATAGCCAACCCAGCCGCGGACGACGGCGTTGACTGCTCCCACGACCAGATCAAGCGGCACAAGTGTTCTCTCCCGCTTCGTTAGAGCGGTAACACGATCTTTGATCGCCTGCAGGGACTTCTTCGATGGCTGGGCGTGCGGATAGTAATTGCCCGTCCTAATGCTCTTTCCCATCCAGATGGAGAACCCAAGAAAATCGAACTTCCCCTCGAAGGTGTTGACTATTTGTGTCTTCGTCCCGTTGAGGGTCAATCCCAGCCGTTCCAGTATGCGACTCAGGACCTCCATCGGCTTTTCACTTCCTTTCCGACAGAGGATGACAATATCGTCGGCGTAGCGCACAATGCGTGCGCCAAGCCGTTGTTGCAGCTTCCGCCGCTCCCATATCCTGTCCAGTAGATGCAGGTAGAGATTGGACAGAAGCGGCGAAACGACTCCGCCCTGTGGCGTACCTTTGCGGTTGCCTTTGCCGCCGCCAATGTTCCGCTTCGTTCCGTCCTTGTCCTCTTCCATGACCGGGGCTTTCAGCCACATCTGTATCAGGTGCAGAACTGCGCCGTCGCTGATTCGCTGCGCTACCGTCGCCATGAGATTGGCATGGGGGATGGTGTCAAAGTATTTGGAAAGATCGGCGTCGATGACTTTAGTATACCCTTTGTGCATGGTATGCGTAACGTCATCGACTGCGTCATGGGCTGATTTCCTAGGCCTGAATCCGTATGAGGTATCGCAAAAATCCGCCTCGAAGATCGGCTCGATGACCAATTTCATGGCCATCTGGGCCACCCTGTCACGGATGGTCGGGATACCGAGTGGGCGCTGACTTCCATTGCCCTTCGGTATCATGACCCGCTTGACAGGGTCCGGCCTGTATGTCTTGTCCTTCAGTGCTCCAGCCAGTTCCGCCACGAAGGCGATTGCCCCTTCCTTCTCCTCGATGGCCTCGAAGGTAACGCCATCGATCCCGGCGCTCCCTTTGTTGGCACGGACAAGGTTGTAGGCATGACCGAGGATGTCCGCCCGGTAAACCTTGTCGTACAAGGCGTGGAAGCGGCAGGCCGGCTCTTGCTTGGCCTTGCGGTAGAGCTTCCTCTGCAGTGTCCTGATGCTTTCCGGGGTTGTTAGCATTTCTGCAATCCCCTCATCCTCCACTCTTTGGTTGCGTGAACAAAGCAGGGTCCCTTCCCTCGGGCGGGGTTATGTTGTCCCACGTCCTCAAACGGTACTATGGACCCCTCCGACTCCCGGTACGGCCCGCTGCGATTTCGTTTCCTTATACGCACCGGTTGATGTTCCTCAACACCACCGTATCGGGTCTCCAGCACTGAACTGCCTGTCTTCCGCAACATGCCGCCCCTGCTACCCCGGAAGATCACCAGGACCGATTCCGTTCTCTAAACCCTGGTGCAGCGGCCTTCCCCATGTGACCACTGGGTCGGCATCTTCGATCAAGTAACGAGGCTACATGCAGGTTCACTTGCGTTACGGCCTGCTGCTTTGCCGTTTGGGAACTCACGACCCTCTGTTGCCAGAACGCCGCTCCCGCGTGCTACCGGGGTGTACGGACAATTCCCCGGACGGGACTCTAACCCGCTAGATTAGACAGTTGTTACTGCGTACGGTCAC